>CAMNND010000167.1 GCA_946545035.1 uncultured Clostridium sp. | reverse complement strand
AAAAAATAATGGAAAAATGTGAATTTAAGAAATGGTATTTTGGACATTATCATGACTATAGGCAGGTTAATTCACAATTTACTGCAATATATCATGATATAATCCCGATAAGCCTTGATATATACAATGTTTTGAAGTAATTTCAATTTGACTTTAGATACAAAATGTGCTAAAATTAAAAGTGGGAAAAATGAGAAAAAATAAAATATCTCAAAAATCCCACTGGGGTGATGTAGATGAAATATGAGGAAATGGTTATTAAATTAAGGAATGAGTACATTCACGGAAAAGTTTCAAGAAAAGAATTGTTCAAGCTATATAAAGATATTTATTCAAATGACAACGTAAAAACGTTTGAGAATGTGATTAGTTTATTAAAGCAGTATGAGGTAATTACAGATTATTTGAATTCATATTTTATGATAGTCAATAAACAATTGTATAAAACCAAAGAAGAAAAGGAACTTATTAAGATAGATAAAATCATTTCAAAAGAATATGAAGATATAAAGACAATTGTATGGAGTACGAAAATACTAAACGAATTTACACAACATTACTCTTTTAATAATCTTATTGTTGTTGAAACAGAGCGATATGCTATTGAAATGATATTAATGCTACTAAAAGAAAAACTAATGAAAAAATATACTATAGTTACAGAGAATATGTATAAAGATAATGAAAACATGTTTTTAAATGACGAGAATGTTTTAATTGTTAAGGCATTAAACTCAAGAGCTCCTTTGGAGAAGGATAAAAATGGAATACTAGAGCCTACTATAGAAAAGATAATGATTGATCTATATAAAGATAAGTTATATGAGAGATTTCAAGGTAAGGAGCTAGAGCATATCTACAGTAACATATTTGAAAATTATAGTATAAATCTAAAAAAATTATATTCATATGCAAAGGATAGAGGTGATTTAGAAAAATACAAGAAGTACTTAAAGAAAATAAAAGTCCTAGAAAAAGTATAAGGAGAAAGAATTGTTAGCTGAGCAAATTAAAGACAAAGAACTGTTAGATGGTTCAATAAAAAAACTAAAGAAAGAGAATCCAAGAGCAGATTTACAACTATTAGAAAAAACTATAGGTGCATTATTTTTACTAGAGAATCTAGCGAATAATGGATTAGATTTTATTTTTAAAGGTGGAACATCACTTGTTGTACTATTAGATGATTTAAAACGATTTTCAGTTGATGTTGATATTATAACCGAAGAAAGCAAGGATACAGTATTAAAATGCCTTCAAGAGATAATTGAAAATCAAGACTTATTTACAAGACTAGAAGAAAATATCAGAGAAAATTCTGCAAGCCAAAGAATGGATTTGCAACATTATAAACTTTTCTTTAATTCTGTGACAGATGAATCAGAAAAATATATTCTATTAGATGTTGCGTATGAAGAAAATAAATATCCAAAAGTAATAAGTAAGAAAATAGAATCCAGCAAAATTGAGGTATCAAGCGATGTAAAGATTAAGCTTCCAAGTATTGAAAGTATCTTAGGAGATAAACTTACTGTTCTTGCAACAAGAACAACAGGAATTAGTTTTAATTCCGAAAAAGAGCTGGAACTTATGAAGCAATTGTATGATGTGGACAAGTTGTTTAATAGAGCTGAAGATGCAAAAATAATAAGACAAAGTTTTATCAATATTGCAACGAGAGAGCTTAAATATAGAAAAATGTTTGATTATTCATTCGAAGATGTATTAGAAGATATTAGGGATTTTTGTCTCGATATAATTTTACTAAATCAAGATCATATGAGAAAAATTGCTACAGGGATTCGTAAGTTGTCCGGGTACATATTAGAAAGAAAGTTTTCTGCAGATCAAGAGGTATTAATAGCAGCTAGTAAAGTATTATATCTTGTTGATCTTATAAAAAACGGAAATGAAAAGATAGAAAGATATACTGAAAGTTATGAAGATTTTACGGCTATCATACCAGAAGAATATAAAAAGAGAATGAAAAGGATACAGAAATATAATAAAGAGGCGTACTACTACATATTAAAAAGTTTAGAACAAAAGGAGGAATAAAATGTATTATCAAAATTTATTTAATCAGAATTATATAAATGAAGCACAATATCAAGAGGTACTCAAGAAGACTCAAATAGAGCAGCAAATAATGTTTGATCAAGAGCAAAAAAAAGAGATAGCTAAAATGCTAAAAGCATTAGATGATTATTTTAATGCTGCGCAAAAAATTGCTCCACAGTATCAAAATGACGCCTTCAATGCATGTGTGTTAAAAATTAGTCAAAAACTATATAATAAATAATTAGAAAAAAGTTAAGTGTTAGCTTAACTTTTTTGTATTAAACAGAAAATTAGCACTATTGCATAACCAATAATTAGATGATAAAATCTCTTTGTAATAAATAAAGGAGACAAACTATATGAAGGATCTATTAAAAACAAATTGCTTTGATGTAGAAGAAACAATGATAATAGTAGGAAGTTGTTTAGAGCAAATGCAACCAAATGCTTTTTTAGAACTAAA
>CAMNND010000166.1 GCA_946545035.1 uncultured Clostridium sp. | reverse complement strand
TCGTTGAATGGATAGCTTTTGTTAACAAATATTATCATTTTCTCATAATATGTAATATATAGTCAAAAGAAGGAGGATTATGTATGAAAAGTTATAGGTACTATAGAGGGTGCTGTAACAAGGAAAATGATAATAGTGAAGCTGATAATCAAATAGTCGATAATGAAAGCAGTAATGATGAAAGTATAGATTTAAGACAATCATGTAATATGATGAATAACTCAAATAATTACAATAATAGTAATAGTTGTGATTGCGGATTTGACATGGATAGTGTATCCCAATTTCCATCTAATCCAATGTATGGGCAAAGTTATGTACCAATTCAAACAATGAATAAAGTTTTTAATCCAGAAACAGGTTTAAAGATGGGAACCATATACCCAGAGCTCGTTTCTCCATACTCACCTTGTCAAAGCATAAGAACAATAGAGTTTTTAAAGAATTCTAATGATTTTAGGGAGGGGATTAACTAATGAATAATGAATATATAACGTATGAAGATTATCAAAAAGAGCAAGAAATGGTTGCGTTTAATAGAGCTTGTGGTATGAATCAAAGTCAATCTAGAGAAAAAATGATAGAGGAAATTAAACAATGTAAATTTACGATAAATGAGCTTGCATTGTATTTGGATACACACCCAAACGATAGAAGAGCTTTAATGATGCATAGAGAGCAATGCAATAGATATAGAAGATTAATTGATCAGTATCAAAAGATGTACGGACCATTAACAATAATGTATCCTTGTAATAAATGGAAATGGATTGAAGAGCCTTGGCCATGGGAAAGGGGGAATTATTAATGTGGACTTATAATAAAGTTTTACAATATCCAGTAAAAATAAAAAACAGAAATCCACAGCTAGCTAAATTTATAATTAGTCAATATGGTGGTCCAGATGGAGAGCTTGGAGCTTCACTTAGATATCTAAGTCAAAGATTTGGTATGCCAGATCAAAAAGCTAAAGCAATATTAAATGATATTGGAACAGAGGAATTAGCACATTTAGAGATGGTTGGTGCAATTGTACATCAATTAACTGATGGTGCTAGTCCTGAAGAAATGAAAATGGCAGGACTTGGAAGTTATTATACAGATCATGGATGGGGTGTATACCCTCAAAGTGCAGCAGGTTATCCGTTTTCTGCATCTGTATTAGCAGTTAAAGGAGATGCAATAGCAGATTTACAAGAGGATTTAGCAGCAGAGCAAAAAGCCAGAGCGACGTATGAAAAATTGATAGATTTATGTGCAGATGATCCAGATGTTATTGATCCATTAAAATTTTTAAGACAAAGAGAAATAGTACACTTCCAAAGATTTGGAGAAGCACTTCGAGGCGTTCAGGATAAACTCGCTGAAAAGAAATGCTTTATGAATGGATTTAATTAACAAGTGATTAACATAACACTTGAATTATATTATTATATATGATATAATCTTGCGAAATGTAGGTAGAGTGCCTGCGTTTAGTCCGCATCACTGAGTTGTGAGGGCGGAGCCCTTACTTTTACAGTGAAATAAGTCAAACTATATAAGCGAAAGGTAAAGGTGAACACTAATGAAAAAATTGAAGGATTTCAAGACGTCGATTGCGACGGTTCGCATGGAATGCGTCGGACGTTCCAGAATGAACCGTACCTGTCCGGAAAGACTTGTTCCGTATGTCAGCACGTTTCTTGATGATACGATGCAGGCAGGGTACAAAAAGTTTTTCGATAAGGACGGCGGTTATCTTGTGGAGCGGTATTGCTGGCTGGTTTGCTTTGTGGTGGATGTTTTCACAGATCACAAAAATGACAAGGTGACTGATGAGCAGTACGAACTGTTCCTGAAGTACATGGAGCAGCTGCGTAAGCTTCGTGATGAGATCATGGAAAGCTATGATGGAACTGGTAAGCCTATGGATGAGATGCGTGACAAGGTTATCTGTTTTTGGGATCTTATCAGGAGCTCTAGCCACTGGGAAATGTTTCCTGAGCACACTCTGTTCGAAAACCCTATTTTTACGTACGAAGCTCTCAAGCGGCTGAACAATGACTGGGATGAGCTTCAGAAAGTTGTTGGCGATGTTCGGAGTTTTTACTTGAACTTCAGCAATTTCAGTGATAATCGGCACAAGTTTGACATGAGCTACAATGAGGAAGAGCTGTATCAGATTTTCTTTGACATCTTGGACGGCAAGAAGAAGCTTTCAGAACCTATCAAGATTTACAAAGTTATTGGTACAACATATGCTGTCGTTGATGCAAATGAAAGCTCTCAGGCTGACTACGGTATTCTGGTCCCCAACGACTCATACTACCAAGCAACGAAGTATATTTCCATTTCTGTTATGAAGACTATTAAGGGAATGGGACAGAGCGACGACAATGAGGAATCTGACGAGTAATTGATTAGACAAAAGCTTAAGAGAGCTGGCCAGTTGCGGCCAGCTCCCTTAAGCTCTTAGAATAAAAATTTTTCTAAAGTAATATAAATTTATTGTTTTTTTATCTTAGGTTTTGAAATCAGAGAAGCAATATATCCAAAAAATAC
>CAMNND010000165.1 GCA_946545035.1 uncultured Clostridium sp. | reverse complement strand
TAAGCTGCTCCAATTGTATTGTATAATTCCTTTGGTTCAGTATAACCCATATGCCAACGAATAGCATATTTTTCTTCTGGAGTAAGTTTAATATACTCTGTAATCATCATAACAGATTTTTCTCCATGTCCATATGGTATTTGATCATCAACTGTATAGTAAGGAACCTTCTCCCATTCTCCAAGGGCATTTTTTGCATTTCTATAATCAACTTTATAAAAATTAACTTTGCAAATATCATGTAGTAATGGAACAATTATCAAAGTATCATCTGCTACCTTAAGATCTAATACATTATGCTCTACTTTGTACTTTAGAATTTCATATACCTTCATACTATGCTCTAAAAGACCACCTTCATATGAACCATGGAATTTAGTACTGGCTGGTGCTGTAAAAAAATCAGTTTTTTCTTCCATAAACTTAATTAAATCTTCAATACCTTCTCTATTTGTACTTCTTAATAAACTTATAACTTCTTCCTTTAATCCTTCTTTCATTTTATCCTCCTGTATATTACATTCTATCTGGAATTGAGATAGCTAACACATCAAGTAACATTTTGTTTGCTTGATAAACTAAATTTGTTAAGAATAACCATGTTTGTTTCTTAGCTTCATCTTCCTCAGTTAAAATTCTATTTTCTCCATAGAATTTATTAAATAAGCTATCGATTTCATATATATACTCTGTAATTTCACTTAGTGTTTTATTTCTATATGCTTTATCAATTCTAATAGGCATTTCTAATACTTTAGTAATAAGCTCTTTTTCTGTCTGTGAATATATATCATGCATTACATATCCTGTTTCTCCTGCTTTTGCAAGAAGAGATTTCATACGAACTGCTGAATAAAGAATATATGGTCCAGTCTTTCCTTCTAAGCTACAGAATTTATCTAAATCAAATATATAATCTTTTTCTACATTTGGAATAAGATCTGCATATTTTAGAGCTGCTACTGCAACTTTATCAGATACATCTTTTTGCTCTTCTTGGCTCATTGCTTCATTATCTTTAACATATTTTGATGTTTCTTCTTTGATTTCATTTAGTAAAGACTCAAGCTTCATAACTCCACCATCTCTTGTCTTAAATGGCTTACCATCTTTACCGTTCATTGTACCAACACCAATAAATTTAAATCCAAAGTCTTTATCAACTAAGCCTGATTTATATGCAGTTCTAAATACTTGTTCAAAGTACATACCTTGTCTGTAATCAACAATATAAATCATTTCATCTGGATTAAATCTCTTCATTCTTGATAGAATTGTAGCAAGCTCTCTTGTTGCATATAATGTTGTTCCATCAGTTTTAATAACAACTAGTGGTGGTATTTCAGCTTTATCTGTCTCTTCTTTAACATCACAAACTAGTGCGCCTTCACTTTCAACTAAACAACCAGCATTTCTTAATACATCAAGCATTTCTTCAATGTATGGATAACAATCTGTTTCTCCTTCCCATAAATCAAATTCTGCGTTTAATGCTGTATAAGTTTCCTTTATATTTGCTACAGAAATTTCACGAATCATATTCCAAAGCTTAACATATGGCTCATATCCATTATCAAGCTCAGCAGTTATTCTACGAACTTCTTCCATAATAGCGTCATCTTCTTTTGCCCTTGTACTAGCTAGAGGATAAATACGCTCTAGGTCTGCATTTGTAATTGGAATACTTGTAGGGTATTCACCTTTATAATCTCTATCAAAGAAAACCCAATCTGGGTGCTCTTCTCTTAGTTGGAAAATAACCATACCAGATTGTCTTCCAATATCTCCTAAGTGAACATCAGACATAACTTCATTACCAACAAGCTTAGTTAATCTCTTTAATGCTTCACCAATATTAGCAGTTCTTAAGTGGCCAACGTGTAATGCTTTAGCAACATTAGCTCCACCATAATCAAAGAATACTTTTTTAGCAGGATATTTTTTTACATTCTCCGTCATATCTTTAGATATTTCAGTCAAATATTCTTTTAAATATTCCTTTGTATATGAAATATTTATAAATCCCGGACCTGCTATATTAATGTTCTCAAATATATCATATTCATTAAGTCCATCTACTATTTTTTGAGCAACTTCTCTTGGATTTTGACCTGCTCTTTTAGCAATTCCCATTGCTCCATTGTATTGGAATTGACCAAACTCTGGCTTACTTGAAACACTTAATATTATATTTTCTTCAGTTAAACCATTTTTTTCTAATACTTCTTTAAGTATTTCTTCTGTTTTAGAAATTAGATTCATATATATTCCTCCTTAAAATATTTTTATTAATTACCTAAACAATCAAAAAACGCACATCTAGATTGCTCTAGAGGTGCGTTTGTTAGCATGGTACCACTCTAGTTGGTTATATCTCTTACAATATAACCCAACTCGAAACCTGTAACGTAGGTATACGGATTGTAATACTACTATTTCCTACAATCACTCATAAGCTCTAATAAGTTAATAATCACTACTGGACTCACACCGCTCTCCAGCTCGCTTAAGTAATTCTTTTTAACTTATCCTCTTAATCATCGTTTT
>CAMNND010000164.1 GCA_946545035.1 uncultured Clostridium sp. | reverse complement strand
TCATTCTACAAGGAATATACCTTTTTTGTCTATTGAATAACGTCAGATAAAATTCACCAAAACGAATTTACACAAAAAATTTTACACTATGTGTGGGCTTACAATAAATTTTATTCCATACTAATATTTTTTAATCAAACAATCTAACATAATGTTTATTTCAGCAAAAATAAGTCACATTTAGTTGGTGATACCTCATAAAAATTCCAAAGCTAATCATATACAATTGGGTTATCCTTTTTTCATTTCCTATCACATAAACCTTTTGGACATTTTTATCGAAAAATTCTCAGCTAGTCTATTTTCTCCAAATAAGTTATGCTTTCACTCATCTATAGGGGAAGTACAAGTATCACACGAGTAAAAATCAAAATTCAAATAAGAATAAAAACGTCACCACAATTTTGTGATGACGTCATCATATTTCTAAGATTATGCTCCCACTATACAAAGTATTCACATAATGATTAATAAAAGAATTTCATTTGTATATCCTTAATATATTCCTTGACTCTTTAGTGGTTATGCTATTCAGCTTATTATTTAACAATCTTTTTTATATAATTAAAGGAAGAATAACAACCCTAATACTCTTTTCAATATTAGCCTATTCTTTAAAAATAATGAAAAAAAGCTCATTCGACACTGTCTTCATAACCTTACTAAGCAAATACAAAAAATTTACAGATTCAACATCAAACAAAATAAAAATTCATCTTTAGATCCACGATATCTTTCTAACATCTTCATATAATATCGCTATTACAAAGATAATCCTAAATATTATGTTTTTTGCAATTCAACGCAATAAACAAAAGTTTTATGCTAATATCCTTTCTTAAAATGAACCCGTTGTTATGCTTTACTTCTCCTAATAATCTTATAATCATGATGTGGTTTTCTCTGATTTTCAGGAGGTAACTTCATATAATCACCATACTCAAGTGTTAAGATTTCATCATATTTTTCTGGAACAAAGAATTTATGTCCTTCAAAATCCATTTCTATTAGATTATCCATCCACCCTCTCTTATATTGAACAAATTTAAAAATCCATGCTGGAACCCCAACATATTTATCTGTATCACTAAATGAATTCTTAATAATCTCATCAATTTCCTGATTTACACGCAATTGATAATCTTTTCCCTTTTTAATTCTTTCAATTATATGTAAAGGATATTTTATTATAGTCTTATATAGCTCAGTGTTACTAATTCCACTTAAATAAAGGCCATAATCTTTATTTATTTTTGCAATCTTTTCTACCACATTTTTTGCAGATTCATCATTTCCAAAATTATCTATTGGATAAATATCAACAAATGTTCCCATATCAATATCTGGTTTTCTTTTGATGGTATTAATATATTTAAAATCCATATTTGAAACTCTAGAAATATAAAATTCATAATTTTTTACATTATCTCTTGAACAAATTTTTAAAGGTTTTAATTCTTCTTCATGTTGAGAAAAATACTCCTGGAATTTAATAAAATCCTGTCTGGGCATCATAATATCAACGTCATCATCCCAAGGAATAAACCCTTTATGGCGTACAGCACCAATTAGAGTACCATATGCTAATACATATTTAATGTTGATTTTTCTACAAATCTCATCAATTTTCACAAGAATTTTTAAACTTTCTTGTTGAATTTCATCTAATGTTAATTCTTTATTATTCATTGTTTTTCTCCCTCTTTATTTACGCTTTAAAAACGACAAAGCTAATCCATATTTTTTTTCTTCAAATATTACAAATATAACTCCTATTACCATTGCTAATCCCCATCTGATTACTAAAGCTTTAACAAAATATAAACTACAAGCAACCATTAAAATAATGGCAATAATTGAAGCAACTATTACTTTAGTTGGAAATAAGGAATACCCCTGTATTCTCCAAGCAAGAATATAATGGAATAAGAAATACAGAAAATATGTAAACATTGTAGTATAAGCGGCAGCAACATAACCATATCGAATAATAAAAATATAGTTCAATACGATATTGATAACGGCTGCAGACGTTGTACAAATAGCAATAAACTTTGTTTTCTCATAATAATATTCAACAACTGCTGGTATCAAATACAGAAACGAGAAATAACCACCTGCTATAATAGGTATTGCACAATAAATTGAATTAAAATATTTTGCTGACCCAAGAATCAGAACAACCTCCGGACAAACCAACATCATTATGCATGAAAATACAAACATTGCTGTTATATAAATCGTACTCATTTTTCTTATACTATCGTAATTCTTCTTATTCATTTGTTCATAAAACCACTGCGACCACACTGTATCTAGAGAAGAGTATGTAACCTGAATAATTGTAAAAATATTATAAGCAAAACTATAAATGCCTGCAGTCATCGCACTAATCATTCTGTGAATCATAATACGATCAAACTGGGATAATATTACCTGACTAATCCCGTGTGGTACAATAGGCAGGCTGTATCTCAATCCCCAAGATAAATATTCTTTAATATTTGCTGGTTTTGCTCTTCTAAAGAAGTAAATAAAGATATAAACAGATACGATAAATATTGAGAGGCTGGTACCAATCATTCGACCAAAGT
>CAMNND010000163.1 GCA_946545035.1 uncultured Clostridium sp. | reverse complement strand
GAGAATAACGATAGTGATTTTCATTTACTTCATAATTGGCTTAGTAGTATGTTTGTATATGAATATTATGGAGATAGCGGAGAGGAGGACTTTTCCTTCGTTAAAGAAAAGTATCTAAGAAAATTAAATAGTGAAAACGAATACCCATGTATTATTGAATATGATAAGAAAGCAATTGGGTATATTCAGTTTTTTGAAGTTGATAGAGCAGAATATGATTTATCAGTTGATCAATACGAGAAATTAAATATAAAAAATGATGACAAGGTTTTTGCTATTGATTTGTTTATTGGCGAAGATGGATATCGTGATAAAGGAATAGGAACTAAAGTACTAAAATTAGTGATAGATGCAATATTTAGTAAATACAAAGCTGATATTATTTTGATAGATCCAAAAACAAATAACCCAAGGGCTATTGCTTGCTACAAAAAATGTGGTTTTAAAGAATGCTTGGTTGCAAAACAAAGAGAAGAAAAAGATGGAGCTTTGTACGATAACGTAATTATGAAATTGGAGAAAGAGAGCATAACAATGAAAAAAATTCTTATTGCAACAACAAATAAAGATAAATATCGAATTGTTACATATTTATTAAAAAAAGCAGGACTTGATGATTATGAATATAAATCACTAGATGATATTAATTATTCAGGTCCAGATAAAAAAGAAGAAGGAACGATTGCTGATAGAGCTGAGAATAAAGCAAAAGTTGTTAAAGATTATTTAGACGCAAGTAGCTCTAATAACTTCGAATTTATTATCGGAATCGACGATGGTATATTTATAAAGGGTGCTCTTCAAGAAAATATAAAAGATTATGTGAGAAAAATATTATATGAAAATTATTTAAATAATGGTGAAGAATTTGCTTTTTATAGAGCATATTGTTTAATCACTAAGTCAAATCAAATTATAAAAACAGAAACGCAGATTCCTTATACATATAAATTTAAAGATGGAGCAGAGCTTAAAGCTAATTCATATCCATTAAGTCAAGTATCAGTACCATTTGGATACGAAGTAGCATTAACTGATTTAAGTAATAACGAAGAAGATGAATATGCATGGAAGTATTCTAAAGGAAGATTATTAAAATTTATTGAAGAAATAAATTAATGAAGCAATAGGAGTTAGAATGAGAATTATTGATTTATTTAATAAAATATTTAATAGAAATCATAACAAACCAAATATATTAACTAGTGGGGATCAAAGATATAGTCAATTAGTTGAATTAATAGATGGAAAAGATTTAAGTAAAAGATTAACAGAAAGCTTAACGCAGGAGCTTGAAGCTGTTAGACACAAATATGCGGGAGATTTTTATGCGTATCCATTGCAAACGAAGATTTCTGTTAGTGATACAAGAGAGCTTGTAAAAAAATTCTTTTCAAGTATTAATCCTGATTTATATAAATGGGTATGTGATATAGATGCTGACGTAAATCCATATGCTAAGCTAGATAAAAACTATCAGGGGATAGAGTCATGTGTAACAAATCCAAATCAATTGCCGGTTGCTGTTAGATTACCAGTAAGAGGTGATTTAAGACAAGTTTATGAGGCCGTTCATGAATTAACACATACATTTGATATAAAAAGGGGAGATACGGCGACAAGACGTGTTCTTGGGGAAATTGCTTCTCAATGCATGGAAAGATTATTAGATGATTTTTTATTAAATCTTTCTGATGAAGATATAAAAAAATATGGATTTGATAGAAATACATTAGAGCAAGATATTATCGATAGAAAATTATCTACATTTTTTGATAGATTACGTATGACGGAGCTGATTGAGAAAAATGAAGATGGACAAGAGCTACATTTAAGATATATGCTAGCTCAAATCTATTCATCTCATATAGAGCAGTTTGGAAGGGCTGAAAGAATTGATAGGCTTAAGTCGTTTATTAAATTTGTCGAAAATGACGATTTTGATGGAGCAAACAATTCTTTAGGTATGCAAATAAAAAAAGATAATAAACTACAAAGAGATAATTATATTAGAGATACAATATCAGTTGTGGATACATTAGTAAAACCGGAGAATAAAGTTGATATAGAAGGTAAGGAAGAGCTAGAAGTAGATGAATTAAATAAATAGGAGGTGTTTACAAAGTAATATGGAACAAAGAGATTTATACGATAAAGATAGAAAATTAACTGGTAAAACTATATACAAGGGTGAGCCAGTGCCAGATGGAAGCTACATAGTGGTTGTTTTAGTATACATACAAAATTCAGAAGGCAAGTTTCTTATTCAGAAGAGAAGTGAAAGAAAAAATGGTTTATATGCTACAACAGGTGGTCATCCAAAGAGCGGAGAAAGTAGTTTAGAAGGTATTGTTACCGAAATTAAAGAAGAAATTGGACTTGATATTAAACCAGAAAATCTAGAGCTGTACTATGGTGGGAGATCTGAAAGTTCACATGTGTTCTGGGATGACTATTATATAAAAATGGATGTAGACGACATTGGTAAATTAAAACTACAGGGAGAAGAAGTTGAATCACTTCATTGGTTCTCTGCAGAGGAGATTCACAAATTAATGGAAGAAGGAAAATTTTTTAAGAATCATTATGAGGAATTTGAAGCATTAGAAAATTGGATGAAAAATAAAAGTTTGAAAAAATGAAAAAA
>CAMNND010000162.1 GCA_946545035.1 uncultured Clostridium sp. | reverse complement strand
ACAGCTGCTTGTGCTGCTGCTAGTCTTGCTATTGGAACTCTAAATGGTGAACATGATACATATGTTAATCCTATATTATGACAGAATTCGACAGTTGGTGGATTACCTCCATGCTCTCCACAAATTCCAAGTTCAATATCAGGTCTTACTTTCTTGCTATCTTTAATAGCCATTTGCATAAGTTTTCCAACACCTTTTTGATCTACTTTTTGGAATGGATCAAATTCAAATATTTTCTCTTCATAGTAGTATTTTAAGAATTTACCCGCATCATCACGGCTAAATCCATATGTTAGCTGAGTTAAATCATTTGTACCAAATGAGAAGAACTCTGCATCTTTAGCAATTTCATCAGCCATTAAACATGCTCTTGGTATTTCAATCATTGTACCAATATGGTATTTAACATCTGAATTGCTATTCTTCAATAATTCGTTTGCTGTTTCCTCAACAATATGCTTAACAAATCTAAGCTCTTTTGTATCTCCAACAAGTGGAATCATAATCTCTGGAATTACTTTAATTCCCTCATTTTGAACATTTATAGCAGCTTCTATAATAGCTTTAGTTTGCATTACTGCAATTTCAGGGTATTTAACATCAAGTCTACATCCTCTGAATCCCATCATTGGGTTGAACTCGTGTAAGTCAGAGACAATACCTTTAAGTCTCTTGTATGTTATTCCCATATCTTTAGCTAAGTCTCTTATTTCGTCATCCTTCTTAGGTAAGAATTCATGAAGTGGTGGATCTAGAAGTCTTATTGTAACAGGATATCCCTTCATTGTTCTAAATAGACCCTCAAAGTCTCCTCTTTGCATTGGAAGTATTTTATTTAGAGCTTCAGCTCTTTGCTCTGGTGTTTCAGAAACAATCATCTCTCTAATAGCTGCTATTCTATCTGGTTCGAAGAACATGTGCTCTGTTCTACATAGACCAATTCCTTGTGCACCAAACTCATATGCTTTTTTAGCATCTCTTGGATTATCAGCATTAGTACGAACTTCAAGAGTTCTTATCTTATCTGCCCATCCCATGAATTTAGCAAAATCTCCTGATACATTTGCATCAACAGTATCTATCTTTTCTCCATAAACAAAACCAGTAGATCCATCAATTGAGATATAGTCACCTTCATGGAATTCTTGTCCATCTTTTGTAGATAATACTTTATCATCACTATTAACTGTTAACTCACCGCAACCAGCTACGCAGCATGTTCCCATACCTCTTGCAACAACTGCAGCATGAGATGTCATACCACCTCTTACAGTTAAAATACCATTACATACAACCATTCCTTCAATATCTTCTGGAGATGTTTCAAGACGAGCTAATATTAATTCTTTCTCACCTTGCTCAGCTAACTCCTGTGCTCTTTCTGCAGTAAAAACAAGTTTTCCTGTTGCAGCTCCTGGAGATGCTGGAAGACCTTTTGTTATAACCTTAGCTTCTTTTAATTTTTTCTTATCAAAATCTGGATGTAATAATTGATTTAGTTGCTCTGCATCTACACGAAGCATAGCTTCTTTTTCATCAATTAATCCCTCAGCTACCAAATCAACAGCAACCTTTAATGCAGCAACTGCAGTTCTTTTAGCATTTCTTGTTTGAAGCATATAAAGCTTTCCATGCTCAATAGTAAATTCCATATCTTGCATATCTTTATAATGCTTCTCTAATTTATCTGCATATTTAGCAAATTGATTATATACATTTGAATTAACATACTTTAATGTATCCATAGATTGTGGTGTTCTAATACCAGCAACAACATCTTCACCTTGAGCATTCATTAAATACTCACCAAAGATTTCCTTCTTACCTGTTGCAGGATTTCTAGAGAAAGCAACGCCTGTACCACAGTCATCACCCATGTTACCAAATACCATCTCTTGAACATTAACTGCTGTTCCCCAACTAGAAGGTATATCATTTAATTTTCTATATGTTATAGCTCTTGGGTTGTTCCATGATCTAAATACAGCTTTAACTGCTTCTATTAATTGAAGTTTTGTATCTTGTGGAAATTCTTCATGTAGATAATCTCTATAAATACCTTTAAATACTTTTACTAAATCTTCTAGGTCATTAGCATCCATATCAGTATCTAAATGTAATCCTCTTTGATATTTTTTAGTATCTATAGCTTTTTCGAATAAATCCTTTGGAACTTCTCTAACAACGTCAGCATACATTTGAATAAATCTTCTATAACTATCAAATGCAAATCTTCTATTCTTTTCTGCAAAAACTTGCACAACGTCATCATTCATTCCTAAGTTTAAAATAGTATCCATCATACCTGGCATTGAAGCTCTAGCTCCTGATCTAACCGAAACTAGCAGTGGTCTTTGAATACTTCCTAGTTTCTTTCCTGTTTGCTCTTCTAAGAAAATAAGAGCAGAATCTATTTGTTTTAAAATAATGTCTGAAATTTGTTCATTGTCCTCATAATACTTATTACATGCTTCAGTAGTAATTGTGAATCCTTGTGGAATTGGCATACCAAGACTTGTCATTTCGGCAAGGTTTGCACCTTTTCCTCCAAGAAGCTCACGCATAGAAGCATTTCCTTCTTTAAAAAGATAAACATATTTTTTATTCATTAGTTTTTCCTCCTAAAATATATTCTTTTGTAAATTCGTAATTATTATAACATAAAAAATAAAAATATATTATTATTTGAAAATTTT
>CAMNND010000161.1 GCA_946545035.1 uncultured Clostridium sp. | reverse complement strand
AATTTATATAAACTTGTTTCATATTCACACTTAGATTATTTTTATAAAAAACCACGTATATTAAAGTCTTTGTATAAAAAGTATTCAGAAGGTTTAATTCTTGGTAGTGCATGTGAGGCAGGAGAATTATATAGAGCAATTATTGCTGGTAAATCAGATGAGGAAATTGAAGAAATTGCTAAGGACTATGATTATCTAGAAATTCAACCAATTGGAAATAATATGTTTATGGTTCGTAATGGAACTGTTCCGGATACAAAGGCTCTGGAAGACATTAATAAAAAGATTGTTGATTTAGGAGAGAAACTTGATAAATTAGTTGTTGCAACTTGTGATGTACACTTTATGGATCCACAAGATGAAATATATAGACGTATCCTTATGGCAGGACAAGGATATGATGATGCTGATGAACAAGCTCCACTATACTTAAGAACAACTGAAGAAATGCTTAAAGAATTTGAATACTTAGGTGATGAGAAAGCGTATGAGGTTGTTGTTACAAACACAAATAAAATTGCGGATATGTGCGAAAGAATTAGCCCAATATCACCTGAAAAATGTCCTCCATACATTAACAACTGTGAGCAAACAATCAAAGAAATAGCATACAAAAAAGCTCATGAATTATACGGAGAAAACCTACCTCAAATAGTTGAAGAGCGTCTTGAAAAGGAACTTAATTCAATTATTAGTAATGGATTCTCTGTTATGTATATTATTGCTCAGAAGCTTGTTTGGAAATCAAATGCAGATGGGTATATAGTTGGTTCAAGAGGATCAGTTGGTTCATCTTTTGTTGCTAATATGACTGGTATTACGGAAGTTAATTCACTTCCACCACACTACAGATGTCCAAAGTGCCATTATTCAGATTTTACCGATTATGGCTATGGTAATGGTTTTGATTTGCCAGATAAAATGTGCCCTAAGTGTGGCCATAGATTAGATAAGGATGGTATGGATATACCTTTTGAAACTTTCCTTGGATTTAATGGTGATAAAGAGCCAGATATAGATTTAAACTTCTCAGGAGAATATCAAGCTAAAGCTCATAGATATACCGAGGTTATCTTTGGTAAAGGAACAACATTTAAAGCAGGTACTGTTGGTACTGTCGCTGAGAAGACTGCTTTTGGATATGTTAAGAAATACTATGAAGAAAGAGGAGTTCCGGTTAATAGTTGTGAGACTGCCAGAATTGCACAAGGTTGTACGGGTATTAAGAGAACAACAGGTCAGCACCCTGGTGGTATCATAGTTGTTCCAAAAGGAAGAGAGATTTTTGAATTTACTCCAGTACAGCATCCTGCAGATGATCCAGAATCAGATATTATAACTACCCACTTTGATTATCACTCAATTGATCAAAACTTATTAAAACTTGATATACTTGGTCATGATGATCCAACAATGATAAGAATGCTTTACGATATTACTGGTATGGATCCAACAAAAGTTCCTCTTGATGATAAAGAAACGATGTCAATTTTTAGCTCTACAGATGCTCTTGGTGTTACGCCTGAGCAAATTAAGAGCAAGGTTGGTAGTTTCGGTGTACCAGAATTTGGTACGAAATTTGTTAGAGGAATGCTTGTAGATACAAAACCAACAACATTCGATGAACTTATTAGAATTTCAGGTCTATCACATGGTACAGATGTGTGGCTTGGAAATGCTCAGACATTGATTGAAGAAGGAACAACTACACTACAAAACTCAATATGTTGTCGTGATGATATTATGATTTATCTTATAAAAAAAGGTGTTCCACCAAATCCAGCATTCAAAATAATGGAAACTGTACGTAAAGGTAAAGCTCTTAAAGATCCAGAAAAATGGGAAGGATTTAAGGCAATGATGAGAGAGCATGATGTTCCAGAATGGTATATTAAATCTTGTGAAAAGATTAAATACATGTTCCCAAAAGCCCATGCTGCAGCATATGTAACAAATGCATTTAGAATTGCTTGGTATAAGGTACATATTCCCAAGGCGTACTATGCGGCGTACTTTACAATTAGAGCAGATGGATTTGATGCTGAATGCATGTGCAATGGAAAAGAAAGAGCTAAAAATAAAATGAAAGAGATAGAGCTTAAGGGAAACGCAGCTTCTAAAACAGAGCAAGATGCATATTCTGTTCTAGAGCTTGTTATGGAATTTTATGAAAGAGGACTTAAATTCTTACCAGTTGATTTATATAAATCACATGCAACAAATTTTATAGTTGAAAATGATGGGGTAAGACCACCTTTTAATAAAGTTCCGGGATTTGGAACAGTAGCTGCATTAAGTTTAGTTGAAGCACGTAAAGACGGTAAGTTTATGTCTATAAACGATTTAAAAATAAGAGCTAAAATAGGCGATAAAGCAATAGAGGTTTTGAAAACCACGGGATGTTTAGAAGGTATGAGCCAAAGTAATCAACTTAGTATATTTGATAGCTTATAAAATTTACTATTATAATTAGAGTTTATTTAAGGAGTAATTTATGAAAGATTGGATACTATATTTTATTATTTATCTTGTTGTAATTAATATTATTACATTTTTAGTTATGGGGCTTGATAAATGGAAAGCCAAACGTGGATCATGGAGAATTCAAGAGTCAGCCTTATTTACATTTGTATTATTTGGTGGTGGAATAGGAGGTATTCTTGGAATGATTTATTTTCACCATAAAACAAAGAAACTTAAGTT
>CAMNND010000160.1 GCA_946545035.1 uncultured Clostridium sp. | reverse complement strand
ACTTTTTCCTTTTCTTCTTTTTCTTTTAAGTCTTCGTAAAAAGAGCTAATGATTTGATTAAATGTCTTATACTGATTTGCTTTATTGTATAATCTATTATCATTCTCATTATCTTTATTATTTAATCCAAATATATTCGTATACTCTTTACTGTTATTAAACTTCTCTATACTAATAATAACGTGTGGGCATAATTCCTTGCTATTGTCACAAAATTCGCATGTACATGTTGCTTTAGCTATTTTATCCTTTTGGACTTTAACATATATATCATGAGTTTCCTTATTATCATTAACTTTTGAATAAACTTCAAAATTGCTACCGTCATCATAGGTAGCTTTAATAATTTTTATCATGTCTTCGTTTTTTAATTCTTTTATTTTTTTAATTTTATCTTCATCAGCATTATGATAAATTTCTTCAATTATTTTTTTACTAACTAACATGATATACACTCCTTTCACAAGATTACATACAATTCAAGATTATAACACAAATTACACTAATCATCAAGCATTTTCTACTTATTTTGCTTTGCAAATTTAATATCTTTATGTATTGTTTAGACAAATAAGAAGCTATACGTAATTAATACATTACCATATAACTTCTTATTTAATTCTATTAAATTTATTTATTCAATTCTTCTAAGAACATTTTATTTAGCATCTGTGGATTTGCCTGTCCTTTTGTTGCTTTCATAGCTTGTCCAACTAAGAAACCTAATGCTTTATCCTTTCCAGCTTTGAAATCTGCAACTGATTGTGGATTAGCTTCTAATACTTGCATAACTACATCTTTAATTGCACCTTCATCAGAAATTTGAATCCATCCTTTAGCTTTAACAATTTCCTCAGGATCTGCTGGATTCTCAAATAATTCTGTTAGTACCTTCTTAGCAATTGCACTGCTTATTGTTCCTTTTTCAATCAATTGAATCATCTTTCCTAATTGATCTGCAGTAAATGGAATTTGATCTGGCTCCATTTCTTTTTCATTCAATATTCTTGAAATGTCTGATAAAATCCAGTTTGCTGATAATTTAGCATTATCACAAACATTCTTTGTTCCTTCAAATAGGTCTGAAAGATATTTTGACGCTGTAATTAAATTTGCATCTTTTTCTGATAATCCATACTCAGACATATATCTAGCTTTTCTGCTCTCTGGTAACTCTGGTAAATTATTTTTTATATTTTGAATGTATTCTTCTGACAAACGAATTGCAACAAGATCTGGATCAGGAAAATATCTATAGTCTTCTGCATCTTCTTTACTTCTCATAGAAAATGTTCTTCCAGATACATCATCCCATCTTAAAGATTCTTGTTCAATTACTCCTCCCTCTTCTAATACATCAATTTGTCTATTTGATTCATATTCAATTGCTCTAACAATTGATCTAAATGAATTCATATTTTTCATTTCAGTTCTTGTTCCAAATGGTTCACCCTTCTTATGTACAGAAACATTAACATCTGCACGAAGTGATCCTTCTTGCATCTTACAATCAGATACTTCGATATATTCAAATATTGATTTTAATTTTCTTAAATATCTTTCTGCTTCTCCAGCTGAGCGTAAATCCGGTTCAGATACTGATTCAATAAGAGGAACTCCTGCTCTGTTCAAATCTACTAAGCTTCCTCCGCCGTACTCATCGTGATTTAATTTACCCGCATCTTCTTCTATATGAATACGAAGTAATCTTACTTTTTTAAGATTTCCTTCATCATCTTCTATCTCAACATATCCATGTTCACAAAGTGGTCTATCATATTGTGATATCTGGTATGCTTTTGGTAAATCTGGATAGAAATAATTTTTTCTATCGTTCTTACTATTTCTTGATATTTCACAATTTGTTGCTAAACCTGCTTTAACAGCATACTCAACAACTCTTTCATTTAATACAGGAAGAGTTCCTGGCATTGCCATACAAATTGGACAACAATGTGTATTTGGTGCGCCACCAAAATCTGTAGGACAACTACAGAATATTTTTGTTTTAGTAGAAAGTTCCGCATGGACCTCAAGTCCAATTACAACTTCATAATCGCTTCTTGCCATCTATATTCTCCTCCCTATTATTTCTTAAACTCTGGTTTATAATTTGCTCTAAAGTTTGTTGCTTGCTCGTAAGTATATGCCGCATTTAGGATTGTCTCTTCTTGGAATTTATTTCCAATCAACTGCATTCCAACTGGCATACCTTTGCTATCAACTCCGCATGGAACTGAAATTCCAGGAAGACCAGCAACGTTTACAGATACTGTACAAATATCTGCTAAGTACATCTCAAGTGGACTTGATTTTGAATTAAATTCAAAAGCTGTCGTTGGAGATGTTGGTGTTAAAATAACATCATGATTTTTAAATATTTCGTTAAATTGATTGCTAATCAAAGTACGAACTTTTTGAGCTTTCTTGTAATACGCGTCATAGTATCCTGAACTTAATACATATGTACCAAGTATAATTCTTCTCTTAACTTCTGGACCAAAACCTTCACTTCTTGAATTGAAGTATATATCTCTTAATCTCTCACCTTTTTCAGATCTATGTCCATATCTAATTCCATCGAATCTTCCAAGGTTTGAACTTGCTTCAGCGCAGGCAATTATGTAGTATGTGGCAAGCGCATGCTCAGCTACGTCTAATGATACCTCTTCAACCTCAGCACCAAGCTCTTTATACTTAGCTATAGCTTCTTCAAGTTTAGCTTTAACTTCTTCATTAATACCTTCTCCAAAGAATTCTTTTGGAACCGCAATTCTTAATCC
>CAMNND010000159.1 GCA_946545035.1 uncultured Clostridium sp. | reverse complement strand
ATAATAGCCTTTATTGCATCAATAATCATGGTATATACAGGCTATATAAAAATAAAAGAGAGAATAATATATTTACAAACAATCCAAATTGGACTATCTGTTATAAGTAATCTTGTACTAGGTGGTTTTACAGGAGCAATTATAAATGCTTTGAGCTGTGTTAGAAATATCCTATGCTATAAAGATAAACTTGGAAAAAAAGAAAAAGCTATTTTGATTGTTTTATCTATAGCAGTTTCATTAGTTTTTAACAACATAGGTTGGATTGGTCTTATGCCAGTAGTGAGCACTGTTGTATATATATTGTTTATGGATATTAAAGATGTTCGTAAGTTTAAATATTTAACAATTTTTACTATGATAATGTGGATGAGTTATGATTTATACATAAAAGGATATGTAGCAGGTGTATTTGACGGTTTCTGTATAATTACAAATGTAATAGCTTTAATACAATTAAGAATGAAAGGAGTTAATAAAAATGAAAATATATCCAAAGCTTAGTGCACAAGCATATTGTGAGGAATTTAAAGAAGAGCTTAAGAAAGCTGAAGGAATTGAAATACAATTTTTTGATGAAAATGGAATTATGAGTAGATTTAATTTTGAAGATGAGGTTCGTAAAAACAAAGAGCTTTATCCACAGCTTAAAGAGATAGTTGTGCATCCTCCTCTATCTAATTACAATATAGAGCATATATTTTTCAAGGATGAAAATATATTTAGAGAGCAACTTATGAAAATGAAAGAGCTAACAGAGGAGCTTGATATAGATATGAGCTTTGTATATCATACATATTGGCCAGTTAGCCAGTTTGTTGCTACTGGTTTAGCTGATAGAATAAGAAATCAAATTAAACTTATAGAAGGCTCTAGAGTTACAATTTTAATCGAAAATCTATTTATGATGCTAGATGAAAAAGATGAGTGTGCAGCTTTGGAAGTGTGCAAATTATTAGATCATCCAAATGTAAGATGTTGTATTGATACAACACATTTACACTGCAAAGCTAATATCTATAAAAGAGATTTCTTAGAGATGGTTAGATCAGATTTAAATGCAGAAGATTGCGATAAATATGTTAAACAAATCCATTTTGCGGCAACACTTAATAATGATGGGTATATAAGTAAAAAAAATCATGGTAGAGTTCATGAGAATATAGAAGACCTACGAGAAGAATATAATTGGCTTAAAGAACTTGGAATGGGTGATAAACATTTTGTTACTGAAGTTGGAGAAGAAGATTATTATTCAAGAGCTGATCAAATAAGAGAAATAAAGATGTTAAAAGAAATAACAAGTTAGAGCTTCACCTCCATGATGTGGAGCTTTTTGTTATTAAAAATAGTTTTTTGTCAAAAAATAAAAATTTTGATTGTACACACGCAGAATGTGTGATATAATAGAAAAATCAATAATTTAAAGGAGGAATTTAATAATGGCAAAGATATTAAATGACGTATCAAGAACATTTAATGAATTTTTATTATTACCAAACTTAACAGATGAAAGATGTATACCAAGTAACGTATCATTAAAAACACCACTTGTAAAATTTAAAAAAGGTGAAGAACCAAAATATTCAATGAACATCCCTTTTGTGTCAGCAATTATGCAAGCCGTTTCAGGAGAAAATATGGCTATTGCTTTGGCGCGCGAAGGTGGATGTTCTTTTATTTATGGTTCACAATCTATAGAAGATGAAGCTGCGATGGTTAGACGTGTAAAAAGACACAAAGCAGGTTTCATAGAAAGTGATTCAAATGTAAAGAGCGGAACTCCTATTAAAGAAGTTTTAGAGCTTATCGAAAGAACTGGTCATTCAACTGTAATGATTACAGAAGATGGAACAAGTAATGGTAAATTTTTAGGTTTAGTAACAGATAAAGACTATAGAGTATCAAGAGTAAATGAAAATGATCCTGTTGATATGTATATGACTCCAAAAGATAAAGCTATAACAGCTAAAAAAGGAATTAGTTTAATTGAAGCAAATGATTTAATTTGGGAGCATAAAATTAGTTGTTTACCTATATTAGATGAAAATGATAATTTAGAGCATTTAGTATTTAGAAAAGATTATGAAGAAAGAAAAAATAATCCAGATTCATTATTAGACGAAAATAAGAGATATATTGTAGGTGCTGGAATCAATACAAGAGATTATGAACAAAGAATACCAGCATTAGTTGAAGCTGGTGTTGATGTAATTTGTATGGATTCATCAGATGGATACTCAGTATGGCAAAAGAACACTATTGACTGGGTAAGAGCTCATTATGGAGATAGTGTAAAAATTGGTGCTGGAAATGTTGTAGATAAGGAAGGTTTCTATTACTTAGCAGAAGCTGGTGCTGACTTTATTAAAGTTGGTGTTGGTGGAGGTTCAATTTGTATCACTCGTGAGACAAAAGGAATTGGACGTGGACAAGCAAGTGCTCTTATGGATGTAGTAGAAGCAAGAGATGAATATTTTGAAAGAACAGGAATCTATATTCCAGTATGTTCAGATGGTGGTATTGTTCATGATTACCATATTACTTTATCTTTAGCTATGGGAGCTGACTTTGTAATGATGGGAAGATACTTTGCTAGATTTGACGAAAGCCCAACAAGAAAAGTTAAAATTGGTGGAAACTTCGTTAAAGAGTATTGGGGAGAAGGATCAAACCGTGCTAGAAACTGGCAAAGATATGACCTTGGAGAAAAAGGAAAGAATAAGCTAAGCTTTGAGGAAGGTGTAGATTCATACATACCATATGCAGGACCATTAAAGGATAACTTAGCTGTAACAGTTGCTAAGATAAAATCAACAATGTGTAACTGCGGATCAATAACAATACCAGAGCTACATGAAAA
>CAMNND010000158.1 GCA_946545035.1 uncultured Clostridium sp. | reverse complement strand
GAAATATATGATACTAACTTGATAGTAAAAGCAAATGATAAAGTAAAAAAAGGTAAGTTTAAGATTACATCACTAACAAGAGCTATTAATTAAGAATAAAATCACTTTTAGTGTAAATAATTACATTAAAGGTGATTTTTTTGTTAAAGAGTAAATTAATTAAAATATTAAAAGAATATATGTATATACTGATTGGCTCTACATTGATGTCAATTTCAACAGCTAATTTTTTATTACCTAACAAATTGTCTACAGGAGGTTTTTCTGGAATTGCGACAGTTGTTTATTATCTGTGGAAAGTTCCTGCAGGAAATGTAATTATTTTTCTAAATATACCACTATTATTGTTTGCATTTTTTAGAATTAAAAAAAGTTTATTAGTTAAATCTGTAGCTGGAACATTACTATTATCATTTGGAATAAATGTGTTTGAAAAATTTGGCTCTGTTACATTTGACAGATTTTTGGCTTGTGTCTGTGGCGGTATAATAATGGGAATTGGAACAGCAATTATTTTGAAGGCAGAAGCATCAACTGGTGGAACAGATTTATTATCGTATATAATTCGTTCATTTAATAAAAAGTATAGAAGTAGCAGAATTATAATAATTGCAGATACATTTATTATTATAATGAATATTGTTTTTTTTAGAGAAATTGAAATTGGACTATATTCTGTAATTGCAATTTATCTTATGGGGAAGATGATAGATATTGTTTTTGAAGGTTTTTATTTTACTAAAGTAATGTTTATTATATCTGATAAATATGAAGAAATATCAAAGGTAATCGGGGATAAAGTAAAGCGTGGAACGACTGGAATATACTCTAAAGGAATGTATTCAAATAAAGAAAAGATTGTTCTTCTTTGTGTAGCTTCTAGAAAAGAGATAGCTGAGATAAAACAGATAATCGAAGAAATTGATCAGACTGCGTTTATTGTAACGTCTGACGCAATTGAAACTTTGGGAAGAGGTTTTACAGAATAAAATTATTTTTGGTTCATATATATGAACAAGGTGATTTTTTTGAAAAGAAAACTATTAATAATCTTTTGTATATTTTCTCTTATTTGTTTTCAAAGCATTTCATATGCTGATGATGAAATTGACGAATTAGAGGTAAATGATGTTAATAACATAATTGAAGCTTCAGCTAAACTTGAAGAAGATTTAAAGATAAATTCAAGAATTGCTGTTGCTTATGATAGAGAAACTGGACTAAAGATATGGGGAAAAGATGAGGATAAAAAAACAGCAATGGCATCTACTACAAAAATTATGACAGCAATTGTTGTTATTGAAAATAGTAATTTAGATGATGTAATCGAAGTTTCAAAAAAAGCAGCATGGACAGGAGGATCTAAACTTGGATTAAAAACTGGTGACAAGATTTCAGTAAGTGACTTATTATATGGACTTATGCTAAGGTCAGGAAATGATTCTGCAGTTGCTCTTGCTGAGCATGTGGGAGGAAGCGTGGAAGGTTTTGCAGAGCTTATGAACCAAAAAGCAAAAGAATTAAATTTAAGATGTACTCACTTTGTAACACCACATGGGCTTGATAATCCAGAGCATTATACGACAGCAATGGAGCTTGCTAAAATTGCAGACTATGCTCTAAATAATGAAATTTTTGCTAAAATTGTTAAAACAAAAAGTACAACGGTATATATAAACGGAAATCCAAAAAGTATAAATAATACTAATGAACTACTAGGAAATTTTTCTGGCGTATATGGAGTAAAGACTGGATTTACAAATAATGCAGGAAGATGTTTAGTAACAGCTGTTAAGAATGATAAGTTTAATATTATCACAGTTGTAATTCAAGCTGATACAAAGAAAGATAGAACAAATGATAGTGTTAAGCTGATTAATTATATATTTAATAATTATGAAAAGATTAACATTGAAGAAATGGTTAATGAGGATTTTCAAAATTGGTTAAATATAAATAAAAGTCGAATACATATAAACAAGGCGAAAAATAATGAAGTTTCAATAGAAAAATCAAAACAAAAAAATATAAATATAATATTCAAAAAATCAGATTTAACAGATATTAATATACAAATAAACGCAATATTTGAATATGAAGCTCCAGTAGCCAATAAAACGAAAGTTGGAGAAATAAAGATTTATATTGGAGAAGAGCTCCTTGAAACAATAGATATATTCTTTGATAATCAGATAAATGCTAAAGATTTCAATGATTATATTAATGATTGTATAAAAGTAATTACAGATATTATATGAAATGAAGAGTTTTTGTAATTTTTACAATTTACATAATATATGATATAATAAAAGTAGTACGTAATAGTGTATTGCGTATAAATTAAATCTTTTTGTGCTATGAAAGGATGGTTTTTATGTCTGCAAAAACATTGGCTAAAGAAGCTCGGAAAGCAATGAAAAAATCCGGACAGAATTTTATTGCACTTGCGTACAATAAAAAGTTTGGTCCTGGTTACTGGGTTGATCGGGATGGAGTGTGCGTACTTAAGTGCAGTGCTGATCCGAAGAACTATTCCGCATCTGAGCTGAGAAGTGCTTTTGCTAGTGAGGGTCTTAATTTTAATGAGGCTCTCAACGGCCTGTATCACGTTACCAAAAAATGACATAAAGCAGCAAGAGATGGGATTCCCATCTCTTTGCTGTTTTTTATTGTACTTAAAAAATCATTATGATAAAATTCTTATAACGAAGGAGTAATTATTATGAGAAAAATTTTAATTGTAGATGATGAAGAAAGAATTAGAGAGCTTATAAAGATGAATCTTGAGCTGGCTGGGTATGAGTGTAGTGAAGCGGAAGATGGAGAAGTTGCTATAGAGAAGATGAAAGAAGTAAAACCAGATTTAGCTCTTTTGGATATAATGCTTCCTAAAAAGAACGGTTATGAAATTGCAGAAGATTTTAT
>CAMNND010000157.1 GCA_946545035.1 uncultured Clostridium sp. | reverse complement strand
TTATTGGCTCTCTGTATTTTAATAGATAACATGTATTATTGTTAAACGCTTTAATTTGATTTTGGGGAGTTTAATTATTTTATAATTAGGTTTTATATTTATTTTTGTTGTAGGAGGGTAAACAATGTTAAATTCGGGTTATAAAAAAGCTGCTTTGAATGATTATGAAAAAGCAGGAGAAATATATAAGAGAGAATATGAATCAACAATTACATATTGTGAAGTTTTACATAATTATAAACAAACAGCAGTCAATATTTTAAAGGATTATGAAGATTATATATCTTCACTTGCAAATAAACCAAAGGAAATTGAAAAATCTACCTATGAAATTTCTGTAAGAAGAAAACAATTTGAAAGTGAACTTGATGAATTATATTTAGAAAGCAAAAAGAATGAAAAGATTTCTAAAAAGACTGCCGGTGCTGGAGTCTTAGCTGGAATTGGCATTGCTTCTTATGGACCAACTGCAGCAATGGGAATTGCTACAACTTTTGGTACAGCATCAACTGGAGCACCAATTGCTATATTGGCTGGAGCTGCAAAAACGAACGCAGCCTTAGCTTGGCTTGGTGGAGGTACTTTAGCTGCTGGCGGTGGAGGTATTGCTGCGGGTGAAACTCTATTAGCACTGGCAGGTCCAGTTGGATGGGCAATTGGTGGAACTGCTTTATTAGGTAGTGGATTAATGGCTAATAGCAAGAATAAAAAGATTGCTGAAGAAGCGAAAAAAAAGACCAAAGAAATTAGATTTGAGACAAATGAAGTTAAAAAAATTAAAGTAAAGATATGTGCTGAAAAAGATGCAATAAAATCATTAAATGATGGTATTGATTTCTTGTTAAATGGGTTTAAGTTTTATGAATGTAGAGATTATAATCAATTCTCAAATCATGAAAAAGATAAACTTATTCAAATGAAAAATTCTGCTGAATCATTGTCTAAGAGAATTGGAGTAAAAGTTTCTTGATAGATTATCGATCATATTACAAAGAATCTATTTCAGAAAATGAATTGGCAAAAGCTAAATGTGATAAGTATGATTACATGATTGCTGTTTTTAGTGGTAGTGTTGCAGGTTTAGTTGATTCTTTTTTTGTAAAAGATCCTATGTCTAGTATACTTGGAAAGTCTGTTGATAAAGCTTTTGATAAGTTTACAATCAAAGCAGCCCAACATTTTTGGAAAAAAGATCCTCGCTCAAAGGGAAAGCCACGCAAGATGCCACAAACATTAGAACAGTGTATAAGTTATTTGGAGCAGGCGTTCCCTGTTAATTACGATGCTAGATATGCAAAGGATCTTAAGGTCAAAAACGGTGAATTATCCGGAATGCGTCCATTAAACCATCATCTATTGTCTCTAGCGCATAGCCCTGATCCTATTGGATTGTTTTTTTCAATAATTGATCAGTTTAAAGGATATGCAACTTTTATTGATAATGGGAAGGTTATTCATGTAATTCCTGAAAAAACATCTGGTGCTATTCCATATATGCAGGGAACAAATATTCCATCAATGTTATTTTGTGGATTTATTAATTGGCTAGGACATTTAATATCTGATCTTGTAGGTTCATCTTCAACGCGAAGAGAAGGTAAAACTGGTAGAGGAGCAGGTATTCCAATCCCGTTTTATGAATTATTTTTATTGTGTGATTTTGGAAACTTTAATGGAAAGAAGTTTTCTGAAGTAATGATACAAGTCTTCGAAGAAGGGTACGATTTTAGGTTTGGTGCAACAATGGCTATACCAGTTCTTTTGGAAGAATTGATGATTAAAGTTTTTTGGTTCATTAGACAAAAATTTGTACGTAAGAAATCTTTGAAGGCAAGTATGCCAACAATGAAACATGCAGATTTAAGAGTTATGTTGCTGGTTGGAAATGGAACACTATGTTTAATTGATGCTGCTGATGCTGCAAAGCATGGATTAATTGCTGGTGTTGGTACTGGTACTGGCTTTAATGTTGTTAGTTTTATATGTCATTTAAATTTAATTGGTTGGATACGTTTGACCACTTTAGTTTTAAAAGAATTAAAGATACGTTTTGGTCCTGTTATAGATAAATTAATTAAAACATTTATCGATGATATTATGTCAACAAAATTAATTACTCCAGCAGAAAGAAAACGAATTGAAGAATTCAACCAACAAATTGAAGCATATCAATCTCATCTTGATGATTTATTTAATGAATTTGTCTTGATGATTGAAGAAGAGTACAAAGAACTTTATTTAGAAATAGAATTAACATTTGATAATAATAGTTCTACTCAAGAAAGAACAAAGCACTCTGTTAGACTTGCAGAGATTTCTGGAGTAGACAATGATAAAATAATTAGAAATTATGATGAATTAGATGATTTCTTTAACTAGGAGGATTAATATGTTTTTAAATGTAATGGAAGTAGAAGAAAGAAAAAAATTTTTAGAGCTTGCATTTAAGTTAGCTCAAATTGATGGTGATTATGCTGAAGAGGAAGAAGAAATTATTAATAGTTATAAAGCTGAACTAGGAATCACTGAGATAGAAGATACATTGAGTATAGATGAATTAATTAGTTATTTTAGTTCTAAAAATGATACTGTTAAAAAAGTTGTTTTATTTGAAGTATATGGGATGATTCGTGCTGATGATAAATTAGAAAAATCAGAGGAAGAAGTATTTGATAACATTAAATCTCAATTTGATATTTCTGCTGATGTAGTTGAACAGATAGTAAGTGTTGCTGATGAGTTACAGAATGTTTATGACAAATTATATGATGTTTTAGGATAACTTGTATAATTGTGTTTATTTATTATTTAATAATATTTTGATTAGTTTAGATTAAATTAAACAGAGAGTCATTATTGGCTCTCTGTTTCTATTTTACTTCGACTTTATATAGTTATTGATTATATAAGAAAGGATGAATAGGTT
>CAMNND010000156.1 GCA_946545035.1 uncultured Clostridium sp. | reverse complement strand
AAATTAAAAGTTAGATAAAATATTAGGAGTATTTATGGATAAAAGATTATTTATGGGAGCTTTATTCAAATTTATATTGGGATTTTTTATTGTAGGAGCTTTATTATTTATTTCAGCAGGCTCTTTTGAATATTGGAATGGATGGTTATTTATGGGACTACTATTTATCCCAATGTTTATTGCTGGGGTTGTTATGATGGTAAAAAATCCTGATTTATTAAGACGTAGATTGAATGCTAAAGAAGGCGAAAAAGAGCAAAAACAAGTTATAGCATTTAGTGGAATTATGTTTTTAGTAGGATTTATTGTAGCTGGCCTAAACTATAGATTTGGAATAATTGATATACCAGTTTATATTGTTGTTATAGCTTCAATTATTTTTCTTATTGCGTATGTATTATATGCAGAGGTGTTAAGAGAAAATACATTTCTATCACGTACAATTGAAGTTTCTGAAAATCAGAAGGTAGTGGATAAAGGATTATATGGAATAGTAAGACATCCAATGTATGCTGCTACAATTATATTATTTTTAAGTATGCCACTTATCCTTGGATCATTAATATCATTTGTTATTTTTTTAGTTTATCCAATAATAATTGCTAAAAGAATTAAGAACGAGGAAGCGGTATTAGAAAAAGATTTACAGGGATATTCTGAGTATAAAAAGAAGGTTAAATATAAAATTATTCCTTTTGTATGGTAGATACATATTTTCAATAATAATTCAATAAATATATTTATAATTATATTAGAGGTGTATAGATGAATATTTTAATTATAGAAGATGAATATAGCTTAGCTGATGCAGTTGCAGAGACCTTAAATGGAGAAGGTTTTAATACTTGCATTAAAACTAATGGCGAAGATGGTGAAGATGAAGCTTTAACTGATAATTATGATTTAATATTACTTGATGTAATGCTTCCAGAAAAGAATGGTTTTGATATTTTAAGATCATTAAGAAATATGGGGATTAATACTCCGATTATAATGCTTACTGCTAAATCTGAAATTGAGGACAAGCTTAATGGTTTAGAGCATGGAGCTGATGATTATGTTACAAAACCTTTTTCTATGAGAGAGCTTATGGCTAGAGTAAAGACTGTTATAAAAAGAGCTAAAAATATTGAAGATACTGAAGTTTTACAGTATGGAGATATCTCCTTAGATGTAAAGAATGCTAAACTTATGTGCGGAAATAATGAAATTCAAATAAGTGGTAAAGAGCTTGATCTATTGGAGCTCCTTTTAATGAACAAGAATCAAGTTTCTACTAAAGAAAATATTATAGAGCGTATTTGGGGATATGATAGTGAAGCGGAATATAATAATGTTGAAGTTTATATTACATTCATAAGAAGAAAAATAAAACTTATCAATTCTAAAGTTAAAATTAAAGCAGTAAGAGGACTTGGCTATAAGTTGGAGGGATAATATGATTAATAAATTGAAAAAAAGAATTTTTGGAATTATTCAAATATCACTTTCATTAGTTGTACTTTGTGTAATTATAATTTTTGCTCGTTTTAGCTATAATAATACAATTAATTCATCAATAATTGTGATGGATAGAATGAATGGAAAATCTGATATGAGAGCTGAAAAGCCAGATGAGCGAGATAATTTGATTGATCCAGGTGAAAAAAATGAACCAATAGGGGAAAGAAACTTTGAAGAGCCATTTCCTATCAGTATTGATGGGGTGTATAAATTTTCTATAAAGGAAGGAAAGATTACAAGAGAATCGTCAAATGATGTTACTGATGAAATTAGAAATAAAGCAATAGAAGTTTCTAAGAAGAAATCTGAAGAAGGGTATTCTGATAATTATATATATAAAATAAAAAAAGTTGGTAATGGTGATTTTGAAGTTACATTAATGGAAAATGAAAGTGCTATAAACAGACTTAAGATGACTATTGTATGGGCAGTTGTTATTGGAATTATTGGTTTATTTGTTATTGCTTTTATTGCGAGCAGAATTGCTAAAATAATCGTAAAACCGGTTGAAGAAACTTTTGAGAAACAAAAACAGTTTATCTCAGATGCATCACATGAATTAAAGACTCCACTTGCTGTAATTGAAGCAAATGCAGATGTTCTCAGGGATAAAGTAGGAGATAGTAAATGGATTTCATATATTCAAAATGAAGTTCAAAGTATGAACAAACTGGTAAATGATTTATTAGTTTTAGCTAAAATGGAAAATGTTAAGAATACTAACTATCAAAAGTTTGATTTATCTAAAGAAGTTCAAATGTCGGTTGCTGTATTTGAAAGTATGATTTTTGAGAAGAAAATAAATCTTGAGACAAATATTAAGGACGGAATTGAGTTTGTCGGAGAGCGAGAAGATATTAAACAGGTTGTTTCTATATTACTAGATAATGCAATTAAACATACAAATGAAAATAATAAAGTAATTATTAATACGAATAAAGATAAAAATGATATAGAAATTGAAGTTAAAAATCAAGGGGCTCCAATTCCGGATGATGAAAAAGACAAAATATTTGAAAGATTTTATAGAGTTGATAAAGCAAGAAACAGAAATGAAAAAAGATATGGCCTTGGACTTGCAATTGCTAAAGGAATAGTTGATAAATACCATGGAACAATTGAAGTTAATTGTAAAGATGGTTTTACAAGTTTTATTATTAAAATTAAGCAATAGAAGATAAATAAAAAGTAAGCAGGATAAGTAAGATGACAATAAAAAAAGGTTGAGTAATTAAAAATTATTCAATCTTTTTTTAAGTTTTAGTTATTATAATTTATTTAATCTAAAAATAAGGAGGATATAATATGAGAGATAAAATTTTGGTATTCATTATTGGTTTATTAGTAGGTGCTATTATAACAGCAGGAGGATTTCTAATTTACGAAAAGAATAATCCAAGAGCTACTCAAAGTGAAGAAACAAATACACAAACAACAGAAAATTTTGATAGAAGAATGC
>CAMNND010000155.1 GCA_946545035.1 uncultured Clostridium sp. | reverse complement strand
TTATTTCCATCCAAACCAAATCTCATAGTTAATATTCCGAGCTCTCTATCTTTCAAGAGCTCTTTCATTTTGATATACATCTTTTTAATTTTAAATTTCAAATCAACTTGCTCTTCAATGCTTCTTCCCTCACTTTCTAATACTTCTTGCAAGCTAACAGTGTTATCATCTTTATCTTTTCCAACAGTTTCTTCAAGATAAACTTCAGCATTTAATTTCTTTGTACTTCTAAAATACATTAATATTTCGTTATCTATACATCTAGAAACATATGTAGAAAGTTTTACTCCTTTTTTATTATTAAAACTATCAATTCCCTTTATTAGCCCTATTGTTCCTATGGATATTAAATCATCTAAATCACTGCCATTATTACAATATTTTTTACATACGTGAGCAACAAGTCTTAGATTTCTTTCAATCAAAACTTTTCTAGCTGTTAAATCGCCATTACAAAATCTATCCAGATATTCCTTCTCCATCTCTGGGTTCAATGGCTCTGGAAACAAGCTATTTTTAGATATGTATCCAACCATTAATAGGGCATTAGTCAGAAATGATAGTAATCCTGACATAGAGAGTATTACCATACTATCCCTCCATTTATACTTATATTAAAATATATGTATAAATAAATTATTCTGTGCCTGACCTAGATTTATCTTTTAGATAAATCTTTTAAAAACAATACAACCAACAGATATCATTAATAAAATAGTGTTGTAATTAATAAGACCAGTTCTTGGTAATGTCTGTTTCGCGACCTGTTTTCTTTTATTTTTGAAGGTTATACTTTTGATTTCATTTTCTTTTAATTCAATAGTTATATCATCATTTGATAATATATAATCCTTGGCTGTTTCAACTTCTTTAATAGTATATTTCCTATTAACAGGTAAGCCCATGACTTTTGCTTCGCCATTTTTATCTGTAACAACTGTTTTTATTATTTTTCCAGATTCATCATATATTTCAAATTTAGCACCTTCAATTCTAATTTTGTTATCATCTGCATCAACTTTAATTACCTTAATTTGACCTTTCTTTAATTCATTCTCTAATAACAATTCTTTTGATTCATCATAACCAATATCGATAATCTTCTCCTCCGACATTAATTCATAGTTTTTAGCGCTTTCTATTTCCTTAACGATAACTTGACCTTGATGTAGATTCTCAATACTTATTATCCCATTTTCATCCGTAGTATATGTTCCAATATCTTGGCCATCTTTATATTTTACAGAAAATTTTACACCAGCAATCGCTTTTTTTGTTTCTTTATCAACTTTAATAATCTTTAATTCAGATTTATTTATTTGTAAATTAATTTTAGCCTCAACTTTAACATTTTTGCTTAAACTATCACAACATAACATGTAGTTTTGATAATTTCCTTCCTTACATTCTGCATAGTATATTGGATAATTTCTGCAAGATCCTATTATAGCTATATTTCCAGTTATATTTTCCATAAGAGCCTTCCTTGGAACCATGATTCTAAATTCATCACCTCCTTTAAATGTTGTTTGTTCAATTCCTTCTTTATTTGTAATAATCGTACCTTCTGGAAACCCAGAAAAGCTTTTTATGGTATATTCTGTACATTCCACATTAGATACTACTTTAGCTGCTTGGTAATAGTAGTTTTTATCCTTTTGATTTTCAGTAAAACTGCCTATTGTTTGAATAGATAAATTATTTGTATACTTCATTTTTTCAGTTCCATTATTACCTATATTAACTAAATTACAAATCGCATTTATTACCTTTTCTCCTCTACGTTTTATTTCGTCCATATCTTGGCCAGCAACTTTATCTTCTCCGGGTCTATATGCTGCACGTATATCGCTTTCAGTATTTCCTCTAAGCATTGCATATAAAGCCATCTTCGTTGCAAGATATGCATCTTGATCTGTTTCAACACCAAGCTCCGCTGGTGTCTTGTATGGATAACCATTTTTTAGAGCTCTCCAACATTTTTCATCCGTTATAAGATTCTTAAGTTCTACATCATATCCACTAAATTCTCCTGAAATATATCCAATTCCTTTTAAATCTGGATCTACGCAATATGCAACTCTCTTTTGTCCATTTTCGTCTATATAGTTTGTAATGCTATATGTAACATAAATCCATTCTTCACCATTCCACTTTTGTATAGTATAAAAACCTTTTTCAGCACGCTCTAAGTGACTTGTATCTCCTATAGATGCTGCTATTGACTTGTTACCAATAAAAATTACTTGTATTATTGAAATAATACTTAAAATCATTGCTATTATTTTTCTTTTACTAACCATAAATTTCTCCTTTAATTATATTTTTCTATTCCCTTAACACATAATCTTAAGCTCTTATCTGATTTAACACATGTTATAAGAGTTATTGTGTTTTCATTTGTTTCTTCTAACACAGATAAATCCTCTTCAGATACTTTGTTTATTTGAGATACTGTATACACTCTTGTCCCAAGCTTAGTCTGATACATAATTTCATCACCAATTTCAAGAGTATTTATTTTCTCAAAATAATGTGCATAACTTCCTCTGTTATGAGAAGCAAGACATACGTTGCCGGTACCAATATCCACTATTTGAAAAATGTCCTACGGCAACTTTCAATGTTTCTTGATCTACACCATCCATAATTGGAGCACTAATTCCTATTTTTTCTATTATTATTTTGCCAACTATATTGTTATCATTCTCTAAATTTTCAACAGAAAAAATTTCGTTTTCACTTATGTTTTGCAGACTATTACATTCATTTCCCTTCACAATATTTTCATTAACAATGTTATCAGCAATATTAAGTAATTCCTTTTCTTTTTTCTTATTGAAGTTAACATTTCTAATTATTAGAAACAAACAAAGTATAATTATGCCACTAAAACAAACACTGAAAAAAACTTTCAATGCTCTTTTTTTCAGAGCCAATCACCTCCACTTATTAAATTTTAAAATTTT
>CAMNND010000154.1 GCA_946545035.1 uncultured Clostridium sp. | reverse complement strand
TCTTCATATTGCTTAACCAATTTACGATAGCTATCTACTGAAATATGTTCATTAACTTCGTGAGCAGTTACTGGTCCTGTTCCTAAAATAATACGTTTTGATTTATCTCCTATTAAACTTGCTTCTGTCATAAAGTTAGCAGTTTTTACTTCATCAAAGAAATCTACTTTATCAACAAAAGGTTTTATACATTCTATAACATTAACATCTGCTTTATATTTATCGGCAAGCTCTTTTACTTTGCTTTGTATCTTTTCAATATGTTCGTTATTTATTACACGAAAATCAATGCTTACCTCGCAACTGGCTGGTACTGAGTTCTTAGCACTACCACCATTCATAAGGCCAACATTCATTGTTGTATATGGAATAAGATAATATTGCTCTTTATCAGGTTTTATTTCATTGTTATAATAATTTTCAAGCTCATATAAAAACTTAACCGCATTTAAATTAGCACTTATTCCTTTATCAGGATTACTAGAGTGAGCCTTTAGACCCTTAAAGTAAATTTCATATTCAATTAATCCTTTACTTCCTGTTAGTGCCTCATTGTTTGTTGGCTCTCCAAAGATCATAACTTCCGGAAATTCTTGTTTATTCTTTACAAGCTCATACGTACCTCCAAAACCAATTTCTTCATCGTAAGTAAAATATAATTTCATACCACTATTTAATTTAGAAAAGTCTACTTTAGCAACTGCATCAAGCATTGCTGCAATACCACCTTTCATATCACAAGCACCAAGTCCATATAGAAAATTATCTTTTAAAGTTAAATCAAACGGAGTTTTAAATTCATCAATGTATTCAACCGTATCTGTATGACCCAAGAATCCAATTTTAGGACTTTTCCCAATACTCATAACTAAATTATTTGTCTTACGCTCTGTTTTAAATCCTAGAGCCTTTAAATAGCTCTCGATATAATTAATAATCTCTTTATTTTCTTTATCCTTAATTGTATTAAACTTAACCAAGTCTTTTAAAATTTTAAACTCATTAATATCAATATTTTTCATAAAAATTCCTCCCAAAACTTAAATTATATTTATTTTTCTAATGCCAATATCGCCATCTTCGTCTCATATAAATCCCCCCTTCTATTTCAAGAGAAAATAAAAAAGTGCACTTATGGTATACAAGTGCACTTTTAGATATAAAAATGAATACAAAAAAGATGCACAAGTGATTTAATTTTTTATTTAATCACTCATACATCTATTTGTCTTTTATATTTATGTATTATAATTATTCCTCGACAACTAAGTATGGGTGATATAATCTCCATACTTGATGTCTTAAATTTAACTTAGCAAGTTTAAGCTTAATCATAATACATCTTCCTCTCAAAATTTTATTGTATCTATTTTATAATATTTTATTTAGTAAATCAACATATATTAATAATTTCTCTACTATTATTTTAATATAAATTCTATTTATAATCTATACTAGCTCTTATAAGCTCTCTATCATTTTCTTTTATCAAAAATCTAATTGTTTTATCATCTATATCTTTTCTGTAAATTCTTAGCTTTTGTCCCTCTTTTCCTTCAGCTAAATAATGAATTTCAGCATCTGTTATATCAATTCTATCTAAAAGTTCAATTGGTAGGGCATTCATTATATATCTAACATATACCGCATTATTAATATGGTTGCTAAAATCTATATCTTGTGAAAACACTGTTTGTTCATACACAAAATCTTCTTCATCAAACTCATCATTTAATTTTTTATACCCATTTTCAAATAACGTAGCTTCCACATCCATATCCTTTGGGAAATTAACGGTATCTATTTTTCTTATTTTTCTTGTATCCATATCTAGTAAACATGACTGCTGACTAGCTACAAAAACTAATTCATTATCTTGATTTGTAAATTTAGTCTCCATTTCAATTCTTATTGGTTTAACAAGAGTTGTAATGCTCTCAGCATCCAATGTTTCTAACCAATGTGCATTGTTAAAGATATGTATTCTCGTTTTAGAAGCAACCCAAACTGCATTATAATTTTCTCTTATAAATAAATTATCTCCATCAAACTTTTTAAAATATTCTGTTATATTATTTTGAGCCAAGTTAAAGCATTCATTTATTTTTAATTTCATATTTTTACCAAAAAAAGAATATCCCATTTTATATTTATTTTTACATTCAAATTTCATCTTTATACACCTTTCATTTTGACTAACAGTCACTTTTCGTAGTATATAACAAACAATAAAATTGGTCAATATAAAATAAAAAACAACTACATTTCAATTATATAGTTGTTTCTATCTCTATTTAATTCAAAACTTTATACTTAAGCTGAATATATGACTTTTTAAGCACCCTGAAATCTTCAAGCTCTAGAGCTCTTAATTTGCTAAGCTCTTCTACTGAAGAAATTGCAGTTCCATCTACTAATGTATTTGTATCTGAACCACCAACAAGAAGTGGTGCAATTACTATATTTACATTATCAATTAAGCCAGCTCTTAAGAATTCGCAGTTAAGTGTTCCTCCTGTTTGTATTGTTATCTTATCCACATTGTATTTATCATACAAATCCTCCATAAGGGTATTTAAATCTATTTCATCGTAGTAAATAATCTCTAAATTGTCATATTTGCTTCTTAAATTGTATGCAGGATGATTTTTATTATCTGTTACAAGTAACAGCTTATTTACCCATTTACAAAGAAAAGCAACACCATTTTCATTTAAGTGTGGTTTTCTATCAATGATAATAAAGCTACAAATAGTCTTTTCTGGTTCATCGGTTCTATCATTAACACCAATCTTAGCCATAACTCTACCACTATTTAAAGAATAAAGATCTGTTTCAGACTCTATATCATAATACTGTTGTAGTCCTTCTTTAACTCCTTTAATAGTCTTCCAATCTCTATCAACATCCAAGCTATCTGAATTACCACTATTAATCTTCCCATCTAATGATTCAATCATAAATAAAGTTGT
>CAMNND010000153.1 GCA_946545035.1 uncultured Clostridium sp. | reverse complement strand
ATAGCTATTTTCAAAAACAATAATTTCGCAAGATCCATATAAATCTTCTAGAGTAACAAATGCCATTATCTTGTTTGTTTTGGTATACTTTTTCTTTACACTACTAATAATTCCGGCTATTTTTACAACTTGTCCATCTTTGAATTCAGATTTTTCTGCTCCTTCTTCATCTTCCACAGCCTCTTTCATTTTAAAAGTATTAATTGTTGTTTGATTTTCAATTTCAGATCTTAAAGATTCTAGTGGATGTCCAGTTATATATAAACCAAGCATTTCTTTTTCCATAGAAAGTAGCTCTTTATCAGAAAACTCTTTCATTATCGTATAGTTGTATTTGATTTCATCTAGGTTTTCTTCATCTTCGCTATTTCCCATAGCCATATCAAACATGCTAATTTGGTCTTTATATCCTTTTTTATTAGATGAGTTTACCGTATCAACAATATCTTCAAATGAAGCTAAGAGCGTTGCTCTTGTTTGATTAAATTCATCCATCGCTCCAGATTTAATTAAACTTTCAATACACTTTTTATTAACAGAGTCATTTTGCATTCTTTCACAAAAGTCGCCTAAATCTTTGAATGGACCATTTTCTTCTCTGTTCTTAACTATTGCATCCAATACAGTAAATCCAACATTTTTAATACTTCCTAAACCAAATCTAATCTTACCATCTTCAACAGTAAATTTTGTAAAACTTTTATTTATTTCTGGTTTTAGAATATCAATATGATGACGTTTACATTCATCAATATACATTGGAACTTTATCTAAATTACCTAAGTAACTATTAAGTGTTGCAGCCATAAGCTCTGCTGGATAATATGCTTTTAAATATGCAGTTCTGTATGATACAACAGCATATGCAGCAGCATGTGATTTATTAAATGCGTATTTAGCAAACTCAGCCATCTCATCAAATATCTTATTTGCTGATACTTCATCTATTCCATTTCTAACACATCCTGGAATAACAATATTTCCATCTTCATCAACTTGACCATGAATAAAATACTCACGCTCTTTTGCCATTACATCAAGCTTTTTCTTACCCATAGCACGTCTTACTAAGTCGGCTCTACCAAGTGAATAACCTGCAAGCTCACGTACTATCTGCATTACTTGCTCTTGATAAACCATACATCCATATGTTACCTCTAAGATTGGTTTTAAACTTGGATGCGTATACACTGCATGCTCCGGATCTTTTTTATTTGCAATATATCTTGGAATTTGATCCATAGGTCCCGGACGATATAAAGAAACTCCGGCTATAATATCTTCTAGACAATCTGGTTTTAATTCCTTCATGAAGTTAGTAATTCCTTGGCTTTCAAACTGGAATATACCAACTGTTTCCCCATTTTGCCACAATTTATATACTTTTGGATCATTCATTGCTTTATCATATTCAACATCAATTCCTCTAGTTTGTTTAACCAGGTCAACTGTATCTTGAATAACCGTTAAAGTTCTTAATCCCAAAAAGTCCATCTTAAGTAGACCAAGCTCTTCAAGTGTTGTCATAATAAACTGCGTTGAAATCTGGTCATCTCTTACATATAATGGAACATATGTATCAACTGGCTCCTTTGTAATAACAATACCGCACGCATGAGTTGAAGCCTGTCTTGGAAGACCTTCTAGTCCCATTGCAATATCTAAAAGCTTCTTAATATTCTCATCGCTCTCATAAAGTGTTCTTAATTCAACATTTTGTTCCATTGCTTTTTTGATTGTAATATGAACTTCATTTGGAATCATCTTAGCTAATCTATCAGTTTCAGCATACGAAACATCTAGAGCTCTACCAACATCTCTAATTACCATTCTCGCTGACATTGTTCCAAATGTAATAATCTGAGAAACATGGTCATGTCCATACTTTCTTCCAACATAATCAATAACTTCTTGTCTTCTTTCATAGCAAAAATCAACGTCAAAATCGGGCATACTTATACGCTCAGGATTTAAGAATCTCTCAAAAAGTAATTGATACTTGATTGGATCAATGTCTGTTATTCCAATTGCATAAGCAACAATAGATCCCGCTCCTGAACCACGTCCTGGTCCAACTGGTATTCCTTGAGATTTTGCCCAGTTAATGTAATCCCATACAATTAAGAAATAATCCACATATCCCATCTTTTTTATTACAGATAATTCATATTCTTTTCTATCTATAATATCTTTTGGAATATCATCTCCATATCTTTTTTTCATTCCAGTATCTGTTAGATATTTAATGTAGTCGTAGTGAGTTTCAAACTCTTCTGGCACATCATAATTTGGAAGAATTGTATTACCGAATTCAAATTCGACATTACATTTTTCAGCAATTTTAACGGTATTTTCAAGTACTTCTGGGAGTCCCTCAAAGAATTCTTCCATCTCCTCTGGAGACTTAACATAGAAATCGTTAGTAGAAAAAGACATTCTATCTTCATCTGTCATTCTTTTTCCTGTTTGAACACAAAGAAGTACTTCATGATTATAATAATCTTCTTTCTTTAGATAGTGTGAATCGTTTGTAGCAACTAGCGGAATATCTAGTTTTCTAGCTAAAGCAACTAATTTTTGATTTACCATTATCTGCTCAGATAATGAATTTGCTTGTACTTCTAAATAATAGTCTTCACCAAACAAATTCTTAAACCACATTGCAGTTTCTTCTGCTTTTTCCATATCATTATTAAGAATAGCTTGTGGAACTTCTCCCGCTAAACATGCACTACAACAGATTAAATCTTCATGATATTTTTCTAAAAGCTCTTTATCAACTCTTGGTTTATAGTAGTATCCATCTAAAAAGCTAAGTGAAACTAGCTTAGATAGATTTTTATATCCATTATTATTCTTAGCAAGTAGTATTAAGTGATTATATTTATTATCAATTCCCGCTTCTTTATCAAATCTAGTACGTGGAGCTACATATACTTCACAGCCGATTATTGGTTTTACATCATTTGCTTTGCA
>CAMNND010000152.1 GCA_946545035.1 uncultured Clostridium sp. | reverse complement strand
CTTTCAATTATTTTTTTTAATTTTAATTCCAGATCTGTCGTTGAATCTTCTTTTACTATGACATAGTGCTTATCGATTACTATGCTATCATTAGAAGTTTCAACTTCATAAGCCCCAATTGGCAACTCTATATTATTATAAGTTAAAGCACCTGTATTGCTTATTGTTTTTACAACCTTGTCTCCATTTTTTATTACTATATCTCCTTTTAAATTTTCTGCTAAATCTTCAGATAATGTAATATTAACATTTCCTTTTAAATTATATTTAGCAAGTTCATCTGGAGTCACTAAACTATAAATTCCAACTTGACCTAAGTCATTTTTTATTATTTCTGCTTGTTCATCACTATTAACCAAATCTCTTATGCAATATAATATTGGATAATCTTTATTATATACATATTTTATTTTTTCTTCCTTCGTTACATAAGCTTTCCATCTTTCAAAGTATGGAATGACATTATATCCGGTAACATCAGCCATTTCCTCTACTAGTATTTCTAATGCATTACGACTTTCACTTGTTGTATATTTTTTTAATCTATCATTACTATTAATTTTAGGCCAAGTTTCCTCAAAACCAACCTTATTAAATAAATTAACATATGCATATAATCTAATTACAGCTTCATCTACAGTTTCTAATCTCGTTACTTTCTCTAAATCATCATTTAATAGATACGAATATTCTGTTCCATCTACTCCATTCATTATTTCTTTTTCGATTGATTCTATTCCTCTAAGCCAGTTTCCCTCAAGATTTAATTGTTGAAAATGATAAGCTAAAAAGTTATTACTAACCTCTCTTAAATATAAATAACTACTTTCAAAACTTCCTTGATATCCATGACCTATCTCATGTAATGGCATCCATCCATCACCTTGATTATGTACAAAAGCATCAAGAGTTTTACTATGTACCTTCACGGCATTTGAATCATACACAGCTGCACCAGAACAGCTAGGATCCGCTTTAATAAAATATCTATTATTTATATTTCTGTCTGATATCTGCTCATCCCCATATGATAACCCAATCCATTTATCATATGTTTCAATTAAATTATCATAATATGCTAATATATCATTTAATGAATTAAAATTATCATTAACAAATTCCGTTGGATTTGACTCTTTTTTTGATTTACCTAAATCTGCGTAGTCACATTTTGGTATTAAAAAAGTAGCTCTACTTCCCTCTAAAATTGCAACATCACTTTCCATATTAGGATTCCATGTATCATCATATGTATAATAATCAACGGACTTAATTGAGTCGTTTAATTCAACCTCTATTATAACATTTGTTTCGTCAATTGGCGTATCTATAAATGGTATGCAGTCATATGATTTTCCATCATAATTTTCAAGTGATACATATTCCTTCGATGATTCATCACGATATTTGACATTGACTATATTTTCTAATTTGTAATCAGATGTATTTGTACTAATTTTTGTATCAGTACCAGTCATATAAATTAACATCTTTCCAAATTCAGCCCAATCTTCACCATACAAAGGAGCATTATCATCTTTGCCTCCCCATGAACTTTCTTTTAATCTATTGTCATTTAAATACTCTACTGTTAATTCTTTATTTATATGATTTAAAGCTCTAATATTAACACTTGTATTGGCCGGTAAATAAATACCTAAACTTTGTTTATCATGTGTATTTCCTCTTTCGTAAGATGTTTTTCCTAAAAATGTGATTATATCAGCATAATTTGAATAATCATATATTTTTCTTTTTATAGTTCTTTTTCCCGAATCAGACACATTAACAGGAACCTCAATTATTGACACATTATTATCAGAGTCCATTACCCTATATTTAATTATATAATTTCCAACTTTTGAAGTATCAACATTATTGCTTAAAACTTGAATTTTATTGGTTATATTTCCATCTTCAAAATCTTTAGCTAATATTCTATACATTCCACTATATATATCAACTTCATCATTAACATTTACATTAATTTCTATAGTTCCATAGAATTCTGGTTTGTAATTCGTTGTGTTTTCAAAAGTATTATCAGCTTTAGTTAAATTATTATTTATTGTTGTTTTTTTGTATTCTTGACCATATCCAAACAAAAATATAAAACCTAATGTTGCAATTATCAGAAATACTATTGTCTTAAATACCGATTTCAAATTTCTGTTTATCATACTAATCCTCCAAATTTTAATATTTCAAGCTTTTCACTTATTATATATATATATATATACTTATACTTAAAGGATTTTGTGAAGTTTGTTACGGATTTCTTTTATTTAGCAATATATTACATTTTCTTTACATTTTTAATAAAAAACATTGCATAAAGTAATTTACTTTATGCAATGTTTTTTATTTATCTAATAATTCTAATATTCTTTCAAGATCATCATTAGAAACATATTCAATTATTATTTTTCCTTTTTTCTTTCCAGCATCTAGCTTAACTTTTGTTCCAAAGAATCCCTGAAATCTATTTTCGATATCTCTATATATCGCTTCGTATTGTTTATTACCATACTGAGTTTGAGTTTTGGCATTTCTCTTATTCTTAGCTTTTCTTTCAATTTCTCTAACTGAATCACCATTTTCAATTATTTGTAGTGCCATTTGATATTGTTTATCACCATTGTCATAGCTCATAAGTGATCTACAATGTCCTTCGGTTAATTTTCCTTCAAGTGTTAAATCAATTACCCTAGGATCAAGATTTAATAACCTAACTGTATTAGCCAAAGCACTTCTACTTATTCCAATTGTTTCTGCTAATTGTTGTTGAGTAAGACCATACTCATCCATCAAAGTTCTAAAACTTCTTGCTTTTTCAATAGGATTTAAATCTTCTCTTTGAATGTTTTCAATAAGAGCTATTTCTTTGTTTTGTCTTTCCTCATCGTTTCTGATAATACAAGGCATTTCTGTTAAACCAGCTTTTTTTGATGCTCTCCATCTTCTCTCACCTGCTATTATCTCATAAAAATTTTCTTTTTTTGTTACAATTATAGGTTGAATAACACCATATTTTTTTATTGACTCTGA
>CAMNND010000151.1 GCA_946545035.1 uncultured Clostridium sp. | reverse complement strand
TTTTTATCTTCGAATATCATCTTATAAGCACATCTATTTTGTTTGTTCTCTTCAAAATTCCATGTATGGAACGCTCCCCCTAAGCAATACTCCCAATTTTTACATTTATTACATTCTTCACATGAGGTTCTATTTTTATCTCTATATACCTGATACTTATTTTCCCATACATCTTTGAAATTATCTGTTTTAATGTTACCTTGAATTAAGTGTGGAAGCCTTGGAACATCTGGACATACAGATAAATCTCCGTTATATAAAATACTCGCAATACTTATACCAGCTCTACATTGGAAATAATTTTTTCTTACTTCCTTTTCATATTCGAGTCCTAAATATCCTTGACAACTATATAAAACCTTTAATTTACCATGTTTACGTTTGCTTTTTACAAAATCAAGAAGCTTTTTTAAATCGTTTCCATCAAGCAACAATTCATCATTTTCAGTAGCTCTTCCGATTGGATCCATGGAAGCAATTCTCCATGAATCAACTCCTAAATCTTGCATAACATCATATAATCTATCAAGTTGATCAATATTTTTCTTATGAAAGACTGTTGTTACCTGCACATGATCAAAATATTTACTAGCCATCATTTTCTTTATATTCCCAGTTATAATCTTATATGAACCTGGTACACCTCTAAACTCGTCATGAGTCTCTTCTAAGCCATCAATACTTATTGCAATAGTACTCATATTAGCTTTTTTTAACTTTTCGATATTCTCATCATTTAAAAGCATACCATTTGAAGTCATTCCCCAATGAAAACCAAGCTCATTTGTTGCATACTCCATAACTTCAAACAAATCTTTTCTCATAAGAGGCTCACCGCCGGTTACATTAATTAAGATTTGACTAGCATCCATATCACCCGCAATCTGTTTAAAAGCTGTTTTAATTTCTTCAGTAGTAAGCTCTCCTTCATACTTCCTACCTTCTGCATTACTACCACAGTGTTTACATTTAAGATTACAAGTTAATGTAGTCTCCCAAAACAAATCTCTAAGTTCATGTTTTTTTCTACATTCTTCTTTGTATGTCTTGTAAATTTCTTGCTCTCCCATTTTGTATATCTTCTTAAACATCTTCATCCCCCAATATTATTAATATTTATTACATCTTTTAGATACATTAAACTATCTAAATTATTGGTAACTCTTAAGTTTTACTATATATTCTTGTTTTTTTATTTTTTATTTTCATTTTTTTCAGCTAATAATTTGGGCTCATCTGCAAAAAAATCTCTTTTATTAAATCCTGCTGTTAAAAATCTGAAAAAAGCTTTCCTATTTGTTAACCAATTAATCTTTACATTATTTTTTGTATTATTAATCATGTTATCAACTAAAAATTTTCCAACCGTTTCTGGAGTATCTCCCAATATATTATAAACTTTCTTAGTTTTCTCTGAAAGTTTAATTGTATCATTAACAAGTGAATGTGTTGTAAATCCAGTAATCATTATTCCAGGACTTAGCTTACCAACAATAACCCCAGTGTTTTTTTCTTCAGATTCTTTTGCTAAGCTCTCTGTAAAATAAGTTACAGCTCTTTTACTTGTACCATACATATTAAGTCCAAGCATATGGGCATCATTGCTGCCATATCCCTCAATATTATATATCGCTCCATCATGATTTTTACTCATCTCTTCCATAGCAATTTTAGAGCCATAAATAGCCCCTTTTAAATCAACATCAATAATTGTATCTATCTCACTCTCGTTAAGCTCCCAAATCGCTTTCTGAGGCTGATTAACACCAGCATTATTTATCCATATATCAACTTTGCTAAATACCTTAAGCGAATACTCCATAAGAGCTCTTACATCATCATATTTAGCTACATTGCAGACTTTATAAGCTACAAATCCTTTTGATTCCGTCTTTTCAAGCTCTTCTTTTGCTTTAATTAAATTTTCTTCCTTTAAGTCGCTAATAACAACATTCCAATTGTACTCCCTAAAGAATCTAGCCATATTAAACCCTAGACCTCTTGCACTCCCCGTTATAACAACCGTCTTCATTTGTTCATTCCCCCTTTTCATTTTTCAAATTATTATTGCATTATACTAATTTACATTATATAATTTCATTAATTTGAAAGACTGATAAGTTCCTTACGATTTATATGATATCACAAAGTAACTTTTATAGTAAAGAAAGGATATAAAAAAAATGGACGAAGTAATTATATATACTGATGGTGCATGCTCTGGAAACCCTGGTCCTGGCGGATGGGGAGCAGTTTTAATTTATAAAGATATACGAAAAGAAATTTCTGGTGGAGAAAAAAATACCACAAATAATATAATGGAAATAACAGCTGTTCTAGAAGCACTAAAGCTACTAAAACACCCATGTAAAGTTAATGTGTATAGTGATAGCGCATATGTTGTTAATTGTTTTAATCAAGGATGGATATATAATTGGATGAAAAAAGGCTGGAAAACAGCTGGAAACGAACCAGTAAAAAATAAAGAGCTATGGGAAGAATTATATAATCTAACGAAAATACACGATGTGACATTTAATAAGGTTAAAGGTCATAGTACTAATGAACTAAATAACAGATGTGATGAACTAGCTAGAAATGCCATACCAGAATAAAAATACTAAAAATTAAATATGTTCCTTATAATTAAATATATAAATCAAAAGACGGAGCCTGTGATAAACACATTCTCCGTCTTTTTCTCGTCCTTATGCTCTTGTAGCAGCCTGACGACGCTTAGCTTTTTTGTATGCCTTCTGCGCCTTTTCGATTGCTCTCCAGCAGTCAGACACCTCTCTGAACTTGTCGATTGCTTCGTCAAAAGGAGTATTCAAGTACGGAAGCTGATACGCTCTTGCAGCATAGCACTTAAGCGTAATAATCGCATCAATGCCAGCCTTAACAGTTTCCTTCTCTCCGGGTGTTGCATAGACACTATGCTCCACCTCATAAAACCCCTTCATCAAAACCATAAGCGACTTACCGAGTTTTCTTTCAGACCGTGCCATTTTCAAAATCTCCTTTCTCTTATTCAAAATTTTGATACGCGATTTGAATAGACACTTATGG
>CAMNND010000150.1 GCA_946545035.1 uncultured Clostridium sp. | reverse complement strand
TAAGAGAAGGAAAAATTACCAAGGAAGAAATATTAAATAAAATTAAAGATATGTAATCAAACAATCGGAGGAAATAATGAACTTTAAAATTACAAATGGCTCTATAGATCTTGATGGAGAGACGATTATTGAAGAGATTAACTTTGAGATAAGAGATAAAGAAAAGATTGCAATAGTTGGAAGAAATGGAGCAGGAAAATCTACTTTATTAAAAGCAATTATCAATAATGAGATGCTTACGGAAGGAATTGGAGAAGATAAATTCAATATCATAAAAGAAGGTAAGCCAGTTATTGGATATTTAAAACAAATGGAGCTTGAAGATGATTCTTGTACAATGTTAGAAGAGATTCTTAAAGTGTATAAACCAATAACTGATTTAGAAAATAAGATTAATAGATTACTTGAAGAGATGCAATCTAATTCATCAGAAGAGCTTGCAAAAGAGTATTCTAAATCAATGGATAGATTTGATTTTTTGGGTGGATATTTATATAAAAAAGAATATGAAACAGCTATTAGTAAGTTTGGATTTTCAAAAGAAGATAAACAAAAGAGAATATCTGAGTTTTCTGGAGGTCAAAGAGCGAAGATAGCTTTTATTAAATTACTTTTAAGTAAGCCAGATATTCTTTTATTAGATGAACCAACAAACCATCTTGATATAACGGCTATTGAATGGTTAGAGCAATACTTAAAACAATATCCAAGAGCAATTGTAATAGTATCTCATGATAGAATGTTTTTGAACAAAATTGTAAATAAAGTGTATGAGATTGAATATGGTGTAACAACGTCTTATTCTGGTAATTATTCATTTTTTGAACAACAAAAGAAAGTTAATTATGAGAAGCAATTAAAAGATTATGAATATCAACAAAAAGAAATAAAGCGTTTAAATGATATTGTAACAAGGTTTAAATATAAACCAACTAAAGCAAAGATGGCTATGTCAAAACTAAAGCAAATAGAGCGTATGGTTAAGGTTGAAATGCCTAACAGATATGATTTGACTACATTTAAAACAAATTTCATAATTAATAAACAAAGTGGTAGAGATGTTATATATGCTAAAGATTTAGAAATAGGATACGATAAATCAATACAAAAAATATCATTTAGTCTATATAGAGGACAAAAGCTTGCTATAATCGGAGAAAATGGAATTGGAAAATCAACTTTATTAAAGACTATAGTTGGGGCTATAGATAAACTTGGTGGATCTTTTGAACTTGGACATAATGTTACAATAGGATACTTTGATCAACAAATTGCTCTTTCTGATTCAGATGAGACTGTTTTTGATAACTTTAGTAAGTGTTTTCCACAATTAACAACAACTGAACTTAGAAATTCATTAGCAGCATTTATGTTTTATGGTGATGATGTTTTTAAGAAAATAAGTATGTTGTCTGGTGGAGAAAAAGTTAGACTAGCTCTTTGTAAGATATTAAAAAAAGGACCAAACTTATTAATTTTAGACGAACCAACAAACCATATGGATATTGTTGGTAAAGAAAGTTTAGAAATGCTTTTAAAAGAGTATAACGGTACGATTATTGTAGTATCTCATGATAGATTTTTTATTAATAAAATAGCAGATTGCTTATTGGTTTTCAAAAAAGAAAATGTGCAATATTTTGACGGAACATACGAAAAGTACGAAGAATATGAAGAGTCACTAGAAAATGAGAATAATGAATGTAACAGTCAAATAAGTGGTGCGATTGAAAGCGTTAAAAACGAAGATGTTGACAAAAAGAGCAAACAAAGTATGAATTCGTACTTAATGCAAAAGGAAAAAAATAAAATCAATGCAAAGATTAAAAAGCTAGAAAGAGATATTGAAAGTTTAGAAAATGAATTAAACGAACTAAATACTGCAATTTCTGATGAGAAAATATATAGCGATTATGAAAAATTATCTGAACTTCAACAGAAAATAGAAGATGTAAATAATACAATTGAAGAAAAAATGTCTGAATGGGAAAAGCTTCAAAATATGTTAAATTAATATAAGTAAAGGAGTGATAGTATTGAATTTGGCAACAAAAATTATTAAGCATACAATACTTGTAAGTAAACATAGATGGATAGTATTTAAATTAGCTGTTAAGGCAGGAATTCCATGGAGAGGATTTGTTCACGATTTATCAAAATTTAGTCCAACAGAATTTATTGAAAGTGTAAAATATTATAATGGAAAAAGAAGTCCAATTCATGTTTGCAGAGAAAAAAATGGATATTCTGAAGCATGGCTTCATCATAAAGGCCGAAACAAGCATCATTTTGAATATTGGGTAGATATTTCAAAGACAGAGCAAATTGGAGTGTTTTTACCATACAAATATATGGTTGAAGCGGTTTGCGATAAGTTATCTGCTGGTATGGTATATAATGGAAAAAATTGGAATCAAGGAGAGCCAATAAGATACTGGTCGGAGATTGAAAAAAATGCTCCAGTTGTCAAACATCCAGGAACAATTGAATTTATGGATACAGTTCTTCAAAAGGTTGCAGATGATGGAATTAATGCTGCAATTAACAAAAAATACTTGAAAGATACATATAACAAAATTAAAGAAAAATATATAAAAAATTAATAAATTTATTTTATATTTTTTATTGTAAAAAAAGTAATTATTGGTATAATACATGTGTAAAAAGGATTAGGAGGATACAGAAGATGGTTAAGAAAGTTGCGATATTAGCAAATGGTGGAGATGTTTCTGGATTTAATGCTGTTATTAGAGCTATTGTTAAAACAGCAGAGAGAAATGGAATTGAATGTTATGGATTTATTGATGGTTACAAAGGACTTCTAAATAATGATTATATAAAATTAAGCACATCAGGGAATAATAGAGCATCAGGAATAATTGCAAGAGGTGGATCAATTATTGGTTCATCAACAAATGCAAATGTGTTCCATTATAAAGTTGAAGAAAACGGACAAATAGTGTACAAGGATTTATCAGATAAATGTGTTCAAAATATAAAAGACGACGGATTTGATTGTATATTTACACTTGGTGGAGATGGTACTCAAAAATCTGCAAGAGATTTTGCACTTAAAGGTGTAAATGTAATTGGTGTACCTAAAACAATAGATAATGACGTTGC
>CAMNND010000149.1 GCA_946545035.1 uncultured Clostridium sp. | reverse complement strand
CTGCTGATCTAATGCAGACTCATAAAACTTATCTTCCATAAAGCTGGAAAATAGCATATTCATCCACTCATTAACAGGAGACTTCTCATATACAGCACCACCCTCATGTGAAACTGCATTGGGACCATGCTGCTTTACCTTATTAAAACCTGCCATTATACATCACTCCTTCTCTTGGATTGAGGAAATTAAATGCGGGAAACCGCAATTACATCATAATCATAATCATTAATACGGAGCATTTCTACATATCCTCCACCAAAATATTCAATCATGCTCTTAATGCTATCATAATACTTAACAGCATCATCAAAAATTTCAAAAGGTTCAGAGTAAAAACGACCTCCATTAATAGTATGAGCGGTTACAAACCACCAACTATGAATACGATGCTTTTCAGTGTTGACAAGGCGATCTGTCTGAGCATATATATCATTAAGAGTCTGCATAGTTATCCTCCTATAACTTTGCCTTTTTTATCTACTTTGCCAACTATTGGATAATTTTTATATATATCTTGTAAAAAGTTATAAATCTCAAAATAAGATTTATTAACATAATCTAATTTATATAAGTGTCAGAAAGGAAGAACCTCTTCCATATAATGAACATATTGTTCATATATATCTTCTGGCACTCATCGTGTACAACCTACTAAACTATCTGCGGAAACACATCTAGGACCTACTTTACAATCAGAATTATCACATGTGGCGCAAGTTAATTGTAATATAACTTCACCATCATGATCCATTACTTCGCACGTCGAATATCAAATTCTACTAGACCCGCATCAATAGCTTCTTTAGTTTTAGGCTTTGCAAGAAGAGCTTCAATATCAGACTTCTCAGCATAGGCCATAGCTTCTGACAACTTATTAACTCGACACCCATATGAATCTAGCGCACGAAAAGTCTTATCAAATACTGGCTCTCCTGTCTCAGGATTGACAAGACCAGTACGCTTACCATAAAGCAACCACATATTAATACCTCCGCAGATTCTCGAGCTCAAAATTATAATAAGCTACATACCGATTTTCATCAGTACAATAAAACCAATAATATCCATCGGTTTCATTCTCAAAAATAAGGCCAACATGATTGACGCGATCCCAATAATACTGACCCTTAATGAGCTCCATTAACATTCCTTTCTCTCACTTTCTTTAATTATATTATAACATAAAAAGTAAGAGTTTGTCAACCTTTTTTATTTAATTACGATCAATAATTTTTTTAATCTTAATCATTAAAGTATCTTCAGATTTTTTCCTTAATTTTTTAATTTCTTCGTTAATTTCATTTAAATAACTATAAATTCCATCAATAAAACTTTTAGTATGCGGGCCCTCATTTTCCACATAACTTTGAATATATTCTGCTAATGCTCGACAATAAAAAGAAGCGTCTGATGAAAAAATAAGTTTTTTGCAATAATTTTCTTTTTCATTCTCAATCATATTAGCAACTTCCAATAGATAATATCTAGTATCAAAATCTAAATCACTTTGATCTACAAAATATCTAAGAGTATATGCGGCAGCACTTTTTTCTGTTTGTGCTCCTGGTCCTTTTGTTCAATTAAATTTAATTTGATCAATTTTACTTAGTACACTTTCAACTGTCGCAGTTGGTAAAAAGCCATGTTGCGGAGGCATAGAACAAAACTCTATATCTGTTCTAGCTAATCCTGCAACAAAAGCTTTAAGATCATCTAACTCTTGAATAAAATCCATATATTTCTCCTAGATAAGACCAAGATACTTGCGGCCGATAATAAAACATTCATTCTTCAAAATAGCAAAATCAATTACAGGAGTCTTAAACCGACGTACAATAGAAAGCATTTCCTCAGTGATAAGATCAGTAAAAAGCATATTAAGAAACATGCCAATATACTTGCCAGTATTCTCCCATTCATCAAGATTATTAGCTACCATAATCTTCTGCTTGCACTTTTCACAATCAGCAGAAGAAATAAAAGCAACAGCAATATCGTGCTCTAGACCTTCACGAATTTGCGGGATACGAACCTTTTGAGAATTTCCCTTATGATCAAGATATTCTTGAGCTACAATCTTTGCAACTTGGAAATTGCCCCACTCATCACAAAAATCATAATTCCAACAAACTACGCCTTCACCATTAGTATCACCAGGAAGATTAAAATGATTATCTTTAAGCAGATTGGTAATATCGTCATACTTAGGATGATCAAGAACAGCAAGAGGACGATCAATCTTATCATAAACTCCATTTAGAAGTCCTGCATAAATATCATAATAAAGATAATTACCTGCATCAATATCAAATGCGCCAATAATCCAAAAACCAGGATCAAGATATTGCTTAATAGTACCAGCTTGCTTCGCCCCATCTACACCATTAAGCCATTCTCCGTATACAATAAGATTAGGATTAAGGATTAGAAATTCACGAAGCTTTTCAGTAGAATTATCAGTAGTAAACCAATTCATAAAATTAGCGTTGTCATGCTCGCAAGTAATTTCACGCTTACGAGATCCGCAATGAATATTCCCAGCTTCATCTGCCCAAGCGACTGCATTAGTTCCATCTAGCTTGCTAAAACAATATACTGTACCATTAAGGAAAGCTGGAACATCGATTTTGGTTTCATCAAGTCGAATTACATGAATAAAAGACTTATAATTAGCCATTACATTTTCCTTTCTTTTTTCTTTTGTTATATATATTATAACATAAAAAAATAGCTCTCGTCAAGAAAAAACTTCTCGACAAGAGCTTATTAACTTAATTACTTTGACGCTTTTTCTCAATCCGATCTCGCATCTCTCGTCGTTGACGAAGAGTGGTTTCAATGAAAGCACCATAAGATTCTTTAAGAATTTTATAAGTCTCAAATGCCTGCTCTGCATTACGCCATGCAATATCGGCCTGATTGGCTAATAGATACCATTCAGGAGCCATCTCTTCCATATAAGGATTAGATTGAGCATCCGCATAAGAAAGAACATTAAAAGCATGAGTAATACCTTTTGCTCGTTCTCGCATAAACTTAGCTCGCTCTTGGTAAGCTGCAATATCACATTTCATTTCAGCAAAATGACATCCATCATATTGATTAGCAATATCTTTGTCTTGCGGATGAACTTTTACTGAACGAGTAAA
>CAMNND010000148.1 GCA_946545035.1 uncultured Clostridium sp. | reverse complement strand
TTTACATTATTTCCTAATCTTGCTAAATGCATTCCAAGGGCTACTCCCCAACTTCCACTTCCAATTATCGCTATATTTTTCATACCAATACTTCCTTTCTTAAGCAATAAATGTAAGACCCATATAGAGCCTTACATTTAATCTATTTTATATTAACTTTTTTCGCCAATTCTGTGCTCTTCACCGTTGTATATTCTCTTGATATTAGCTCTATGATTGAATATGACAATTGCTGCCATAACAATACCAAATATAATATAATTACCTTTTACAATGTAGTTATCAGTTATAAATATAGTTAATATTGGAAATAGAATAGCTGTAAGAACCGAACCTAAAGATACCATTCTTGTAACTATCATAATTACTAATCCAAATACTAAACAAATTAATCCAATTTGCCAATTTACAAGTAATAATATTCCAAGAGATGTAGCAACACCTTTTCCCCCTCTAAAACCAAAATATGCTGGGAAAGTATGTCCAATAACAACAAATATTCCAGATATTTGAACTAGAATTTCTTTTTTTACACTTGCATCTGCAATTTTTCCAATTCCAATTGCAAGTAATATTGTAACAACACCTTTTAAAATATCACAAACTAATGTTAATGCAGCTGGGCCTTTTCCAACACTTCTTAACATGTTTGTTGAACCAGCATTACCGCTTCCTTTTTCTCTAACATCAAATCCAGCAAATTTTTTACTAAAAATTACTGAAAAATTTACACTTCCTATTAAATAAGCAACTATTGCCATTAATATATATACTGCCATAAAATCACTCCTTCTTTCGTTTATTCTTTATCTACTTTTTCTCTTACCATCATTCTAATTGGTGTACCAATTAATCCAAACTCTTTTCTTAATTGATTAACCAAGTATCGCTCATATGAGAAATGGAATAACTTTTTATCATTAACAAAAACAACAAATGTTGGTGGTTTTGTTGATGCCTGAGTCATATAAAATATTTTTAATCTCTTTCCTTTATCTGTTGGTGGTTGAACGATTGCTATTGCTTCATTAAGTACTTGGTTAAGAACTGCTGTTGAAACTCTTAAAGCATTTTGGCTAGCAACCATATTAATCATTTCATATAATTTTTCAACTCTTTGTCCTGTTTTAGCTGAGATAAAAATAACTGGTGCATATGATAAATATGATAATTTATCGTATATTTCTTTTTTATACTTCTCAGTTGTATTATTATCTTTCTCATATTCATCCCATTTATTTACTGCAATAATAACACCTTTACCTGCCTCATGAGCTTCTCCTGCAATTTTTGCATCTTGATCTGTAACACCTTCGTTAGCATCAATCATAAATACGCATACATCAGCTCTTTCAATTGCAAGCTGAGTTCTCATAACGCTATATCTTTCAAGGTTTTCTGTAACTTTGCTCTTTCGTCTAATACCTGCTGTATCAATAAGAATGTACTTACCATGAGAATTTTCAAACTCTGAATCAATAGCATCTCTTGTCGTACCAGCTATATTACTAACAATTACTCTATTCTCACCTAGTATTTTATTAACTAGAGATGATTTACCAACATTTGGTTTTCCAATAAAAGCAACTTTTATAACATCGCTTTCATCTTGTTCATTATCATTTTTAGGTAATAATTCGTATATTGCATCTAATGCATCACCAATACCAAGTGCATTCTTTGCAGATACTGGATATGGATCTCCAAGTCCTAAATTGTAAAATTCATATATATCATCTGATGTCTTACCATAATTATCAGCTTTATTACATATAAGAACAATCGGTTTCTTAGACTTTCTTAGCATCATTGCAATTTCGCTGTCAGCGCTTGTAATTCCAGCTTTAAAATCTGTAACAAATACTATAACATCTGCCATACTAATTGCCATATCTGCTTGCTCTCTCATTTGAGAAATAATTATATCCTCCGATTCAGGTTCAATACCACCTGTATCTATAACCGTAAAATCCATTCCTCGCCAGTTTGCTTCTGCATATATTCTATCTCTTGTAACACCCGGAGTATCTTCAACAATTGAAATACGTTTTCCGGACAATGTAATTAAAGAATGTTGATTTTCCTACATTTGGTCTACCAACAATTGCAACTACTGGTTTTGACATTTCTTCCTCCTTATAATTTTTTTCTTATTCTATAACAAATTATCTCATTAGTCAATTTTTTCCATAATAGCTATAAAGCATCCCATTGCTTATATTCTCTGAATTTTCTCCCAGTACTTCCACTAATTTAAATGCAAATTCCATTGCGGTAGCAGGACCTCTGCTAGTTATTAAATTTTTATCTTGAACAACTGCATCTTCCATATATACAGCATCTGTTAAATAATTATCCATACCTGGATATGATGTAACTTTTCTTTCTCTTGCAATACCAGCTTTAGACAATACAAGTGCAGGAGCAGCACAAATAGCTCCTATATACTTTCCATGTTTATCAAAGTCTCTAACAACACTTATAACATTTTCACTTTCAGATAAAAATTTTGCTCCCGGCATTCCTCCTGGTAAAACGATCATATCATATTCTGAAAAATCACCACATCCAGATATAACCTTATCCGCATATATACATACATCATGTGTACTTCTAACAATGTTATTTTCTTTTATGCTAACTAAATCACAAATAAATCCAGCTCTACTTAGAACATCTTTTGGTGTGAGAGCTTCAATTTCCTCAAATCCATCAGCTAATAGAATTGCTACTTTTTTCATTTAATCAACTCCTTTTACATAAACATTATATACTATTTTTAATTTTAAATATATTTTAATAAAAAATAATTTAAAATTTTTATACATAATATATAAACGCAGTAAAATATTTTTAATGTATTCCCCATAAAACAAAAAAAGCAGCATTTACATGCTGATTTTCTTATTCTTCGTTGTCACTTTGTACATTAACAACTTTTTCTCCATCATAATATCCGCAAGCAGGACATGCTCTGTGTTGTTGCATTAATTCATGACAATGTGGACATTCTACTAAATTTCTTGCTTTTAAAGTCCATGTAGATCTCTTTAGATGAGTTCTTGCTTTTGACCATCTTCTTTTTGGTTGTGCCATTTCTATTCCCTCCTTTGCCAATTAGTATGTATCTATATCATATACTAATGATTTGACTAATTTAAATATCACTTTAAGAGTATACTAGTTTTTT
>CAMNND010000147.1 GCA_946545035.1 uncultured Clostridium sp. | reverse complement strand
TTCATTAAGAATTTGATTATAAACATAGATACTGCAAATGCAACTATCATTCCAACTATTAATATTGCAAATTCTAAGCCGGTAAATCCCAAACCAAATTTTAATAGTTTTAATAAACTTGCACCAAACATTACTGGAACTGCTAAGTAAAATGTGAACTCTGCAGATGTTTTTCTAGATACACCGATTAACAAAGCTCCAATTATTGTTGCGCCAGATCTTGATACACCAGGGAATATTGCAGCTAGTAATTGAAAACCACCTATTATTAGTGCATCTCTATATGTAATCTCATCAATACTATTTACAACTGGCTGTTTATCTTTATGCCAATTCTCTACAACTATAAATGCAATACCAAATACAATTAATGCAAGTGCAACGCATGTTGGATTGTAAAATAATCTTTCAAACACTTCATCAAACAATAAACCAATAACTGCAGCTGGTATACATGCAACTAGTATCTTTCCCCATAATATAGTTATTCTTTTATCCATATGTGAAGCAAGCTTTAATATTGGATTAAATATTGCCGCAATTATTTTAGTAAATCCTTTTTCAGGATTTGGTAATAGCTTAATTGCTTTAAAATTCTTCGATTTATCTTTTGAAAATGGCCATATATCTCGAAAATATATCGCAACAACTGCTAAGATTGCTCCTAACTGTATAACAACTTCAAACATTTCAAAAAATCCATCTGAAACACCCTTAAATTGCATAAATGCTTTAAATAAAATCAAATGTCCTGTACTACTTACCGGTAACCATTCCGTTATACCTTCAACTATACCGAAAATAATTGCCTTTATTATTTCCATTGTATTTCCTCCATTCTTTTGCTCTCTATATAAGTATACTTATTGTTGTTATAATAACTACTATTATACATGAAAAAATATAACCAATATTATTATATAACTTCTTTTTATCATATTTCGATTCATTAGATATTTCTATTCTATTTTTAGCCCCTTTTATTGGAACAACTATCACCGCAGCTATTGTTATCAATGTTATAACTACAACATACACTGTTTGTATAGCATCTAATCCTGCTGTTGAAATGATTGTTGCTATTGAACTTAGCATATTAATAATTATATGAATCATTATTGAATATTTTATATTATTTGTCTTGCAAACTACATAACTAAGTACAACTCCAATAACAGCTGCAAATAATATTTGAGAAATGTTTGTGTGGAATAAGCCAAATGCAATCGAAGTATATATAATTGCAGTCTTATCTCCATACACTCTTAGTTTCTTTAGTAAGAGACCTCTAAATATTAGCTCTTCAAATATCGGTCCAATAATTGCAACAAATAAAATAAGTGGTATCGGTGTTGAATTTGACATCATCTCTTCAACCCTATCTGAAAACTCTTTATTACATACCTTAGATATAAGTGTAATTATTTCATTTGTAAATGTTGCACAAAATATTCCTATACCATATGCAACAAATAAATACCACATAAACTTTTTAAAGGTCAGTTTCACTTTAGGTTTTTGTTCAACATTTTCAACTTTCCTTAGCAACAATTTTACTAGCAAGAAAGCCACAACATATAAAGAAAATGCATTTAATAAATATGTTACTTCTATTGATTCTTCAATTCCAAGATGATTTAACAATATTTCCATAAGTGTAAAAACTAATTGTGATGAAACTATCATTAAACCAAGTGAAAATCCCAGTTTTCTTTTCTGCTTTAGTATACTTTTATCCATAAATAAATCTCCTATTTAATCTTTACAAATTTATTCTTACCAAATTGTACAACTTTTGCAGATGTTAAATCAAGAACAGCATTAATATCATTAACAACTTCTGAGTCAACTTTAACACCATTTCCTTGGATTGATCTTCTAGCCTCGCTCTTAGATGCTGCAAAACCAACTTCAACCAAAGCATCGCAAAGTTTTATTTCCTTATTATCAGCAGAGCTTAATTCAACCTCTTTGATGTCATCTGGAATTCCACCCTTAGCAACTTGAGCATATCTCTCCTCTGCAACTTTGATAAATTCTTCGCCATGATATAATCTAACTATTTCTTCAGCATATAATCTATGAGCTGCGATTACATCGTCGTTAATTAACTTTTGAGCTTCAGCTAAATCAATATTATCTGTAGTTAATTTAAAATAATCAAATAATACGTCATCTGGAATCTTCATTGCCTTTTCATACATGATTTCTGGAGCTTCATCAATTCCAATATAGTTTCCAAGTGATTTACTCATTTTTTCTTTTCCATCTAATCCAACTAGTAATGGGAAAGTAATAACAACTTGTGGCTCTTGTTCATAATTTCTTTGTAATTCTCTACCAACTAATAAATTAAATGTTTGATCAGTTCCACCAATTTCAATATCTGCATTAATTGCAACAGAATCATATCCTTGCATTAATGGATAAAACATCTCATGCATACTTAATGGTAAGTTATTTTCATATCTATTTTTAAAATCATCTCTTTCAAGAAGTCTTGCTACTGTATATTTACTAGCTAATGATAAAACATCCTTTAAATTTAATTTTTCAAGCCATTCTGAGTTAAATACAATTTTTGTTTTCTCTGGGTCTAATATTTTAGTTACTTGTTTAAAGTATGATTCACCAGCACTGTGGGCTTGTTCATATGTTAAAGCAGGTCTTGTTTTGCTCTTTCCACTTGGGTCTCCAATCATAGCAGTGTAATCACCAATAATGAATACTACTTCATGTCCCATATCTTGGAAATTTTTAAGAGCTCTTAAAACAACAGTATGACCTAAATGTAAATCTGGTCTACTTGGGTCAGCTCCTAATTTGATTGTTAACTTTTTACCTGACTTTAATTTTTTCTCTAAGTCTTCCTCTGAAATAATTTGCACAGCTTTTCTTTTAATTAAATCTAATTGTTCCATACTAATTCCTCCCTATAAAAAATTATTTGTAGTACCTTTATCTTTCTTATATAAAACAAAAAGAGCTAAACTATCCTGAAAGGACGATTTAGCTCGTGGTACCACCTTAATTTACAAATAAAATTTGCCTTATTAGATTTTCGTAATCTTCTACGTAACTACTAAAGAAGTGTAATTCAATTCTATTCTTGTAATAATTTCCACCATCCATTATCTCTCTAAAATCAAGAATATAATCTACTATGTTTCTCATCATTATAGTTAATTTAATTG
>CAMNND010000146.1 GCA_946545035.1 uncultured Clostridium sp. | reverse complement strand
TTTTGGTATTATTCCATTAATATGTGGTGTAGTATTACAAATCATATTCATAATTATACCATTTATATTCTGCTTTTCAAAGAATAAAAATGTAAACGTAAATAATGTAAACGTAAATAATGGAAACGTACAATAGGAGGTTTTTATGAGAAGAAAAGTTATTGCAGGAAACTGGAAAATGAATATGCTTCCAAATGAAGCAATTAGCATGATTACTGAATTAGCACCACTAGTTAAAGATACAAATAACGAGGTTGTACTTTGTGTACCATATACAGATTTGTTTTATGCTTTACTAACAGCACAAGACACAAATATTAAAATTGGTGCTCAAAATATGCATTTTGAGGAAAAAGGTGCATACACAGGAGAAGTATCTGGAGCTATGCTTAAGTCTATAGGAGTTGAATATGTAATTATTGGTCATTCTGAAAGAAGACAATATTTTGCTGAAACAGATGAGACCGTCAATAAGAAAATTAAAGCTGCTTTTGCAAATGGATTAAAACCAATAGTTTGTGTTGGTGAGTCACTCGAAGAAAAAGAAGCTGGAAAAACAGCTGAAATTATTACAAATCAAACGAAACTTGCCCTTGAAGGCTTGACAAATGAGCAAGTAAGAAATACAATAATAGCCTACGAACCAATATGGGCTATAGGAACAGGTAAAACTGCAACTTCTGAAGATGCAAATAATAGTATTATTTGTATCAGAAACAAAATTGCAGAAATATATGGAAATGATGTGGCTCAAGATGTTATAATACAATATGGTGGTAGTGTTAAATCTTCAAATGCTAAAGAGCTATTTAACACATCAGATATAGACGGAGGTCTTATCGGTGGAGCAAGCTTAAAGGCAGAAGAATTTAGCAAAATAGTAAATTATGATAAATAATATGTAGAGGAAACTTAGTTTCCTCTACAAGAGCAATATAAATTATAAAAATATTGCTCAAAGTAAAAGGGTGGTATATACAAAAATGAGTAAGAAAACTACAATGTTAATGATAATCGATGGTTATGGAATTAACAATAATGAAAAAGGAAATGCTGTAATTGCTGCTGAAACACCAAATTTAGACAAACTCAATAAGACATGTCCAACAACGGAAATATTTACAAGTGGTCTTAAGGTTGGATTACCTGAAGGTCAAATGGGAAATTCAGAAGTTGGTCATACAAATATTGGGGCAGGTAGAATTGTATATCAACAATTAACAAAGATTACTAAATCTATAGAGGATGGAGATTTTTTCAGTATTCCTGAATTTGTTTCAGCTATAGAGAATTGTAAAAAGAATAATTCTAAACTACATATTATGGGTCTTGTATCTGATGGAGGTGTTCATAGTCACATTCGCCATTTATATGGTCTACTTGAGATGGCTAAGAGAAAAGACTTTGAAGACGTATATGTTCATTGCTTCCTGGATGGTAGAGATACTCCACCAGCATCTGCTGAAGAGTACATTATGCAACTTGAAAGCAAAATGAAACAAAAAGGAATCGGAAAAATTGCTTCTGTTTCAGGACGTTTTTATGCAATGGATAGAGATAAAAGATGGGATAGGATACAGAAAGTATATGATGCGATTGTTAATGGCAAAGGAGAAAGAGCTTCAACAGCAACAGGTGCAATTGAAGACTCTTATCAAAAGGAAATATTTGATGAGTTTGTCGAACCTACGTTAATAGCAAGTAGCGATAAGAATGTTATGACAATTGGACCAAAGGATTCTGTTATATTCTTTAATTTTAGACCAGATAGAGCAAGAGAAATAACTAGAGTTTTGGTAGATACATCGTTTAATGAATTTGAAACAAGGAAAGATTTAGACTTATATTTTGTATGTATGACTGAATACGATGCAACACTTCCAAATGTAAATGTAGCTTTCAAACCAGAAAGATTAGTTAATACATTTGGTGAATATATAAGTAATAAAGGACTAACACAACTTAGAATTGCAGAAACAGAGAAATATGCACATGTTACGTTCTTCTTCAATGGTGGAGAGGAAAAACAATATCCAGGAGAAGATAGAATTTTGGTTCCATCTCCAAAGGTTTTAACATATGATTTACAACCTGAAATGAGCGAACCAGAGGTTACTGAAAAAGTTGTAGAAGCTATTAATTCTGGAAAATATGATGCAATAATTTTAAATTATGCAAATTCTGATATGGTTGGTCATACAGGAAGTATGGAAGCTGCTATTAAAGCATTAGAGGCAGTTGATGATGGCGTTGGTAAAGTAGTAGAGGCTATGAAGAAAAATGGTGGTGTTTTATTAGTAACAGCAGATCATGGTAATTCAGAGCAAATGATTGACTATGTTACAGGTGAGCCACATACAGCTCATACAACAAACCCAGTTCCATTAATTCTATACGGAATGGAAAATACAAAATTAAAACCTGGAAAACTAGCAGATCTAGCTCCAACAATGCTTGATATTATGGGACTAGAAAAACCAGAAGAAATGACAGGCGAAAGTTTATTAATAAGAGAATAATATTTAATAAACTATTTTATCAATTTGTTAAAACACTAAAACATTTTGCATGTTATTTAAATAAAAATTTGCAGTTTTAGGTTTTATATATATTACTAAATAATACAAGGAGGAATTTTAAATGAAAAATTATTTAGAAATCGCTGATGTAAAAGCATTAGAAGTATTAGACTCAAGAGGAAATCCAACAGTACAAGTTGAAGTAGTTACAATTGACGGATCATGCGGAGTTGCTATGGTTCCATCAGGAGCTTCAACAGGTGCATTCGAAGCTGTTGAATTAAGAGACGGTGATAAATCAAGATATTTAGGAAAAGGTGTATTAACAGCTGTTAAGAACGTAAATGAAATCGTAGCTCCAGAATTAGCTGGAATGAACGTTTATGATCAAGCTGCTATAGATAAAAAATTAATTGAAATTGATGGTACAGAAAACAAAGCAAAACTTGGAGCAAACGCAACACTTGGTGTTTCTTTAGCTGTTGCAAGATGTGCTGCTGAATCATTAGGAATGACATTATACAACTACATTGGTGGTGTAAATGCTAAGACATTACCAGTTCCAATGATGAACGTATTAAATGGTGGAAAACATGCTGATAACACAGTATCTTCACAAGAATTTATGATTATGCCAGTTGGTGCTCCAAACTTCACAGAAGCTTTAAGATGGTGTGCTGAAACATATCA
>CAMNND010000145.1 GCA_946545035.1 uncultured Clostridium sp. | reverse complement strand
ATAAGGGAACATATATTTTTTCATCAAAAGATTTATGTTTAATTAAAGAAATTCCTGATATAGTTGAAATGGGAGTAGATAGTCTAAAAATTGAAGGTAGACTTAAGACTGAGTATTATTTGGCATCAGTTGTAAATGCATATAGAAACGCACTTGACGATTATATGAAGGACCCAGAGCATTACGATTATACGAAATACTTAAACGAACTTGATAAAGTTAAAACAAGAGGTTTAACGACATTTTACTTCAATGATAGAAATAACAAAGATTTTCAGGAATATGAAGGAAAACAGTACAATCCAAATTTTGAATATGGTGGTAAAGTTGTTGATGATTCTGATGAAAGAAAAGTGATTGAAATTAAAAATAAGCTTAAAGTTGGAGATATAATGGAAGTTATTATTCCAGGAAAGCTTGAGCCATTTGAATTTAAGATAGAAGAACTTTGGGATACTGAAACAGATGAAAAAATCGAATTCGTTAACCCAGGAAAAGCAGGCCAAAGTGTTAAAATGATTATTCCGATTGATGTTAAAAATGGTTGGATTTTGCGTAGAAAGAAATAGTCAAAATTATTGACAAAGAAAAATCAATTAGATAAAATAAATGTGAGATAGACTGAAGAGAAGGAGTAATATTATGAATTTAATAGATGAGAATATAGAAAAGGAATCTGAAGAAAAACAAAAAAAAGTAACAAAAATTATAGTAATTTCAATTGCAATATTACTTGCTATAGTTATGATAATTCTTATATATTCAGCAATAAAAAAGAAAAACACATTGACATTTTTAGTTAATGGACAAAAGACAAACTTCAATGCATCTTTGTTTTTGATGGCTGATAAGAAAAATTTCAAAAAGTCTGAAAATGGTGAAATATATATTTCAATAAGAGAATTATCTAATATTCTTGGAGATGATGTAGGATATTTTAATGATGAATATAAAGGTAAAGGTGAAGATGTAACCAAATGCCATATAAAAACAAATAACGAATACACCTCGTATATTACAGGCTCGTCTACGATATATAAGGTAAGAGATAATAAGGCTATAAACGATGAGTTGAGAAAGAAAAATAACAATAATAACAATAAAAATCAAGAAGAGATTATGGTTAGTGATACTGAATATGAGTATTTTTCGATAGATAACGGTGTAATATATGAAAATAATGAAATTTATGCAACTGAAAGTGCTATAGAACTTGGATTCAATGTAAGGATTAGTTATAATGAGAAAAATAAAACAGTAAGTATAATGACACTTGATGGACTTACTCAAAGGGCTACAGACATAATTGGAGCATCGGTTGTTTCTAATGATATAGCATATTACAATAAAAAGTTATTCAAATATGGATATGCTTTGGTAAAAAGTGCAAGTGGTGAGTATGGAATTCAAGATTTTGAGTCATATCAGGAAGGTAATTATGTATTAAGTTGTAAATATTCAGATATTAAGTTTATAGAGGGATTGAGCTGCTTAATTGTAACAACTTCTGAAAAGAATGAAAAAGGTATATTGAAAATTGATTTAAATACAGCAAGTGTGTCTACACTTGTTGATCCGGTATATCAAGACATAAATCAGATAGCTGACGATGGATCATTATATGCTATAAAACAAAGTGACAAATATGGTTTATTAAAAATAGAAAATGACAAAGCAGATACTGTTTTAAAATGTGAATATCAAACAATAGGTATCAGCGAGTACTCTGACTACGAAGAAATGGAAAATCGTTATCTAATTGATGGAAAATATATTCCAATAAAAAGAGATAATAAATGGGGAATTGCAACCCTAGATGGTAAGTTATCAATTAACCCACAATATGATAAAATTGGATGTAGCATCGGTGAGGGTGGAAGACCTGCAATATGCGTACCAAATCTAACGAATGGAGTTGCAGGAATTATATTTGGAACTCTTCCAGTTAACACAGATCCAAATGCTAATAATACGAATAATGCCAATAATGAAGAGGTAAAATACACATATTCAATTATAGATGCACAAACTAAACAAAAAATAGGACTTGATGCTACAGAAATTTATTCAACATATATAAATAACGAGAGAGAATATATAATAAAAATTATTGCCTCGGATGGTACTCCACATAGAATTAATGTATATGATGCATATTCTAAACCACCAAGAACAAAGAAGACTAATGCAACAACAGCTTTAGAAGCCGAAAAAAATAATAATAGTAATTCAGCAAGCAATAATACAAATACAACAACAAATAATAATACAACGAGTAACTAAAAAAATATAGCTTAATCAAAGTGATGAAATAAATGTAGACACAAAAGTGTTTACATTTATTTTTTTGATAATTTCACAAAGCATAAAAAAATCTTGAAATATGTAAGCTAATAATATATTATATAAATGAAAACGGAAGATGGAAAGGAGTACATTGCATGAAAAAAAGTATTAAATTAAATTTAAAATATGCAGGAATTCCAGCAAATGAAATTAGCGCATACGCAGATAAGGTAAAAAAAGCCCATAAGGAGCTTAACAAAGGATTAAATGATGATACAAAGTTTACTGGATGGATTGAATGGCCTATAAACTACGATAAAACTGAATTTGAAAAGATAAAGAAAATAGCAAACAAAGTAAGAAATGACTCTGATGTACTTATTGTAATCGGTATCGGTGGATCATATCTAGGTGCTAGAGCAGTAATAGATGCGCTAACAAACCAATTTGAAAAGAAAAGCACTGAAATAATATATGTAGGTAATAATTTAAACCCAAATTATATTAATGAAGTAATTGAGTATGTGTCAGATAAAGATATTTCATTAAATGTTATATCTAAGTCTGGTAAAACAACAGAACCAGCAATTGCTTTCAGAATATTTAGAAATTTGATGGAAGATAAATACGGTGTAGACGAGGCAAGAAAGAGAATATTTGTTACAACTACAAAAAGAAAAGGTGCATTATATAAAATTGCTCTTCAAGAGAAATATGTAAAATTAAATATTCCAGAGAATATAGGTGGAAGATACTCTGTTTTAACAGCTGTAGGTATTTTACCAATTGCTGTGGCAGGTCTAAATATAGATAAACTTATGGAAGGTGCCAGAGAAGCGGCTGAAGAATATAATAATGATGACCTAAAAAATAATGATTGTTATAGATATGCGGTTGCAAGAAATATTCTATATGATTACGAAAAAAATATTGAAATACTTGCTTCATACGAACCAAAGCTTTTCTATTTTGCCG
>CAMNND010000144.1 GCA_946545035.1 uncultured Clostridium sp. | reverse complement strand
GATAGTACAAAATGGGCATATAATCAAGTTGATAGATGTATTAGTTCTTTTGACAATATTCAATGCAAGAAAATTAATACTGATGATATGAGCATTGAGGAAGTGGTAAATTATATAATCGAAAGTTTAAATAAATAGATATGTTGCAATTTTACATCAAATTATATACATATTAAGAATTTAAATGGTATAATTGTACACGAATAACAAAAAATACAAATGAAATAAAGGAAGTAGAAGGAAAAGGGGATTATGAATAATAAGAAGGTTATAATAAAAAGAGTTATACTAACGGTAATAATAATGTTTTTTGGAGCAACAGTATGTTTAATAACATATGATAGAGCAACAATTAATAATAAATATGGTATCAATGAAAAAAGCTTAGAAATACCTATTTTTGTATATCACGATATTGTAAAAGATGAGTCAGAGATTGAATTTGACTATATGCAGACAACTGCTGAGACATTTGAAAAGCAAATAGTTGGTTTAAAAAAAGCAGGATATGATTTTATAACATACGAAGATTTGGAAAAGTACAATAACAATGAGATTAAGCTAAAAAAATTATCTTGTTTGATAACTTTTGATGATGGATATGATGGGGTTTATGAAAATGTTTTTCCGATTATTAAAAAATATAGTATTCCAATAACTTTATATGTTATTACAGATAATATGGATAAGCCTGGAGTTTTAACTTGGGAACAAGCAAAAGAAATGCAGAATAGTGGCCTAGTTACAATAGCATCACATAGTACAAATCATCCAGAATTTACGAGTTTATCAACTGAAGAGGCTGTTGAGAATGTAAATAAGTCATACGAAATTATCGAAGAAAAATTAGGAGAGCAAGATACAAAAATTTTTACATACCCATATGGTTTATATACAGAAGAACAAGTTGAAGCTTTAAAAAACGAAGGTTACATACAGAATTTAACAGATAATAAGATTAATAAGAGCAAGAATTTAGATATGGCTCGACTTCATAGATGTTATCCATTAAGTGATTCTATAGTTAAAATGATAGTTAAGATAATGTATAGAAGTATTAAATATGAATAATTAGTGAAATATATGTAGAAAGAGAGGTTGTTACATGAAGATTTCAATTTTAACTGCAACCTATAACAGAGCAAAATATTTGAATGTTTTATATAAAAGTATAGTAAATAATATAAGTAGTAAGTACGAAGTAGAATGGCTTATAATGGATGATGGGTCTGTAGATGATACAGAAGATGTATGCAATAAATTAGTTGGTACGGATAAATCTGTTACAAGTTTATTTGGTGAATCAAGACTTCAAATAAAATATTTTAAGCAGGAAAATCAAGGGAAAATGGCAGCTATTAATAATTTATCTGAACATGTAACCGGAGACTTGTGGATTGAATGTGATTCTGATGATTTCTTTGTTGAGAATTGTTTTAGCAAAATAGTGGATGAGTACGAAAAGATTAGCGATAGAAATGATATATATGCTCTTGCTTTCTTGAAGCAAGATTTAGATGGAAATAATATGGGAAATAATTTCAAGAACGAAATATCTACTATGTATGACTTATATTTTAAAGAGCAAGAAGATGGTGAGAAAGCATTAGTATTTGTAACAAATATAAGAAAAAATTATAGATATGAATTAGAGCATAATGAAAGATTTGTAACAGAAGCTAGAATGTATCATAAGATGGATAAAGATTATAAAATTAAGTGTATTAATGAGACGATAATGGTTTGTGAATATCAAGCAGAAGGATATTCTAAAAATATCAACAAGCAATTTATAGCTAATCCATATGGATATTATAAATATTTCTATGAGATTCTTGCAGATATGGATACAAAAAATATTGATCCTTCAAAGAGAATGTATGTAATTAAACACTATATTTTATTTACATATCTTGCAAAAAAAAGATTATGTTTAAAAGTTAAAGGTTTAAAGAATAAATTATTAATACTGTTGCTGTATATTCCAGGGACAATAAAGTCAATCAAATACAAGAGAGCTAATAAAATATAATAGATAAACAAGATAAGTGATAGCTATCATTTATCTTGTTTTGTTTCTAAAGTTTTAGAATTTATCCCAAAATCACCATTAATAGGATCTTTGAATAATCCAATTTTTGGAGGAAAAAATGTAAATACTATAAAGCAGATAATGAGCAGGTAAAGAAATAGAATAGAAAGCTTTTTATTACATTTAAAATTATTATTCATGAATATGTATGATACAAATTCTCCAAGAATAACACTTATAAAAAAAGAGATAATATCAATAATAGCGATGTTTTTACCAAGGATACCTGCATATGTATAGAAGAATACAACGGTAAAAGATAATGAAACAAATACTCCAACAGCTCTTGAACACCAAAAGTTAGAAGCTGTTTTTAAACATGTAAAATATCCAATTATGGATGTTAGAAACATCGGAAAGAATATTAACTTTAAATGTTCCCATGTACTTTCATTTACGGAAGAAAATAAAGCAACAATATTATTATTCCCAGATAGTTTATATGTGAAATGCAGAAGTGTTCCAAGAAGAATTACTAATATTGTACTTATAATGTGGAATATCTTAATTTTTTTACTCATAAAATCACCCTGAAATATATTTATTCTTTTGTGTTTTTTTTATGAAATTTAAGTAAATTAATATGTGGGTCTTGAAAAAATCTTCAGTAATAGTTTAAAATAAAAGTATTAATTTTACTAATGAAGGGAAGAGTTTTATGCCGAAAACACTAAAAAATATTTTGATAGTATTTTTGATAATTGTGCTAGTAGTGTGTGCAAATAAAGCTTTTGGAATACAAGAGTTCATTATGAAGAAAATGTATCCAAAGACATATTCAGAATTTGTTATTAAATATGCAGAAGAGTATGGAGTTGATCCATGGCTTATTTTTGCTGTTATAAAAGCAGAAAGTAATTTTGATAAAAATGTAGTTTCAAATAGTGATGCAAAAGGTGTAATGCAACTCATGGATAACACAGCGGAAGAAGTTGCAAATAATGTTATGGTAGATGAAGAGTTTGAAACGGAAATGTTATTTGACGTTGAAACAAATATTAAGCTTGGAACGAAATACTTATCTGATTTAATCAGTAAATACGGAAACTATTATGTAGCACTTGCAGCATATAATGCTGGGATTGGTACAGTGGATAAGTGGATAGAATCAGGAGTAATAGAAGCGGATGGTTCAAATATAGAGCAAATACCATATAAGGAAACAAATATGTATGTTAGAAAGATAATAAGAGACTATGGAATATATACAGATTTATATAAAAGCTAA
>CAMNND010000143.1 GCA_946545035.1 uncultured Clostridium sp. | reverse complement strand
GATGATATAGATTCTGAAGAGAAAAATGATGATGTATTAGATTTAGATGATGATATAGATTCTGAAGAAAAAAATGATGATGTATTAGATTTAGATGATGATGTTGATAGTAGTTCTGCAGATAATGATGATTCAGATGATGAATTTTTGTTTGATGTAGATGATTCAGATGATGATATAAAAATTGATGACAAGTCAATATCAAATATATCAGGAGATACACATAGTGGTATTGCTAATAAAAACTATAAACCTAATTATGATATATCTAAGCAGTTAAATGAAATAAATAGTAGTGATGATGGCTTAGCAAACGAAAAAGCAAATAATCAAATGGTGGCAGTTGCTGATATGGACATGATAAATATTGGTGACAATCAGAAGATTGCAGCATTTGTTGGAGCTCATAATAGCGGAAATTCATTCTTAGTTAATAACTTAGCACAAATCTTATCAGAGCAAGGTATTAAGACTGCAATTGTTGATTTAACTAAAAATAAAAATTCATATTATATATATACAGAAAATGAAGAAACATTAAGAAATATTGCATACTCAAGTTTTGAAAAATTAAAGAGCGGAATTGCTGATGGTATAAAAGTTAATAAATGTTTAACTGTATATACTTCATTACCAAATTCTGATAATGATATAGAAGATAAGGTGAATTCAATAACAACGCTACTAAATAACTATTCTCTTGTATTATTTGATTGTGATTTTGATACAGAATTAGAATTCTTTAATATAGCTCAAGATATATATTTTGTACAATCATACGATATATTAACAATTCAGGCTTTAACATCATTTATCAAAAAGTTAAAGATGAATAAAGTTGACTACGAAAACAAAATGAAGGTTGTAATTAATAAGCATGTAAATCTGGGTTCTATAAATGAAAGATCAATTGTTGCTGCAATGTCAGTGTACAATTCACCAGACACAACATACCAATTAGATCTATTTGATAGAAATAGTGTTGAATATTTCTTAGTTCCTTTTGAGGAAAAGAATTATTGCAAATATCTTGAGGAAGTTGTTAAGTGTAAATTAACAATAAGGGGATATTCAAAGAATTTATTAAGTAGCTTAAGTAAGTTGGCAAAATCAGTTTACCCAATTAACGGCAAGAAAATAAAAAATAAATAGTTAAAATACTTATTAGATGGTGGTGATATTATAAACATGATGGTTACGATATTGGTATTCTTATTGTTAATTACAATTGGAATTATGTTGTATTTATTTGTAGGAAATACTCAAAAAAAAGATGCATTAAAGAAATTAAAGAGCACGAATCAAAGGGTAATTTCATTAAATGTATTACAAGATTTTATAGAAATAATAGGAAACATTTCAACAGATTCTAAAGAAAAAATGAATGAAATAAATAATGCTCTTATAGAAAGATATGAGATAAAATATTCAACAATAGTAATGTTTGATGGTGAGAAATATAACGTCGAGGCATCAAATGTTAGTGAAAAACATTTTAAGACATTTGAACAATTACATTCACAAGATATATTTGAGGATAGCATTAGAAATGCTACTCCCAAATATATTACTGTAAGTCAAGGGGAAAAATTACCTTATTTAGAGATGGAGTTTGAAAGAGCCAAATCTGCGATATTTTTTCCAATATACACAGATAACATATACATGGGTTACTGGCTGATTGAAGGCAATAAACCACATGAGTTTGATAATATTGATACAACAATTTTAGATGTTGTAAAGAATAATTTGGTATCAACAGAAAAGGTAGTAAAAAAGTTGAGGATACTTGAAAATTTATCTCATGTTGATAAAATAACAGGGTTAAACACATATGAATATTTGTTTGGAACAGCTAGAAAAGTAATTGACAAATACCCAACTTCTATAGTATCATTGGTTAAGATAATTAACCTTAATCAAATTGAAGAGAAGATTGGTAAAAAGATAGCTAACGATGTTATGATAGCAATTGTTGATTATATAAAGAGATGTTTATCTCCAGAGTATATAATGGTTAAGTATAGTAATAATGTTTTAGCTATTGTTTTTTCTGGAAGTGATGAAGAAGGTGTTGAAAAATTCCTTGGAGCTTTAAAGAATTCAATTGAACATATAAAGGTTAAGATAAATGGCGCAAATAAAGAGATACTAAATGGACAAGTAATTGCTCCCAAAACTAACATAGTATATACATCTTATTACAAAGGTACAGCAATCGAGATTATTATGAATAATCTTAAAGAATATTTAGATGAATGTAAGCAAAATGAAAGTGATGTAACTTGTATATAAAGGAGGATTTATATGACAGACGAGACTGTAAGTTTTCATGTTGAAAAAGAAAAAAACAACAAAACAAAAGAAATACTTAAGGAAGTATACAAAGCTCTTGAGGAAAAGGGATATAATCCTATTAACCAAATAGTTGGGTATATTTTATCAGGAGATCCAACATATATAACAAGTCATAACAATGCGAGAAATCTAATAAGAGAAGTTGAAAGAGACGAACTATTAGACAAAATGGTTAAGGCTTATATAGGAATGGAAGAATAAATGAGAGCTATCGGAATTGATTATGGAGATAGTAGAGTTGGAGTAGCAATTACAGATGCGCTTGGAATTACAGCTCAAGGATTAGAAACAATACACCATAATGGAAATGATAAAGTGATTTTAAAAAGAATAGAAGAGATTGTTTCTGAGTACGGTGTGGATACTATTGCTATTGGTATGCCTTTAAATATGAATGGAACCAAGACAGAGCGCGTAGAAGTAACCGAAAAATTTATAAACAAATTAAAATGCAAATTTGGTAATAAAATTACTATTGAGAGAATTGATGAAAGATTAACAACTGTTGAAGCACACAAAACAATGAATTTTCTTAACGTAAATAAATACAAGAAAAAAGATATAGTTGATACAATATCTGCTGTTTATATTTTAGAAACATATATAAGAAAAAATAATAAATGAAAGGAGTCATGTAATGAGTAAAGATTTTTTTGGAGAAGAGGAAATTGAGGGAAATGATACACCTTTACTAGATGAGGATAACTTATTCATATTAAATGATGAAGATGGTAATGAATTAAAATTTGAATTTTTAGATTTAATAGAATTAGAAAACGAAAATTATGTTGTATTATATCCACTTGAAAATGAAAAAGAAGAGGTTGTAATACTTAGAGTACAAGAAACTGAAGGAGAATTGGATGAGTACTTAAGCGTTGATGAAAAAACACTTCAAGCGGTTTATGCGATATTTAAAGAAAAATTTAAAGATGTATATGATTTCCAAGACTAAATGTAATAAAGATGCAAATATTAATTTTAGTATTTGC
>CAMNND010000142.1 GCA_946545035.1 uncultured Clostridium sp. | reverse complement strand
TTGCAACATGGTGTGGTCCATGTAAGATGATGTCTCCAATAATTGATGAAATAGCAGAAGAGCTAGGAGAAAACATAAAAGTTGGTAAAGTGGATTCTGATGAAAACATGGAACTAGCAGAGGAATTTGGTATAATGAGTATACCAACAATTATGATTTTTGAAAATGGACAAGTTATTAAAACTTTTATTGGAGTAACATCCAAGGATGAAATAATGAAAGTGTTGAAGTAACTAGTTAAGAAAGGATCTATTTTATAGGTCCTTTTTTGTACGTCTAAAATTTGTTTATTGATATAAGAAAAAAATTAATATAGAATAGAGTTAAAGTTAATCATATGAAAAAATAAGGAGAAAATATATGGTATACAAAAGCATAGACGAGCTAAATATTATAATAACAGAGCAAAAAGAAAAAATGATAAGTGCAAAGAAGATAATAGATAGTATAAAGTTTTTGAATTATAATGTTTATTTTTATTGTAATGGAAATTTATATGGTGTAGTTGATACAAATAAAATAAAATCTATAAATCAAGATATAGCTATTGAGGAAATATCTAATTGTCTTTCATATAAAAATTTTTGGTATGCAAAAGAGTCTTTTAAAGAAAATTCTAAGCAAGAAATTCCTGTTATAAGAGACGGAAATTTACTTGGTGCATATGTATATGGAACTAGTATATTTGAAGTAAAAGCTAAATACGATATTGCAAAATTTGAGGAAATCTGGGACTATTATCCAAAGAAAATGGCTGTTTTGAGTAATAATAGTGTAGCTACGAATATGTTTATAGAGCGTTACTTTAAAAAGTATGGTTTTGTTATTAACTATGTATCATTAAATGAAATGCTATATAACGAGCCAGATGAAGAGCTTTTTGTTTGTTGCTTGGAATCAGAAATAGAGGTTTTATATCATGTACGTGCGATAGTCTTGGAAAATACATTTTACTTTGATAAATTTAACTCATTAGCCTCTATTTGGTGGAGATATGATGATTATAAGAGCAGAATACTTAGTGGAGATTATATATGCCAATACTTAAGAAATCTAAAAAATAATAATGTTGATGTGTTTACTTTATCTTTTGATACAAAAAATGAGAGATATCAATCTCTATATATGGAAATAAATCATAAATATGAAAGAAATAAAATGAATATTTGCGAAAAGATTATTGAACCAGAGTCTTTTTTTGGCGAGTTATATTCAGAAAGCTATTGCGACAGCATCATAAATATGCCTATAAATATGAGAAATATATCTGGTATGAATGTCTTAGAAGATGCCAATAGTAAGTACTATAATGTTAATGAAAATATAAGAAACACAGTTAATTTTAACTATAATGGAAGTAAGACAATTCATTTATTTGGACCATGTTTGATTGTTGGAAGATATGTTGAAGATAAATATACATTAGCAAGTTATATACAGGAATATGCTAATAGAGATGGTGAAAATGTAAAAGTTATTAATCATGGAGCATGGAATAATACATATTATCAGCTAAAACTAATGAGTGAATCAAACATAAAAAGTGGTGATATAGTTATTATTTTTGATAATAATCAACACTTTGAAGAGATTGAAAATATCGATTTAACAGAGGTTTTATATAACCCGAATATAAATGCTGGATGGTTTGTTGATAATGTATATCATGCAAATCATATTGTTAACAGGATGTACTCGAAAAAAATATATGAAGAAATAAAACCATATGTGAAAGGAACTGTCAAAGAAATTTCAATAAAACAGGCTAATGAGGGTATAATTGCAAATATATATTTAAACAAGTATTTTTCAGAATTTAAAGGGTATAGATATAAAAGTGTAGGCTCTATTGTTATGAATGCAAACCCATTTACAAGAGGGCATAAATATTTAGTAGAAGAAGCTTTAAAAAAGGTAGATTTTTTAATTGTTTTTGTTGTTTCAGAGGATAAATCTTTTTTCTCTTTTTCTGAAAGATTTGCGATAGTAAAAGAAAATTTAAAATCGTATGAAAATGTAATGGTTGTTCCTAGTGGAGATATAATTGCTTCAAATAATACATTTCCAGAATATTTTTTTAAGATAATAGATGATAATACAGAATATAATATAAGAAGAGATTTTGAATTATTTGCAAAATATATTGCTCCAGAGCTAAATATAACAAAAAGATTTGTTGGTACAGAGCCATCAGATAGTTTAACTAATATGTATAACAAGATTATGCTGGAAATATTGCCAAAAAATAATATTGATGTTTGTGTTATAAAAAGAAGAGAAAATGCTGGTGGAATTGTTAGTGCTTCAGTCGTTAGAAATATGATTAAAGAAAATAATTATTTCCAGCTAAAAGAGTATATTACAGTTATGACATACAGATTTCTTTGTGAATATATAGATATTGCGCAGGATTATTTATATAACAAGACATATTTCGCATTTGTTATTGATGATTGTAACCCATTTACACCGAAATGTTATGAAGTATTTCATAAGAATAATGTACCACTAGGAGTGGCTTGCATAAGTGAAAATTTGGACAAGATATACGATAATAAATCAATAAAAGAATACTTACATCTTGTTGAAGAAGATGGAGGAGAAATTTTTGTGCACTATTATGGAAACTTAGCTGATGAAGGATATTTTGATGGTGTTCACACATTTGGTACATCTATAGATGAATGGGAAAATAAAACCGGAAATGTAAAAAAAATTCTTGAAGACATCGGATACAATATTAGAGGAATAATTAGAGCAGACTATACACAAAAAAATTCGAAAACTGGTGAAAAGATATGTAATAAGTATTTTGAATATAGTGATAACGTTGGAATTAGTGGTTGTTATAATCTAGGCGACAGAAAATATTTTTTTGAAGATGATATGAAGACAATAGATCAGGCCAAAAAATATATAGATGAATGTTGTAAGAAAAATGGATTCTATACATTTGGATTACATGGAAATAATGATTCAGAGCCTCTAGCAAAATACGAAATACTAGATGAGATAATAAAGTATATATTACAAAAAGAAAATACAGAAATAACAACGTATTCGAAAATGTATGATGAATATTTGAAGTACTACTATTAATCGTAGTATTGTTGAATCAACAATGATAATTTGATATAATTAGTTCAATTTAGGTGGACTAATTAAATTTTAAAAATTTTAGGAGTAATTTATGGGAGCTATATTTTATTTATTGAATTACGCGTCTTCATGCGTGATATTTATATTGTTTATTTGTTGGATATTTTATCTAGCAAAAGCAATTAAGTATAGGAAATCATCTTGTGAAGATTTTGAAGCGGAAATAAAAAGTTTTAAAGGTAATACTACTGGTCAAAAAAATATTTATATATACGGTTATATGGTCGATAATATTAATTACTTTGGTG
>CAMNND010000141.1 GCA_946545035.1 uncultured Clostridium sp. | reverse complement strand
GAAAGAAAGATTCAGAAATTAGAAGCTCAGCTTGAGTACTATAAAGCAGAGCTTGAACGCGCCAAGAAATCTGATGCGGATGATGAGATACTCTTCTCTAAAATTCCTGCAAGGGTCAGAAACCGGTTTGACGACATAGAGGAATTTAGAAGGTTCATCTATGGTCAGCATGATGGAAAGGTATGTGGTTGCTCATCGTATGAGTATGAAAGAGCAAAAACACCATACGAAAGACTTTGTAGCATTAATGGAGTTGGAGTAGGAACCGCAAAGGATACTTTGAGAGCACTTAGAATCAAATCTGAAAAGATATGCTTATAAGATGCTTAAGAAGGAGACAAGGGGAACTAGTATTTTTTTTGCTGGGGCCCTTTGTTTTTTTTTATATATAATATATAATTCTTATGTAAAAAATATGATGGGGGATCCCGAATATGAAAGATAAAAAAATCATTGAAAACTGCAATATAGCAGAGAGAAACTTAAAAAAGTATAGTAAAGCAGATGTGAGTACAGTTTTTAAAGAATTTGGTACATCAGAAAAAGGACTGAGTGTTGTTGAAATTGAAGAAAAAATTGATGAATATGGAAAAAATACTATAGAAATTGAGAATAATAATACATGGTTTAAAAAGTTAAAAGATGCAATAATTAATCCGTTTAACATAGTTCTTATTTTGGTTGCTGTAGTGACACTTATAACAGATGTTATTTTACCAGCAAAAAAGGATTATGCAACGTTTATATTAATTGTTGGTACAATTATAATATCTGCAATCATTTCTCTATATCAAGAGAATAAATCAGATAATGCTGCTAAGAAATTAAAAAAAATGATTTCTAATAAAATAGATGTAATAAGAGATGAAGTTCAGGTATTAGTTGATGTTGAGAATGTTGTACCGGGTGATATTGTTAAACTTTCATCAGGAGATATGATTCCGGGTGATGTAAGATTTGTTGAAGTAAAAGATTTATTCGTTGATCAAGCATCTTTAACTGGAGAATCTAATCCAGTCGAAAAGTTTGCGAAATATAGAGATAGTGAAACTGTAACAGATATTCCAAATATCGGTTTTATGGGAACAAATGTTGTAAGTGGTTCTGCAACAGCTGTTGTTGTTGCTACTGGAAGCAGCACATATTTTGGTAGTATGGCGAAATCTCTTTATAGTGTTAACGAAAAGAATAGCTTTGAAAAAGGTATTGATAATGTAAGTACATTGCTTATTAAATTTATGCTAATGATGCTTCCAATTATTTTAGTGGTAAATTTGTTTACTAAGGGAGAATGGTGGGATTCACTGATTTTTGCTATAACTATTGCGGTAGGATTAACACCAGAAATGCTTCCAGTTATCATGACATCTACAATGGCAAAAGGTGCTGTTGATATGTCTAAGAAAAAGACAATTGTGAAAAGAATTGCTGCTATTCAAACTTTTGGAGAAATGAATATTTTATGTACTGATAAGACAGGTACATTAACAGAGGATGAAATTGTTCTTGAAAGATATATGGATGTTGAAGGCAATGAAAACTTGAGAATACTAAAGCATGCATTTTTAAATAGTTATTTCCAAACGGGTTTAAAGAACTTAATAGATGTTGCTATTATTTCTAGAGCTGAAAAGGAAAATTTAAATATACTTAAAGAAAAATATGTAAGAGAAGATGAGATACCTTTTGATTTTTCAAGAAGAAGAATGAGTGTTGTGCTTAGAGATGAAAATGGAAAGAGACAATTGATAACAAAAGGTGCTGTTGATGAAATTATATCAATATGCTCTTATATAGATATAAATGGTACTGCTATTAAAATGACAGATGAGCATAGAAAAAAAGCTTATGAAGTATATGAAAGACATAATAATGAAGGCCTAAGAGTTTTGGCTGTTGCACAAAAGAATAATATACATGGAGTTGAAACATTTGGTGTGGCAGATGAATCAGAGATGGTTCTTATTGGATTTGTTGGATTTTTAGATCCACCAAAGAGCAGTGCTAAACAAGCTATTGAAGCTCTGAAGAAACATGGTGTTGATACGGTAGTTTTAACAGGAGACAGTGAAGGTGTTGCACTAAATGTATGTAAGAAAGTTGGCATTAATGTCACAAATAGATTAACTGGAAAAGATATTGAAGAGCTTTCTGATGAAGAGCTTAAAAAGAAAGTTCCAAGTTGTCACTTGTATTCTAAACTATCACCAATACAAAAACAAAGGATTGTAAGAATATATCAGGAGCTTGGAAATACAGTTGGATATATGGGTGATGGAATTAATGATAGCCCTCCGCTAAAACAAGCTGATGTTGGTATTTCTGTCGATACAGCAGTTGACATTGCCAAAGAAACAGCAGATATTATACTTCTAGAAAAAGATTTAAACGTGCTTGAAGAAGGTGTTATTAACGGAAGAAAAACATTTACAAATGTTCTTAAGTATATCAAAATGGCAACAAGCGGTAATTTTGGTAACATGATTTCAATTATTATTGCAAGCATATTCTTGCCATTTTTACCATTACTTCCAATACACATACTAATTCAAAACTTGCTATGTGATTTTGCTCAAATTGGAATGCCATTTGATAATGTAGATATTGAATATATAAAAGAACCAAAGAAGTGGAACACAAAAGGCATCAAAAGCTTTATGTTTGCATTTGGATTTATTAGTACGATTTTAGATATGCTATGCTTTGTTGTACTTTGGTTTGTTCTTAAGTTTAATTCAGTAGAAAAGGCTGCTCTATTCCAAACAGGATGGTTTGCGTTTGGTATAATATCTCAAACATTAATTATCCACATGATTAGAACACATAAAGTTCCGTTTGTGAAAAGTAGGGCATCAAAGCAATTATTGATATCAACATTTTCAATTATAGTTGTTACATTATTAATAACATTTACTGATATAGCAACAATATTTGATTTAAGTAGACTACCAATAGAGTATATGTTATGGATAATTGCATTGCTTGTTATATATGCAGTATTCATACAAGTGTATAAAAAGATTTATATAAAGAAAAATAAAAAATGGTTATAATTGACTAGAATTATTGAAATAAAAAATATATTTATTTATACTTAATATATGAAAAAGAATAAGGGAGGTTTTTATTATGAAAGCTATGAAAAAAATATTATCAATTATGAGTTTAATTGCAATAGTGGTATCTGCATTAACTCTTACAGGATGTGGAAAAGACGATAAAAAAAATCAAAAGCCATCTATTGTAGGTGAATGGAAAGTAGAGTCAGAAGAAGGTTATGACTTCAGATATGTATTTAATGACGACGGTACGGGAAAATATGTATATTCAGGCAGTGAAATAAAATTCACATATGAAGATAAAGGGGATAAGGTTGTCATATTATTTGAAGGAAATACTGTAGAAAGCGAATT
>CAMNND010000140.1 GCA_946545035.1 uncultured Clostridium sp. | reverse complement strand
TCAAGCAGTTCTTCAAGTAGTTCAAGCACAAGTAGCTCAGACTCAAGTAAAAAGACAACAAGTACATCAAGTACTTCAAGTACAAAGATGCCTGCTACTGGTTCAAATGTAGAAATAATATTTGGTGTTGCTGCTATAGTTATAGTTAGTGGAGCAATATTCTTATTCAGAAAACAAAATATTAAATTAAAATAATTAAATAAGGAAAACATTAAAGATAAGTTTTAGCGAGAGCTAAAATTTATCTTTTTTTTCATTATTTTTAAAAAAAGGGTGCAAATTTTATAATATGTATGGTAAAATGGCCTCATATGAATAAAAAAAGGAGTGTTAAACTTATGTCAGAAATTAAGTATAAGAGAGTATTATTAAAATTAAGTGGAGAAGCATTAGCTGGAGAAGAAAAAAGAGGAATATCTGCAGAGGTAGTTGAAGATATTACTAGACAAATTAAAGAAATGGTTGATTTAGGAGTTGAAGTAGCTGTCGTAGTTGGTGGTGGAAACTTCTGGAGAGGTAAATATGGATACAACATGGAAAAGACAACATCAGACCATATGGGAATGCTTGCAACAACTATTAATGCATTAGCATTACAAGATGCATTAGAAGCAAAAGGTGTTCATACAAGAGTTCAAACAGCTATCGAAATGAGAGAAATAGCTGAACCATACATATTAAGAAAAGCAACAAAACATTTAGGAAAAGGTAGAGTAGTTATCTTTGCTTGTGGTACTGGTAATACACACTTTACAACAGATACTGGAGCAGCTTTAAGAGCAGCTGAAGTAAATGCTGAAGTAATATTAGTTGCTAAAACAATTGATGGTGTATATTCAGCTGATCCAAAGGTTGATCCAACAGCTGTTAAATACGATAGTATTTCATATATGGATGTATTAAATAAAGACTTAAAGGTAATGGATGCAACTGCAATTTCATTATGTAGAGAGAATAATATTCCACTAATAGTGTTTGCTATGAATGATCCTGAAAATATGATTAGAGCAATCAAAGGTGAGAATGTTGGTACAATAGTTTCTGACTAAAGTTAAAATAATAAGATAAATATGAAAGAGGAAGGTTTTTTATTATGAATTTTGATGATGTTAAAGAAAAAATGGAAAAAACATTAAGTGTATTTGAAAATAATTTAGCTGAAATTAGAGCAGGTCGTGCTAATCCAGCTATATTGAATAAGATTAAAATTGATTACTATGGAGTTCCAACTCCAATTTCACAAGTTGCTGGTATTTCTGTTCCAGAAGCAAGACTTATAGTAATTCAACCTTGGGATGCAAGTGTTCTTAAGGAAATTGAAAAAGAAATACTTAAAGCAGATATTGGTATTAATCCAAATAATGATGGAAAGGTTATAAGACTTAACTTCCCAGAGCTTAACGAAGAAAGAAGAAAAGAAATTGTTAAGGATATTAAGAAAATAGCTGAAGAATCTAAGGTTGCTCTTAGAGCTATAAGAAGAGATGCTATTGATGCAGCTAAACAAGAGCAAAAAGATTCAGTTATTACAGAGGATGAACTTAAAGTTGCAGAAGATGAAATTCAAAAAATTACTGATAAATATGTTGGTGAAGTTGATACATTACTTGCAAATAAAGAAAAAGAAGTAATGAGTGTATAAGTTTTATATAAAGAAAAATACTAGGAGGAATCAAATGAACTTCAAAGAAGAGCTAAGTAAATATATTGATATAATCAATCAAGAGCTACAAAAATATATTGAAACTAAGGAATGTCCTGAGAGCATACTCAATGAAGCAAAAGGCTATAGCTTGCTTGCAGGTGGAAAACGTCTTAGACCAATTTTAATGATTGCATCTTATTCTCTATTTAAAGATGATATAGAGAAGTGTTATAAGAATGCAATCGCATTAGAGATGGTACATACTTTTTCTTTGATTCATGATGATTTACCTGGAATTGATAATGATGATTACAGAAGAGGTAAACTTACAAATCATAAGAAATATAATGAAGCAACTGCTATTCTTGCTGGCGATTCATTATTAAATGGTGCATACCAAATTCTTATCGATGACATTGGAAATACTTCAGATGAGGAAGAAAGAGCAAGAAAAATAAAAGCTTTATATGAATTATCATATGGAATAGATAGAATGATTGCTGGAGAATACGTTGATACTGAATATGAAGGTAAAGAAATCTCTAGTGACTATTTAGAATATATGCATGAAAATAAGACAGGAGCTCTTATAAAAGCTCCTGTAAAAATAGGTGCAATACTTGCTGGTGCTTCTGCCGATGAAATTTCTGAGCTTGAAAGTTATGCAGAAAAAATCGGTCTTGCATTCCAAATAAAGGATGATATTCTATCTGAAGTGGGAAATGCTGAAGAGCTTGGCAAACCTGTCGGAAATGATAGAGAAAGAGGCAAATGTACATATGTAACAAAATATGGATTAGAAAGAGCTCAGCAAATGCTAGATAGTATTATTGACGAAGCTATAAGCATTATTAAGAATTACAACAAAAATAGTGAATTTTTGGTTGAGCTAGCATTATATATCAAAAATAGAAATAAATAATAAAGGGGACTTTATATGGACGAAAATACGTACTTACCTAAACACATAGCAATAATTATGGATGGCAATAGAAGATGGGCAAGAGAAAGAGGATTAAACGTATCTGATGGTCACAAACGCGGAGCAGAGACATTAGAAAACATAGCAAGATATTGTAATAATATCGGAATCAAGCATTTAACTGTATATGCTTTTTCAACAGAAAACTGGAAGAGAGCAAAAGAAGAAGTTGGTGCATTGATGAACATACTTAGATTTTATCTAGATAAGTTTTCTAAGCAAGCAGATACTGAAAATATGAGAATAAAAGTACTAGGTGATGTAACAGCACTTGATAATGGAATACAAAAGTCAATTGCAAGTGCTATTGAAAGAACAAAGAATAACACAGGGTTAACATTTAATATTGCTCTAAATTATGGTGGTAGAGCCGAGATTCTAAAAGCAATTAAAGATATTGCTAAAGATGTTAAGGATGGAGTTATAAATATTGATGATATTTCTGAGAGCACAGTTGATTCTAAGCTATACACAGTAGGTCAACCAGATCCAGACTTATTAATAAGAACAAGTGGTGAGATTAGAACAAGTAATTTCTTACCATGGCAACTTGTATATTCAGAGTTTTATTTTGTACAAAAGTATTGGCCAGATTTTAATGAAACAGATATAGATGAGGCCATTAAAGTTTATCAAAAGAGAAATAGAAAATTCGGAGGTAAATAATGAATCTAAAGAGAGTTATTTCAGGATTAGTTGGTTTTCCAATTGCAGCAATTGTATTTTTATTTGCAAATGTATACGTAATGGATGTAGTAGTAGGTATTATTGCAGGAATTAGCTTATATGAATACATGAAGTGTTTTA
>CAMNND010000139.1 GCA_946545035.1 uncultured Clostridium sp. | reverse complement strand
ATAATGATGATAGAAATTAATAATGAATTAAAAAAGTATATAGAAGAAAATATTTTTCCAGAGTATCAAAAAAATGAAAAAGCACATAATATTGAACATATAAAATATGTAATAAATAGAAGTTTTAAATTTGCAGAAACTGTAGATAATATTAATTATGATATTGTATATACTGTTGCAGCTTTTCATGATATAGGGCATCATATTGATCCAAAAAGACATGAAATAATTTCTGCAGAGATAATGATGAAAGATGAAAATTTAAAAAGATTTTTTTCAGAAGGGGAGAGGAATACAATTAAAGAAGCAATTGAAGATCATAGAGCATCAAGTAATCATGAGCCAAGAAGTATATATGGAAAAATAGTTTCAACTGCAGATAGAAATAATACTGTGGAAGCATGTTTAATGAGAAGTTATACATATGGGAAAAAATTGGAACCAGATTATACAGATGAACAATTATTTGAGAGAGCATATGAACATCTTAAATTGAAATTTGGAGAAAATGGTTACGCAAAATTTTTCTTTAAGGACGAAGAATATGAAAAATTTTTAAGTGATATTAGAGTACTATTATCCGATAAAAATAAATTTATTGATACACAAAGAGCATATATAAAACTATTAAAAGAAGAAGGGAAAATATAATTATATCTAGAGTTACATAAGACAAAGGTGACATAAAAATATGGGAAATATTACAAATTTTACACTAGGGAAATACAATGTTCCAAGTTTATGTAATATAAATGTAACATAACTGAAACAGAAATGTAATTGTAGTTTAATGTTGAAAATAGTATAATAATATCGTTAAAGTACACTGATGATAAAGGAGGACGAGTTGCATGGCGAAAAGTAGCAACGGAAATGTTAAAATGATAATTACGGAAGAGAAAATTCTTGCCAATATAGAGAAGATTAAAAAGATGATAAATCCAAATAGTAAAAAGCAGATTGTTCAATTAGAGCAAGATAGTTACTTTTTAGATCTAATCGCTTCTATAAAATCATATCTAGAGGAATATCCAAAAGAAGAACCATTCCCAAGAGATGTATATGATGCTGCATATGATTTAGTAGAATATGCAACTTCACAATTCGAAGACAATACTAAAAAAATTGAAGAATTAATACGTCAAAGAGAAACAAACATAGGATTATCTACTGAACTAAAAGAAGTTCTTGCAGCTGTAGATGAAAAATCTCCAAATTGGAAGAAATTAGTTCAAGATATTTCTGGAAAAGTTCCAGAAGATGTTGTTGATTCATTGGGTGTAATGGGAAGAGCAAAATCTAAGAAAACACAAACATATCTAGATTCATTGAACTTAGTAAATACTAAGATAGAAAATTTAGAGTCTAACTTATTTATTGAAGTAGATATGGAAAGAATTGAAGATAAATCTAAAGCTTTAAGTTATATCGGTATAGAAATTGCTGAGTCTTTAAAAGATATTCAAAATATTCAAGAGCCTAAGAAGGTTGAAGTTGCTGAACCAGCTGTTAAAGAAGCAGCTCCTGCTAATATTGCTGAAGCTAATAACGTAAATGCACCTGCTAATACAGAAGAAGTAGGAAGCTTATTAAATGAAGAGCCTATGGATGTAATGGCTTATACTCAAAATGTTGAAACAAAACCTTCATTATGGGAAAGAATTAAAAATATGAAATTAATAAGAGGTATAAGATATTTAATGAAAATTAAAGTTGTTCTTGAATTACCTGAACCAGATGATAATAAATAAAAATATAAAATTAAAATCCACGATTATTCGTGGATTTTTCTAAATATATCAAATTAGTATTTTATATAAAATGAGAGCTCCCACTGAGGCAATTCAGTGGGAGCTCTCTATTAAAGAGGTAAACGAACAATGACAGAGTCATTGTCGTCGGCGGCGGATCCGCCTTGCTAATATTTGAATATTATCTGGCAAAAAAGCCGAATAACAGTCGGCATTATACAACTAATCGAATAAAAAGTAAAGAGCTAGCAAAAAAATATTGTAAAAATATTAAGAATAAAAAAGTTGAAGATAATTGTATAATATGATATAAATTTGTAGTGAAAGGAGAGATTAAAATGAATAAAAAAATCTTATCAAAAATTTTAGCCATAGTTTTAATGCTAGGAATTATGGTATCATGTAGTACAGTATTAGCATTTTCTGAGGACGGAATGTCAATTGATGTACCATCATCATTCAGTGAGATGGGAGACAAAGTTTGGAGAAAAGGATATACTTTAACATTTAACATCCAAATCGACGAAAACAAGGGTGGAAAGGCTGCAACTAAATCAGCGTTAGAGGATAATGTGAAAGAATTGGAAAAACAGTTTAGTGGATTAAAAGTTTCTAAATCAGAAGTAACAAAGTTAAATGGATATAAATGTTTATACATTGAATCAAGCTACTCTGGAATGACATTAGTTCAATATGCAATCCCAACAAAGGATAAAGTATATGTATTAACTTTTGCTGGAACAGGAGATATTACAAATTCTGATGATGTAAAGAGCATGTTAGATTCATTTAAAATTGATAACTACAAAGAACCAAAATCAGGATCAGCTGTAGGCATTATAATTGCCATAGTTGTTATTGCTGCAGTAGCAGGGGTTGTAGTTTATTTCGTAAAAAATAAAAAAGCTCAAGCTTAATATAAATAAAAAGGCATCTTAAGGTGTCTTTTTTTTATGTCTTTAATATAAAAAAAATAAAAGACTTATTGAAGATAAATGCATTATATGGTATAAATTTTATATGAAAGGAGAGATGTAAATGAGAAAAACATTAGCAAAAATCATTTCGATTATAGCAATATCAGTAATTATGCTTGCTGGAAACTCTGCATTTGCATACACTGGAGATGGATATACAATCGACATACCATCAACGTATACAAGTGGAGGATCTAATGCATGGGCAAGCACAGCTAGTAAAGCAACTGTAAATATCCAAATTCTTGCAAATTCTTCAGGAGAAACAGTATCACAATCATCTTTACAAGAAACTATGGATAGCCTAAAGTCTGCATATAGTGGAATTACAATTGAAAAATCTGAAATTACAAAATTAAATGGAATGGATGCAATGCACTTTGTATCAAATTTTTCAGGTAGGTATATTGAACAATATGCAGTAGCAACAAGTAGCAAAATATATGTATTAACAATAGTTGCATATGAAAAAAGCTACTTATCTTCAAGTGAAGCTACATCAATTGTTTCTTCATTCAATGTAACAGGGGCTACGTCATCAAGTTCAAGCTATTCAAATAGTAATAACAATACAGCCAATAATACATCAAATAATACTACAAACACATCAAACACATCAAGTTACAACAATTCTATTTCAAATAGCTTAGATAATAAATCAGCTAACAATAGTGTTGATGATGACAAAGACGACGAAGATGATGACGAAGA
>CAMNND010000138.1 GCA_946545035.1 uncultured Clostridium sp. | reverse complement strand
ATATTAACTAAATAATTTATACAGAATAATGAGAGAATAACAAAAAGGAATAGATAATTAAGGAAAAATAGAATGACAGTGGAATATAAAGAGCCGATATATTAAAAGATATTAAAATTCTTTAAAAATATTTTTGAATATCATACAACATAATAAGTTGACACGAATAGAGATTATTTTTGCCTTATGTTAATATTTGTACCTGAAAGCAACCTAACTATTAATAATATGAATGTTTTAATTAGAACTAGTTTATTTTCAATGCTATATTTGCTCTAAATATGATTTATCTATGTAATATAAATGTAATGTAAACGTAAAGGGATTATTATAGATTTTTATAAATAAATTGATATACTTTTTATATATGTTATTTTTATGGAAGGTGATAGTATGGCGGATGATAATCAAATGATTGAAAAACCTAAGTTAGGTTTTTTTGGAAGAATGAGAAAACGTTTTCTCATTAATTTTATAAATGAAAAAAGATTTGAAAACGCGGGAGAGCTGGCTGAAGATGATGATGTTATAGATGCATATTTGGAGAAATATCCTGAAAGAATAAAAGATATTAGAGGAGAGAAAAGAACAAGAGCAATACTGAGAAACCTTAACCTTTTTCGTCAATTAAATATTTGGGAGAAACGAGATTGGGTTATCAAGCATTTTGATGAAATTGATGATGGAGCTGCTTTTTTTAAATCGTTAGACCATGAAATAAAAGTTACTTTATTAAATGAAAAACCAGAGCTTATTGTTCATGTTGAAAATCCATTGGCATACATTAGTGAAAATCTCACAAGTAATATAAAGAATTGTATTGCGTTTTTGCCACAAGAATTACAATTAAGAATACTACAAGAAGAGGTTTCATACGATATTGGTAAATCAGTTACTCCTTCAAAATTTCAATCATATCTTAAATGCTTTTTACCAGAAGTAGTAGAGCAATTCTATATAATTATGCTAGAAAAAATTAAAAAAGATGAAGGAAGAAATTCGTATTCTAATATTAATATTTACCGTGCAGATCTAAAAGATCTACCTGAGGAGTTACAACTAAAACTTGCAATAATGGACAACAGGCTGCTTGCACAGATGTCCCCAGAAGTAGTAGAGAAATTCATAAATAATAATCCAGCTGTATATTTATCGTTACCAAAAGATATAAGAGGAAAGTTCTCAAATTTAAGTAATAAAATAAGACTGTTAGATGAAGATGTTGATGAACGACATAAGAGGTTAGCAGAAATAGTCTATAATCCAAGATACGTGAAATTTAAAAATTTGGAAGAAGCAAAAAAATTATGCATATATGGATTTAAGCGATTTCGTAGAGATTATGGTAATTTGTCACTTGCAATGCAACAAATCAGTGATATATATGAGTTTGGCAAAATATGTCCTGATATATATTATTATAATGATGCTTCATTTGGAGGAGATATTACTAGAAACATAAAAAGAAGAAAATCTTTAGAAACATTTAAAAATAAAACGTCTTCGGATAGAATAAGAACTTCCATTGATAATAGAATTGCAAGATGGGATGATAAAAATGGAGATGATTTATGGAACATTGCAAAATTAATGACAAATTCTGCCGTCCTTGAGCATGCAAGTGAAGATAAAATAGCCGAATTTATATCTAACCCAAGTATGGAATTAATGAGAGAAATAATTATCGAAGTATATGGTGAAGAAAATCGTGCAATTTTTGAAAATAGACCATTATTAAATATGGAGAAAATTCCTAATCTATTCATTTTTGATCCTATTGTTAAAGATGTATTTGGAATGGATTTTGTTAATGACTTATTAACATATGAGGATATAACAACCCCAATGATTATTGCAGATATGGTTAATAATCCAGAAAAGTTTAAGGAGTTCCAAAAATTCGAATCTATAATAGGAGATATATACCCAGATACGACATATGGAATTGTAACAAAATTAAGCGCATTTTATGAATTAGAAGATTTGATTTCTAAAATCAATTTGAATCAATTATCAGATAAGCAAATAGAAAATTTAAAACAGATAGTTTTAGATAAAAAGTATCAAGGAACTACAGCATTAACAAATTTTATTCCACTTGAGACTATGGAAGATTTAGATGCTTATCAGGATAGAAAAAACGATATATTTAATGAAGCTATTCAGAAATGTACAGATTTAAGACAAATTAAAAATCTTATATTTGAGAGATTTTTTGGTTTAACATATTATGCAAAGTATGATGCAGTTTTCGACAAAGAAAATATTTCGGCAAACCAATTAATAATTATGTACAATCTAGAAAGCTTTTTATCAGATGAAAGAACAATTAACAGTGAACTATTTTCACAAGAAGAATTAGACTCTCTAGAAATATTGTCAATTATTTCAAAAATAAATGATGTTGATGTTTTATTACAGCTTTATGAAACTCTTGAAAAAACTAACTTAGAAATATTGAATCCGAGAGATTTTAAAAAGATAAGAGATAAGATTCCGATACAGTATTCAAAGGAGTTTATGGACTCATTATTAACGCTTGAAAAAGCAGAAGAAATGGTTAAAAATGGCGAACAGGGAATTGACATAGAAGTTACAGATGATGGAGTTAGCATTGTTAAACTTCATGGAGCTAATTTTAGGATGTTTATGCATTCAACAGGTTTGAATAATTCTGGTTTAGCTCTTCCAAGAGGGATGGAAATTGAAGAACTTTGGAAATATTTTGAACATGGTGTTAGTACGATATCAGGTTGTCCGATTGAAGGAGATATGCTGAAATCATGTAGTGGCAGTTGGGGAATCAATATGGGATTTTTTAGTATTCCACCGGAACTAATTGCTGGAATGTCACATAAAGATGCACACGTAACACATTCTCAAAATACTCTAAATCCAATGTTCGATTATGGAAATATTAGCTTTAATTATCCAGAAGAGCTTGTAAGAAAGATTGCAGCACAAGTTAATGGAAGTAATGGTGAGTCTAAAGATCCAACACATGAATATGGAGAAGTGACATCGCTTAGACAAGAAACAAATGTAATAAGAGGAAGCCATGAGCAAAGAAATAGACGTATTATGCCAGATTGTATTATTGTTTATGGTAAAGGAAAAACAACACAAAACATTATTGAACTTGCAAAACGTTTTAGTAAAGATGGAAAGCCAATTCCAATATTTGAAATTGATGTAAAAGAATATGGAGATAGATCATATAGAAGAGCTTATCAACAAGAAAATCATACAAGTACAAGAGAGGAATCGGATACAATTAAAGAAATTAAAGATATATCTAATGGTCAAGATAGAGGTGATAGATAATCATGGACATAAAAAAAGAGAAAATTGATAATACAATATCAATATTAGATGAAGTTCTTGAAAAGAACAAAAACAAAAATGGTATTAAAGAAGCTTATGAAGATCTGCAGAAGTTAAAAGAGCGAAGAAAAGAGCAAAAATAAATACATTAAAAAA
>CAMNND010000137.1 GCA_946545035.1 uncultured Clostridium sp. | reverse complement strand
ATATTGAATTATGACTAGCTCTGTGATAAACTACAAAAAGTGTAGAGCATAAAACAGAAGAAACGAGGAGCAGAATGGAATTAAAAGGAGAGCTAAAAGATATAATATTCCAAAACGATGTTAACGGCTATACGATAGCTATTATTAAAAATGAAAATAATGAAGAAGAAACAGTGGTAGGATATCTACCATTTATTTCTGTTGGAGATAATCTAAAGCTTGAAGGTAACTATGTAACTCATCCGGATTATGGTGAGCAATTTAAAATAAATACGTTTGAGAAGTTAATGCCAGAATCTGCTGCTGGTATTGAAAGATATCTTGGAAATCGGAATGATAAAAGGTATTGGTCCAGCAATGGCTAAAAGAATAACTGATAAATTTGGCGAAGAAACGCTACATATATTGAAGTTTGAACCAATGAGATTATCTGAAGTTCGTGGTATTTCAAGAGATAGAGCGATGGAGATTTCTGAACAATTTAATGAAAATTGGGAGCTATGGCAGATAGTAGGTTTTTTAGATAGGTTTGGAATTGGTGTACAAAACGCACAAAATGTATATAAAGCTCTTGGTGTAAATGCAATTGAGGAAATAGAGGCTAATCCATATATATTAATTGATTTGGCCAATAATGTTGATTTTAAGTTAATAGATAAAGTTGCGATGGAGCTGGGATTTGAATACAACAATGATAAAAGAATAACGAGTGCAATTAAATATGCCTTATCAAAGGCAACTGTAAATGGTCATTGTACAGTTCTTGAGGATGAATTATATAAATATGTAAGTATGCTTTTAGGCGTTACAAATGACGAGATAGAAGATTGCGTAATAGCTTTAAAAGTAAAGGGCGATATCATTATCGAAGAAAGAGACGATAATAACTGGGTATATTTAAACGCATATTATAAAGCAGAAGATAACATAGTTCATAAATTATTAGCTTTGGAAGAAGCACGCAACATTAAAAAAATACATAATTTCGAAAATGAATTAAGAGCTGTTGAAGAAAAAACAGATATAATTTTATCGGATAAGCAAAAAGAAGCGATTGAAGCAGTAAATGATAATAATGTATGTATTATCACGGGTGGTCCAGGTACTGGTAAAACAACAATAATAAAAGTAATAATGGAGTTATATAAATCAAAGAAAAAAAAGACAGTTTTATGCGCTCCAACAGGAAGAGCAGCTAAGAGAATGACAGAGACAACAGGAGAAGAAGCTAAAACATTACATAGACTACTTGAAATTGGAAAGATACAAGATGATCCAACAAATAAGTTTAATGAATACGAAATTGCTCCAATTGATGCAGATGTAATAATTGTAGATGAAATGTCAATGGTTGATTTATTTCTAATGAACTATTTGGTAAAAGCAATTTATCAAGGAACAAAACTTGTTTTAGTAGGGGACGTAGACCAGCTTCCATCTGTTGGACCAGGAAATGTACTTGCAGATTTAATTAATTCAGGTAAGATTAAAACAATAATATTAAATAAAATATTTAGACAAGCTGCTAAAAGTAAAATAATTGTAAATGCACATAGAGTTAACAATGGTGAAAACTTTATAAAACAGGAAGAAACAGAAGAAATACTAGATAAAGATTTCTTTTACATAAAGGAAAACAATCAAGATAAGATATTAGAGCAGATAATATCATTATGTAGTGGTAGATTACAATCATATGGAGATTATGATTTCTTTAAAAATATTCAAGTAATAACACCAACCAAAAAAGGAGCTCTTGGTACGAAGGAATTAAATAAAGTATTACAAGAGCATTTGAATCCACATCATGAAGAATTCCCCGAAAGAAAAAATCTTGATGCTGTATATAGAATAGGCGATAGAGTAATGCAGATTAAAAATAATTATGATATATTTTGGGAAAGAGATATAGACGGATACGAAGCAGGAGCAGGAGTATTCAATGGTGAGTTTGGTACGATTGTTTCCATAGATGATGAAGAAAAAAGAATTAAGATTTTATTTGATGATGAAAAGTTTGCGTGGTATCAATTTACGGAGCTTGATCAAATTGAGCATGCATATGCAATTACGGTTCATAAAGCGCAAGGTAGTGAGTTTGATGTTGTAATAATGCCAGTTGTACAAGCTGCACCATTACTACTGACAAGAAACTTGTTGTATACAGGGATGACAAGAGCTAGGAAACTACTAATTATTGTTGGTAATGCAAATGTTATAGATTTTATGATTAATAATGTCGACAGCAAAAAGAGAAATACGGGGTTAGAATATAAATTCAAAATAATAGATTAATATTAGGGGGCTTTAGGAGGTTTTATGATAAATCTTATGAATAGAGCTCTCGATTTTATTTTTCCACCAGTATGTGGAATATGCGGTGAATTTGCAGATAATCATTTATGCGATAAATGCAAAGATAGAATTAATTTAATATCGAAGTTTAAAATTAATACAGATGAAGACAAAGAATATATCGCACATTTTTGGTTATTTAAATATGAAGACATTAGAGAGCTAATGCTAAGATATAAATTTAATGAGTGTTCGTATTTAAGTGATACTTTTTCAGAAATAATTCTAAACAATTATGAGGTAAGAAAAATGTTAAAAAGAGCAGACTATATAATTCCAGTTCCGATTCATAAAAAAAGATTATATGAACGAGGTTATAATCAGTGTGAATTAATAGCAAAAAAATTATCTAGAAAAATAGATAATTTAGAATATTTACCGAATCTTTTATACAAAAAGAAAAACATAATACCTCAAAGTACATTGGATAAAGAAGAAAGAGCAAGTAATATAAAGGGAGTCTTTTATATAAAAAATAGGAACATTAATTTTAAAGAAAAAACGGTTGTATTATTTGATGATATATTTACCACTGGAAGTACAGTTAAAGAATGTGTAAAAACAATGAAATCGTTGAAGTTTAAGCGTATTTATATCTTTACTATTGCCAAAAATTAGTGTATAATAAAATGTCAGTTTTAATAACAAAAAAATTTACATGTAAAATGTTATTTGATATAATTTTGACCAGAGGAGTGAGATTAGATGCAAAAAAAGAGAGAAGATTATATAAATTGGGATGCGTATTTTATGGGAATTGCATTATTATCAGCACAAAGAAGTAAAGATCCAAATACGCAGGTAGGTGCTTGCATTGTAAGTAAGGATAATAAAATATTATCAGTTGGATATAATGGTGCTCCAAATGGTTATGATGACGAACATATGCCTTGGGATAGAGAAGGAGATTTTAAGAATACTAAGTATGCGTATGTATGTCATGCAGAATTAAATGCAATATTGAATAATAAAGGATCATTGTTAGAAGGTTCGAGAATATATGTATATTTATTTCCTTGTAATGAATGCGCTAAGGCAATTATTCAGTGTGGTATTAAGGAAATTATATATATGTCAGATAAATATGACGGAACAGATGGAAATGTTGTAGCAAAAAAAATGCTTGATTATTGTGG
>CAMNND010000136.1 GCA_946545035.1 uncultured Clostridium sp. | reverse complement strand
AGCAAAGAATTTTATAAAGAAAAATATGAGAGCACACTTAAAATTATTACGTAATTATTACAAAAATAGAAATTTCATGTAATTTTAAAAAAATATTGAATATGAAAAATATTATTTATATAATAAATTTAGTCAAATGATAAATAGGGATAAATATACGATGGAGGCTAAGATGAATAAAAAGAAAAAAATAAGATTTTCAATTTCTGCGATTATTGCTGGATTTGCAATAATTGCTATTATTGCAGGAATCATATCAAATGTTAGTGCTGATGAGGATGCTCCAGCTACATATACAAAATATAGCAATAATATTCTTGGGGTTCCAGGAGATTTCTGTGTATTTTGTTATGGAGATGCCTCTGTTTCGGAGGTAACAGCTGACATAGCTATTGGAGGAGATTTTTCAAGAGGTGCATTTGGAAACTATATGACTGATTGGAATTTTTACGACACGTACGACTTACGACATGTAAACTTACATTCATATATAGCAGGAACTTATTCAAGTAATACATTTTATAACTGGCAGGCAAGTAAAACAAAAGAAGAATTAACAACTTCTGATGGAACTGTAAAGGGATCATATGATGTAGGAAATAAAAATGGTAAAGGTATAGTTTATTTAAACAAGAATAACAATGAGTTTTCTACGAATGCGAATCAAACAACTGTAAATGGACATTCATATGATAACCCAGTACACCAAGATCAGGGCTCTGATGTTCAATATCATTCTTACGATGTTATAGGCGTAGAGGATGGTTTTATCGATTTTGATCAGGAGTTTGAAAATCTTCAAGCAGCATCAGAAAGACTTATGAATCAACCAAATCAACCAGAACTTGATTGTATTCCAACAGATGGAAGTCAGACATATACATATACATTTCCATCAGATAAAAATGTGATGGTTGTTAAAGTTGATCCAAATACTTTTTTCAATTCGAATATTGTAAATATATTTAATATAGATAATTTTGAAAGCGGCAAGAAGATTGTAATAAATGTTGATTGTACAGATTTAATGGAAAATGCCCAAGAGGGAACAAGACCTCCTACACCTATTATATCTGTAAATGGGTCAAGAGCTGACTGGAATGTATTAGCTGAAGATATAGTATTCAACTTCTATTCTGAGAATTTGGTTACAAACAAAGCTCTTGAAACAAAAGAGATAATTGGAACGATATTAGCACCAAATTTAAACGTATACGTAAATGGTAATTTGGATGGAGCTGTAATTGCAAGAAAGGTAACATCTCAAGAGGCAATCCATGGCATTAACTTAAACATCTCATGGGATGATATTGAAGGAGAACCAGAAAAAATTACTATTCCTGTTACAAAATCATGGGATGACAATAATGATGAAAATGGTAATAGACCAGATAGTGTAACTTTTTATATAAAAAAAGGTAATGAGACTGTAGATACAATTACTTTGTCAGGACCAGATTGGACAGGAACATCTTCTGAGCTTCCAAAAGAAGATGATAATGGTGAGAAAATTGCATATTCGGTAGATGAGAATGTTCCAAGTGGTTATCTAAGAGAGAGCACTACAGGAAATCAGACAGATGGGTTTATTATTACAAACAAACCAGAAACAGTAGTATTACATGCTTCAAAGACCTGGTCTGATGATAATGATAGAGATGGTATTAGGCCAAATAAAGTTACATTTAACATATATGATAAAAGTAATCCATCTCAATCTGTAGGGACTATAGAAGTAACAAAACAAGAAAATGGTAAATGGACTGGTGAATCAAGTGCATTACCGAAATATAAAAATAAACAGATTATAGAATATGAGGTTAAAGAAGATAATGTACCAGACGGATATAGAATTGGTCCATCTGCATCCGGTTCATCGGATGTATATGCAATAAATAATGTGCATGACCCTGAAACAATAAAAATCAATGTAGAAAAGATATGGAATGATAATGATAATCAAGATGGGGTAAGACCAAATAGTATTGATGTTGGAGTATTTAAAGGTGAAGAAAAAGTAGATACAATTACATTAACTGGTCCAAATTGGACAGGATCATCAAAGCTACTATATAAAAATGAAAACGGATCAGCTATTGCATATACAGTACGAGAATTAAAGCAAATTCCAGGATATACTATTGGATCACCATCTGGAAGTGTAGCTGAAGGATTTAAAATAGAAAACACATATACTACAGAGACTGTAACATTAGATGTTAAGAAAGAATGGGATGATAATAATAATCAAGATGGAATACGTCCAAGTAAAGTTACATTCAAAGTATATAATGGGACGACAGTTGTGGACACAATAACGTTAAGTGAATCAAATTGGACGGGAACCTCAAAAGCATTACCAAAGAAAAATAATGGACAAGATATAACTTATACGGTACGAGAAGATCCAGTTCCTGCAGGATATACGGAATCAGATACTGTTAGAGACTCAGATGGAAAATATACAATAACAAACTCACATACTCCAGGAATGACTACAGTATATGTTAAAAAAATCTGGAATGATGAGGATAACGCAGATAAAATCAGACCAGCAAACATAAAAGTAAATGTAAAAAATGGCGAAACAGTTGTTGATACAATAACACTTTCTGCTGAAAATGGTTGGGCTGATACATCAAAAGAACTTCCAGCTAAAAACGGAGGAATAGCAATCTCTTATGAAGTTGAAGAGGTTGAAGTACCAGATGGATATACGATGACAAAGACAGGAAGTCAGAGCACTGGATTTACAATAACGAATTCACATACTGTAGAAAAATATGTGGAGTTTGATGTTGAAAAGACATGGGTTGATAAGAATGATGAAGATGCTAAGAGACCAACTAAAGTTACAGTCAGAGTATTCAAAAACGGCGAAGAAATAGATAGCAAAGAAATCACGGAGGCAACCAATTGGAAAGCACATTTCAAATATGCCTTTGAATCTGAAGATGATGTATATACAATTAAAGAAGATCCAATAGATTTATATCAAACAAAGATTGAAGGAGATATTGAAAAAGGCTTTAAAATCACAAATACATATATTGATCAAGCAAAAACAGGAATAATAAATCTAAGTATTAATAAATATGAAGAAGGAACAACTAACACTTTATCAAATGCTAAATTTAAGATTACAATAAAAAATAGTGAAAATCTTGTTGAATATACTAATACAGTAAAAACAAATAAAAAGGGAAATGTATATATTTCAGGGATTGAACTAAACTTGGATACAGACTATGTGTTAGAAGTTGAAGAAACTGAAGCTCCAGCTGGATATGAAAAGAGCAAAGAAAATATTAAAGCCAACTTTAAGTTAACTAAAGAAAATGATAAGATTACAATTTCTATGTCTAGCGATTATAATAATTTAAAATTAGATGGAAATGAATTTGTGTTGAAGTTCGAGAATAGAAAGAAGACACCTCCAGAGGTAATACCTCAAACAGGATCTAGCTCAATACCAGTAATTGTATCATGCGGAAT
>CAMNND010000135.1 GCA_946545035.1 uncultured Clostridium sp. | reverse complement strand
ATGATGAGAGAGCCTAAGTACTATTTTGAACTCGGCATCCAATGGTTTAGGGATCTTATGAAGAGCCTTAGTGCTCCCGTGGGAACTCAAACCAAAGTTCCGGGCAAAAGCTGCCATCAAACAAAGAGCAGCCAGTACCCCGGAAAACAGACTTACAAATCTAGAGCCCAAAAAACAAACACCAAGGGTCGGAGAAGACGCTAATAACGTCACGGTTCGAGGGGAGCATATTTATTTGATGTGCTCCCCTTTTTTATTTTAGTTTTAATTTACTTGAGATACAAAATTCATAATGCTATACTTTAAATAAGTAACCAATAAATAATTATTTTATTAATACTATACATAAGAAAATAAGGAGAATTTAAATGAAAGAAAAAAAATTAAAAGAAAATAAAATTATAACTATTACAGCTATAATCAATTTTATAGTTGCAGTATTAAAAATAACATTTGGTGTGCTATTTTCTTTTTCAACATTAATATCAGATTCCATTCAATCTTTTATAGACTTTTTTACAGATATTATGAGTATTGTTGCTAACAAAATTGGAAAACGAAGAGCTAATAAAACATATCCATTTGGTTATGGACAAGTATATTACATAGCAAATTTAATTACTGGATTTTTGCTGTTTTTAATTGGAATTTTTATTTTATATCAATTTTTCTTCTTTAATGGTACATTTACACCAAGTATAAAAATTACAATTGCATTATTAGTTGTGTTGTTATTAAAGTCAATAGTCGTATATTTACTAAATCACTATGGAAGAAAATATACAAGTGAACTTATGATTGAATCAGCTAAAGAATCTAAAGCAGATTTTATTTCGACGGTTGTTGTTCTAGGTGTTTTACTAATAGCTTTCTTTGAAGAGCATATTCCTGATGGAATTAACATAGATAAAATTGGAAGTTTTGGTATGGCATTATATGTTTTTTATACATCTATAAAAATGATGGTTTTAAATGTAAAAGGTTTACTTGCTAATGATGAAGAAAATGAAGAATTAAAAAATGAAATTGAAAAGAAATTACAAAAGTATGAAGATGTTAAGTTAAAAAAAGTTAAAATAATAAAAATGTCTTCTTATTACAGTGTGTTTTTACAAATAAAAACAAGTGAAGAAATGACAATTAAAGAATATATAGCATATGAAAAGAAGATTAAATCGAAATTAAAATCTTATAATAAATTAATAAGATTTGTTGATGTTCATCCAGTATAAAACTTATAGAAGGTACTATTATTTAGTACCTTCTTTTTTTATTAAATTATATATTTATTTCTTTACCAACTAATAGAATTGTTGTTATAATATCTCAAGGAGGTAATTAATTATGAAAAAAAGTTCAATTATTTTATTATCAGTTGTAGCTGTTATTGCTATCTTAGTTTTCTCTATGATTGGAAGCTACAATGGTTTAGTATCTAAAAAAGAAGCTGTTACTCAAAAACTATCTGATTTAGATACAGCATTACAAAGAAGATCTGATTTAATTCCTAACTTAGTTAATACTGTAAAAGGATTTACAGATCATGAAAATGAAGTTATTGAGAAAGTTACATCTGCTAGAGAAAAATTAGCAGGAGCTAGCTCTATTGAAGACAAGCAAAAAGCTAATGAAGAATTATCTGAATCATTAAAATCTTTAATGGTTATTGTTGAAAACTATCCAGATTTAAAATCTTCTGAAAACTTTTTAAATCTTCAAAACGAACTTGCTGGAACAGAAAATAGAATTGCTGTTGCTAGACGTGATTATAATGATGCAGTAAATAAATACAATAGCTCTATTAAGAAATTCCCATCTAATATAATGGCTGGTATGTTTGGTTTCGGAGAAGAAAAATACTTCGAAGCAAATGAAAAAGCTCAGGAGGTTCCAAGTGTTAACTTCTAAGAAAAAATTAATAGCAATATTTTCTTTTGTATTATTATTGCTTATATTTAATTTAATAGTTAACAAATCTAGTGCTCTTGTTAAACAAAGCACAGAGTTCTATGTAAATGATACCGCAAACATCATTGATCAATCTACTGAGGAGTATATTATTAATATTAATAAAAAGCTCTATGAACAGACTGGTGCACAGATTGTTGTTGTTACTGTTAATAATCTTGAAGGTATGTCTATTGAAGATTATGCAGTAGAATTATTTAGACAATATGGTATCGGTGATAAAGAAAAAAATAATGGTGTTTTATTCATAACTGCTCTTGAAGAAAGAAGAGTTAGAATTGAAGTTGGTTATGGTTTAGAAGGTGCTATTACTGATGGTGAAGCTGGTAGAATTATTTCACATCAAATCACTCCATATTTTAAGGATGACAATTGGAATGCTGGTGTTAATAATGGTTTTAATGCTATTCTTGAAAAAGTATGTACTGAATATGGAATTAGTGTAGAAGGCTCTAATCCTTCTGAATGGTTTGATGATGTAGAAAATGAATCATCTGATGAAGGTGATTTTGAATTTGCAGCAGTAGGTATTCTATTTGCTGTATGTTTGGTAATAAGGCATGTATTTAAAAGAAGTGCTACTAAGAGATATTCAGCAGCTGGTATTGCAGTTATAGCTACTACAATTGCTGACTGTGTACATAGTGGAATGTCTGATTTCTTTAGTGTACTTTTCTTAAATTTTTTAGCTGCTGTCTGTGGACTAATTGGTATCTGGGGACTTCTTTCAGGAGGATTCCATGGAGGTTCGTCAGGAGGCGGTGGCTCTTCTGGAGGAGGAGGATCTTCCGGAGGTGGCGGAGCTAGCGGTAGCTTCTAAAATTAAATAATAAAAATAAATAAAAGATATTAATACTTGGTGTTTACCAAAAATTAATATCTTTTTTTATTTAATCTGCACTTTCTAAATATATTCTATCTTTAAAAGCCCCTCTTTTATCCACTTTAGCTTTTCTAACACTTTCAAACTCTTCAATAGAAATATCCATAGAGTCTAGTATTCCATAAACAACTTCTACAATGTCTGCAAGCTCTTCAACGTTATTATCTTCGATGTATTCCTTGACTTCTTCCTGAAGCTTTTTATTAAGCTCTACCCTATACTCATCGTTATCTAATACACGAGTTACTGGATGTCTATTTTCGTTTACAATCATTTCTGGTATTTTATCACGAACTAATTTATTATATACTTTCATAATTTGTCTCCTCTAATTTAATTTTTCTTTTAACTTAGATAAATTCTTAGACAAGCTAATAACATCAATTGGAATATCAATTAACTTATTATCAACAGCCACATAGTTTACAATTTCAATATTACTCAAATCAATTGCATTTTCTAATTCCTTCACAACATAATGAAGTTGTACACAATGAGGTGATTTATCCACCGTAGCAAATATAAGTCTCTTAACTTTACCACGAGCTAGCATACCGATAATTTTAGTCACAACCATATTTAAATGATCTTTTTCTAAGCATACATCATAAATATTATTCGATATATTTTTTAGTTCTAAAAAAGCATTTGGTTGCATTTGCTCTAAACAACTTCCTACTATTA
>CAMNND010000134.1 GCA_946545035.1 uncultured Clostridium sp. | reverse complement strand
TTTAACTTCATCGCCAATTTTATGAGTATTCTTTTGGCTATTAAGTTCAGTCATTGTTTTTACATCTTTTCCATCAAATTGAACAATAACATCACCGGTTTTTATACCAGCTTTTTCTGCTGCAGAGAATTCTTCAACTGATACAACATAAATTCCTTCAGGTAAGTTATTTGCTTTAGCAGTTTCAGCATTTAAGTCTCTACCAGAAATTCCAATATATGGTCTTTTTACTTTTCCGTTAGTAATTAATTCTTGATATACGTTTACTGTATCATTAATAGGAATAGCAAATCCAATTCCTTCAATTCCAGAGCCAGATAACTTTAATGTGTTAATACCAATTACTTTTCCTTCTGCATTTATTAAAGCACCACCACTGTTACCAGAGTTGATAGCAGCATCTGTTTGGATAACAGTATATGTTACGTTATCAGATGTAATTGTTCTTTCTTTTGCACTAATAATACCAGTTGTTACTGTGCTTGGCATATTAAGTGGGTTACCAATTGCCATTGCAAATTCACCAACTTTTATTTTACTAGAATCACCAAGTTCAGCAGCTGTTAATCCCGTTTTATCTATTTTTAAAACAGCTAAGTCAGTTTGTTCATCTGTACCAACAATAGTTGCTTTATATTCTGTTTCATCGTTATATAGTGTAACTGAGATATCAGTTGCATGACTAACTTGATAATATGAAGTACTACCAGTAGAAGCAACAACGTGGTTATTTGTTAAAATATATCCATCTTCTGAAATAATTACACCAGATCCAGTAGCAGTTGCAGTTTGTCCACTTAATCCGTAGTATGAATAGTATGGAGAGCTAACTGAATAGGTAACTTTAATACCAACAACAGATGGTAATACTTTATTAGCAACAGCTATACTTGTATCTGAATATCCAGAAATTGAGACTGCAGTATTGCTTGAAGATGTAATATCTTCTGGTTTAGTTTCTTTATTTTCTGTTTCTTCTTTTTCTTCGTATTTTGTATCTGAAAAGAAATTATCTACAATAGCTTCTCTAATTGTTGGTACACTTAAACATGTTCCAACGATTATAAATGATCCTAAAATTCCAGCAACAAATGGAACAAAGAATCCTCTTGTAAATCCGATTCTTCCCTTTGGTATAGAATATGAACTATCTTTACCTTTAACTGTCTTAAATGAATTTTTTTCATCAGACATAAATATCATCCCTTTCTATTTTTGTAGATATATTATTTTATTTTTATTGAAAAAACATTGAAATTGTTATTACAATAATACATTATTACGGCTATATAATACAATATAAATGTGAAAAGTTTGTGAAAAAAAATACTAAAAAAGAAAAATTATTGTAAGCCCTTTTAAAATGATATATAATGCAAAAAAATGATGAGGAGTACAACTAAAAATGAATAAAAGTGTGGCTAGATTTTTAAGATTTGCAATAATCATTGGAATAATTTTGGCAATTGCTATACAAATTGCAAGACTTGGATTTAAAATGCTTGATGAAAAAAAATATACAGATTTACAAACGGATCTATTATTAATACAAGCAAAGGTAAAGGTTATAAAAGGAAAATCTGATGTTAATGGAAATAAGGATAATTATTTAGGTCAAAAGGTTTCTGAGAGCAATAATGACAAAATAAAAAATCAATTAAAAGATTTAAAAATAACAGAAGAAAATTTTGACAAATATTTTATTTTAAATTCAAAAGATTTTGAAACTATGGGAATTGCACATGAACTAAAGAATAAAGGAGATGCACTTTTTGTTGTTAATTATGATGAAAATGAAGTTATATATACAAAAGGAATCAAAGTAAATGGTAATATTAAATATAAATTATCTGATATAATAAAAACTCCAGAGAAGAAAGAATGGATTTTACACAATAGAATGTTAGAATAAATACAGAGGAAGGTAATACAAATGAAAGAAAAAGAATTAGAAAGATTAACAGAAATTAAAAAATTAGATCAATCAGTTTATGATGAAGGGTATGAATATGTTTGTGGTATAGATGAAGCAGGTCGTGGACCACTAGCTGGACCAGTTGTTGTTGCTGCTGTTATTATGCCAAAAGATTCAATGATAGAGGGAGTTAACGACTCTAAAAAAGTTTCTGAAAAGAAAAGAGAAAAACTATATGATTTAATTACTGAAGAAGCAATTGCATATGGTGTTGGAATTGTTGACGAAAAAGAAATTGACAGAATTAATATTTTAAATGCAACTAAGGCAGGTTTAACTGAAGCTGTTAAATCATTAAAACAAAAACCAGACGTAATACTTGTTGATGCATTAACAAACATTGATACAGAAGGGATTCAATATAGATCAATAATAAAAGGTGATGCTAAAAGTTATAACATAGCTGCTGCATCAATTATTGCAAAAGTAACAAGGGATAGAATTATGCGTGAATGGGATAAAATATATCCTCAATATGGATTTGAAAAACATAAAGGGTATGGAACAGCTGCTCATATCGCTGCTATAAAAGAGTATGGTTTATGCCCATTACACAGATTAAGTTTTGTTAAAAATATTGTTGATAAAAAATAATTAATAATAAAAAATAATTAAAAAACGTGAGGTGAACAAATGAATATTTTAGAGATTATTGCTAAAAAAAGAGACGGAGAAAAATTATCTAAAGAAGAAATTTATTTCTTTATAGAAAATTACACAAAGGGAATTGTAACAGATTATCAAGCAGCAGCTTTAGTAATGGCAATTTATATTAATGGTATGGATTATGAAGAAACTACAAATCTTACTTTAGCTATGGCAAATTCAGGTGAGGTTCTTGATTTAAGCGATTTAGGATTAGTGGTAGACAAACATAGCACTGGAGGAATTGGAGACAAAATTACACTAATTTTGCTTCCTGTAATAGCATCTATTGGAATACCAGCAGCTAAAATGTCAGGAAGAGGTCTTGGATTTACTGGTGGAACAATAGATAAGTTAGAATCAATTCCAGGATATAATACAGGAATTAGCATAGAAGAATTTAGAAATAATGTTAAAAATATTGGAATTAGTTTAATGGGTCAAACATTAAATTTAGCTCCAGCAGATAAAAAGCTATATGCATTAAGAGATACAATCTCTTGTGTAGATAATATTCCATTAATAGCTTCAAGTATTATGAGTAAAAAGATAGCTGCAGGGGCAGAAAAAATTGTTTTAGAAGTTACAGTTGGTAGTGGTGCTTTTATGAAGACTATCGAAGATGCAAGAAAACTATCTGAAACAATGATAGGAATTGGAAAACTTGCTAATAAGGAAACAATATGCGTATTAACAAATATGAATGAACCAATTGGATATTCAGTTGGTAATTCACTAGAAGTTAAAGAAGCAATTGAAGCTTTAAATGGCAATATGCAAGATGATGTTAGAGATATTATTCTAGAGCTTGGAAGTAATATGATGAAGCTTGCTGGTAAAGGCGACAATGACGAAGAAAATAAAAAAATTATTTTGGAAAAAATAAATAATGGTGAAGCATTAAATAAATTTAAAGAGCTTGT
>CAMNND010000133.1 GCA_946545035.1 uncultured Clostridium sp. | reverse complement strand
GGAGTAGGAAAGAAAGATGAAGTTATAAACGCAAGTGATGGATATGCAAGAAACTTCCTATTTCCAAAGAAATTAGCAGTAGAAGCTAACAATGAAAATATGAGCAAGTTAAAACAAAAGAAACAATCTGAGCAATACAAGAAAGATGTTGAGAAAGATGAAGCTCAAAAAACAGCTAAAAAACTAGAAGACATTATATTAACAATTAAAGTTAAAGCGGGCGAGAATGGAAAGATATTTGGTGGTGTTACATCAAAAGAAATATCTGAAGAATTAAAAAAGCAAAATAAAATAGAAATAGACAAGAAGAAATTTGTATTGGCTGAAAACATTAAAAACCTTGGAACATTTAACGTGAGTGTTAAATTGTATGAGGGCGTAACAGGCTCTTTAAAGGTTAAGGTTGTATCAGAATAGACTAAAGATGAATTAATTAAATGAGCTGAAAGTGTTAAAAATAAAAAATTGTCAGCTCATTATTATTTTTGAGAAGTATGATTTGTAGAAAGGGCTGTAGTAATGGAGATAAATAAAGTTCCACCACACGACATAGAAGCAGAGCAAGCTGTACTAGGTTGTATGATTACGGATAAAGATGCCGTAATTGCAGCCATTGAATCACTTGCAGAGGAAGATTTTTATAGAGAAGATAACAAATTAATATATAAAGCAATAATGAACTTATATAATAGAGCTGAACCAGTTGATATTATCACGTTAAAATCAGAGCTTTCTTCAATTGGTAAGTTTGATGCAGTTGGTGGATTAGAGTATCTAGCTGAACTTCCGGAAAAAGTTCCTACAACGTCAAATGTTGATAAATATATTAAGATCGTTAAAGAAAAATCTGAACTAAGAACTCTAATAAAAACAGCTAACGATATCATAACCATGAGTTATGATCCAACGCAAGAAGTTGAATCAATAATGGATGGGGCTGAAAAGAAAATATTTAGTATAATGCAAAAAAAGAATCAAGAAGGATATGCTTCAATTAAAGATATCTTAGTGGATTCTTTTACAGAGCTTGAAGAGTTATACAACAGAAAACAACATGTTACTGGTGTTCCAACAGGATTTATTGACTTAGATAAAATGACAGCTGGACTTCATAATTCGGATTTAGTTTTGGTTGCTGCAAGACCTGCTATGGGAAAATCTGCTTTTGCTTTAAATATTGCTACAAATGCAGCACTTAGTGCGAACACAGGTGTTGCAATATTTAGTCTCGAGATGTCGAAAGAGCAGATGGCAAACAGAATTTTAGGAAGCGTTGCCATGGTTGATGGAAACAGTATTAGAACTGGTAGAATTGCCGATGATGATTGGATTAAACTTGCAACTGCATCTGGAGAGCTTTCTCAAACAGGAATTGTAATTGATGATACACCAGGTATTTCTGTAATGGAAATAAGAGCTAAATGTAGAAAGCTTAAAATGGAGAAAAATATTGGCCTTGTTATAATAGATTACTTGCAGCTTGTACAAGCTAGTTCAAGGGCTGGAAGCCGTGAACAAGAAATCGCTGAAATCAGTAGATCGTTAAAGATTCTAGCAAAGGAGATTAATGTTCCTGTTATTGCACTATCACAGTTATCACGTGCACCAGAGCAACGTCCAGATCATAGACCTATGCTATCCGATCTTCGTGAATCTGGATCAATAGAGCAGGATGCCGATATAGTAATGTTCTTGTATAGAGATGATTATTATAATCCAGATACTGAAAAGAAAAATATAGCTGAAGTTATTATAGCTAAGCACAGAGCTGGTTCAACAGGAACAGTTGAGCTTGCATGGCTTGGTAATTACACTAAGTTTGCTAACTTGGCTAAAGATTATGAATATTAAACAAAACGATAAATTAACTAGGAGAATTTTTAAATAATATTTAAAGTTCTCCTTTTAATATTATAAAGGTAGGTGAGACATAAGTGTTTGAAGATTTAGTATTAGAAACAATAAATAAATATAGTATGATTTCCAAAGGAGATAAAGTTATCGTTGCAGTGTCTGGAGGACCAGATTCAATGGCTTTATTAAATGCTCTTATTAATTTAAAAGAAAAACTTGGGTGTAGTTTATATGTTGCTCATGTAAATCATATGATTCGAGAGGTTGCTGATTCTGAAACAGAATATGTCCAGGAATTTTGTAAATCAAGAGGAATTGAATGTTTTGTAAAAAAGGTTGATGTAATTAGCTTAGCAAACGAGAAAAAGATTGGTACAGAAGAAGCTGGAAGAAATGTTAGATATGAATTCTTTGATGAAATATTTAATAAGATAAATGCCGATAAAATTGCAATAGCTCATAATGCAAATGACAATGCAGAGACAGTACTCATGAATGTATTAAGAGGTTCTGGTATTTCAGGATTAAAGGGAATTGAACCTATAAGAGATAATAAATTCATAAGACCTCTTATAGAAATTGAAAGAGCTGATATTGAAAAGTATTGTGAAGAAAAAACACTTAATCCAAAATTTGATGAATCAAATAAAGACAATACATACACAAGAAATAAAATAAGAAATGTTCTTATTCCATTTTTAAAAGAAGAATTTAATCCAAGCATCGTAGAAGGACTAAATCGATTATCAGACCTAGCATCAAAAGAAAATAAATATGTTGAAAACATAGTTAATGAAGAATATTTAAAAATTTTATTATCTAATGAGAATAACAAAATTGTACTTAATTTAAAAGAATTTAATGTATTAGATAATTTTATTAAGGGTAAAATAATTCTGTTATGTGTATTTAATTTATTTGGAAATACAAAGGGAATTGAAAAGAAACATATAGAAGATATAATTAAACTATGTGAAAGAAATATTGGTAACAAGTATTTAATGCCAAATAAGAATGTAAAGTTCTTTGTAGGCCAAGGAGAAATTATTATCACAAAACAATAAATTTTATTGTAGAATTTGTCGATTTTTATTTGTGAAATATTTGTGTAAATGCTTGAAAAACTTAGCAACTTATGCTATATAGTATACGATAGATTAGTTATGCTCTAATGGGCAGATGAGAGTTACTAGAAGGAGGAAAAAAATTTGAAAAATGGAATAAAATCATTGGCAGTATGGCTTATTATAGGTGTTATACTTGCTGTTGGAATAAATGCAATATATGATAATAATGATAGAAAATTTTCATATACTCAATTAATGGAAAAAGTTCAAAATGGGCAGGTTCAAACAATCATGATTAGCTCAGGAGGGGAATCAGCTGATATTACTTTTAATGATGGTACTACAGATAAAAAAGTAAATATACCAGACATTCAAACTTTAATGAAAGATGTTGAGACACCTGTTAAAGAAAATAAAATTTCATTAGATAGAGAATCAGAATCTATTTGGGTTAAGATATTATATGTTATAGCTCCACTTGGACTATTAGTTATATTTTTCTTATTCATGTTCTTATCATTAGGTGGAAGACAATCTGGCGGAAGTACGATGTCATTCGGAAAAAGTAAAGCAAGAGTTGTTTCTCAAAATGATAAAAACAAAGTAACATTTAATGATGTTGCAGGTGTAGACGAAGAAAAACAAGAATTACAAGAAATTGTTGATTTCTTAAAGAATCCAAAGAAATTTACAGATATGGGTGCTAGAAT
>CAMNND010000132.1 GCA_946545035.1 uncultured Clostridium sp. | reverse complement strand
TTTTTCAACTATTTTATGCTCTTTTAAAGTTTCAGGAACATTGATTATCCTTTGGTTAGATGATCCTCTAAAACGAAGTTTTAAATCTTTTTTTGCTAGTTCAAATTTTCCATCAACTACAACATCAAAGTATTTTATAAGTTCATTTGAAGTTGGATTTTCCTTAGCCATTTTTCCAACAACATCTTTCTCAAAATCAAATCCAGTATAGCACCATATATCTTTATTTGGAAACTTTTCTTTTACTTTCTTAACAAGGGGAAGAAGACCTTCTTGGTTACATGGTTCAAGTGGCTCTCCACCAAGAAGAGAAAGACCTTTTATATAATCATGGTCAAGATATTCAAGTACTTTATTTATTTCTTCATCAGTAAATTTATTTCCGTAGTTAAAATCCCATGCGCATTGGTTAAAACAACCTTCACAATGGTGATTACAGCCACTAACAAAAACTGAAACTCTGACACCTTCACCATTAGCTATATCAATTCTTTTTATATCTGCATAATTCATAAGACATTCTCCTTTAACATATTTGTTAAAAAGGGGGACACTATTGTGTCCCGTATATTTTATTATAAATGTAAAACTCTTTGTTTTATTTCTTTAGTTTTTCCAACATTCCAGAAGTTTTCTCCAAGGTAACCACAAGTTCTACGAACTACTGTTAATTTTGAACGATTTTTATTTCCGCAATTTGGACATTCCCATTCATTATCATCATTAACTATAATTTCACCATCAAATCCACATTCATGGCAGTAGTCTGATTTAGTGTTGAATTCTGCATATTGAATATTGTCATATATATATTTAACAACTTCTTCTAGTGCAGGAACATTGTTTTGCATGTTAGGAACTTCAACATAAGAGATAGCTCCACCTGTTGATAATTTTTGGAAATCACTTTCAAATGATAATTTATCAAATGCATCAATTTTTTCTCTAACATCAACGTGGTATGAGTTTGTATAGTATCCTTTATCTGTAACATCTGGAATAGTTCCAAATCTTTGTTTATCAATTCTTGCAAATTTATAACATAAACTTTCTGCTGGTGTTCCATATAATGCAAATCCAATATTTGTTTCTTTTTTCCATCTTGCAACTGTATCTTTTAAGTACTGCATAACTTTCATAGCAAATTCTTTACCAATCGGATCTGTATGTGAAAGTCCAGTCATTAACTTAGTCATTTCATAAATTCCGATATATCCAAGTGATATAGTTGAATAACAGCCATATAAATATTTATCAATTTTCTCACCCTTCTTTAAGCGAGCGATTGCTCCATATTGCCAGTGAATAGGGCTTATATCTGATGTTGTACCAAGCAATGCATAATGTCTGCACATTAATGCTTCTTTACAAAGCTCTAATCTTTCATCAAGTAATTTCCAGAATTTATCTTCATCTCCATCAGCAACAATTGCAACTTGTGGTAAATTTATACTAACAACACCTTGATTAAATCTACCTTCAAATTTATAGTTTCCATTTTCATCTTTCCATGGAGATAAGAAACTTCTACAACCCATAGGACTGAATACATTTCCTTCATAATTTTCACGCATTTTTTTTGCTGAAATGTAATCTGGATACATTCTCTTTGATGAACATTTTACAGCAAGCTTTGTTAAGTAATCATATTCACCACCTTTTAAGCAGTTAAATTCATCAAGTACATAAACAAGTTTAGGAAAGGCAGGTGTAATATAAACTCCAGCTTCATTTTTTATACCTTCATATCTTTGCTTTAGTATTTCTTCGATGATCATAGCATTTTCTTTTATGTATGGATCATCTTTTTCAAGATGTAAGAATAAAGTAACAAAAGGTGATTGTCCATTAGTTGTCATTAAGGTATTTATTTGATATTGAATTGTTTGAATACCAGCTTTTAATTCAGCTTTTAATCTATCTTGAACAAGGTTTTCAATAACATCTTCTGTAATTTTTCCTTTGTATTTATTTGTGATTTCAGTTTTGAATTTGTTGTAACTTTTTCTTAAATATTTACCAAAATGTTTCATATCAACTGATTGACCACCATATTGGTTACTTGCAACAGCAGCAATAATTTGTGTAGCAACTGTACAAGCAACTTGGAAACCTTTTGGGCTTTCAATTAATTTACCATTCATAACTGTTCCATTATCAAGCATATCAGATATGTTAATTAAACAGCAGTTGAAAATTGGTTGAACAAAGTAATCGGCATCATGGAAATGTAGTACACCTTCTTCATTAGCTTTTGAAATTTTTTCAGGTAAAAGAAGTCTTTTGGTAAGATCTCTTGAAACTTCTCCAGCAATATAATCTCTTTGTGTTGAAGCAAGCATGGTGTTTTTATTTGAGTTTTCTTCGGCTAAGTCTTTATTCTCATTTCTAATAATACCAAGTATTGTTTCATCTGTGGTATTTTGTTTGCGAATAAGAGCACGATTATATCTATATACAATATATCTTTTAGCAAGTTCATACTTTTCAAGTTGCATTAATTGCTCTTCGATAATGTCTTGTATATCCTCAACAAGCATTCTTTTTTTATCTAATTCTTCTATATATTTAACGATATTTTTAATATCTTCCTTACTAGCTTTTTCTCTTCCTCTAACTTCGCCATTAGCTTTTTCAATAGCAACAGCGATTTTTTGTCTGTCGTAATCTACTATTCTTCCGTCTCTTTTGATTATCTTCATTTCCAAGTTACCTCCTTAAATTCGTCTGACGCTATTATACAAATTTAGACAAAAAATATTCTGTTGCAAAAACCACAAAAGAAATAAAAAATTTTTTTCAGAAATCTCATGTAAGTAAGGAGTAAGTAAAGAAAAAATATTACAAATTTATGACATTATTTTGTTGCATTTGCAACTGACATGTTATATAATGCGTATCGTGAGGACAAAGGAGAGATTTCAAATGGATGTTGAATATAATGTGGAGAGTTTTATAGAAAAATTTTCCCAAAATTGTGTAAGCGTACAAAAGAAATATTTCAAAAAAAATCAAGTAATAACAACATATATCCAAAAAAGAAATCAAATATGCATCCTTCTAAGAGGAGAAGCTGATTTAGTCAGATATGACTTTAATGGATCAAAGTCAATTATTGAACATTATTCAGCAAATGATTTTTTCGGAGAAGCATTCTATATAGTTAGTGTAAATAATGAGCTTTCTGTAGAAGCAAAGAAAAATTGTGAAGTTTTATTTTTCTCATACGATAATCTGTATACAAAATGTAAAGATAATTGTGAATTTCATAAGATATTGATGGATGAATTTTCTAAAATAATGGTTGAGAAAATGAAATCAGTAAATACAAGAATTGAAATATTAACTAAGAGAACTACAAGAGAAAAATTATTAGGATATTTCGATATTTTATCAACAAGAAACTTTTCTAAAACATTCAATATTCCATTCTCATTAACAGATTTAGCAGATTATTTAAGCGTAGATAGAAGTGCGATGATGAGAGAAATTAAATGCTTAAAAGATGAAGGAATAATTGAAAAAGAAGGTAATAAATTTACAATATTAACAGATTAAAAGAAAATTGGATTAGTATTAATTCGATTTTCTTTTTTTTACATTTTAAATAAAAATTAGACATAAAATAAAAATATAG
>CAMNND010000131.1 GCA_946545035.1 uncultured Clostridium sp. | reverse complement strand
GATAAGATTCAATTTTATGAGATTACGTTATAGGATGCTTCGGCATCCTATTTTTGGTTATATTATCTCTGTTCTTCATGATTTGTCTTTAGTTCTTGTAGTGCATATTTGTTTTGATATCAATTGTCATTTATAACGAATTTATTGAATAAATTGTACGATGATTCTTGATGTGTATGTAGCTATAGTTTTTATTATGGTATACTCGAAAGTAAAGAGGTAAATTTCATTATGATAATTTGTTAAACTTTATAAAGAATACATCATTTTGCATTTTTAATGATTTTAATAGAAAATATAAAATTCATAATAGGTTTTAAATTGAGTAGAAAATTATTATTAAAAATTTTATAATAGTATACGTTATGTTAAAGAACGGATTAACAAATAAAGAAAAATATATTTTATGAGGTGGATTATGGAAAAACTTTATATCGTTATGCCAGCGTATAACGAAGAGGAAAATATTGAAGACGTTGTGAAGCAATGGTATCCAATATTAGATGGAAAAGCTGATGACTCTCGTCTTGTCATTGCAGACAGCGGCAGTAAAGATAATACACATAAAATTTTAATGGATATGAAAAATGCCAATTATCCTAAAATAGATGTTTTATCAGATACAAATCAGTATCATGGTCCTAAAGTTATTGCATTGTATGATTATGCTATAAAAAATGGAGCAGATTATATCTTTCAGACAGATTCTGATGGACAAACAAATCCGGATGAATTTAATGCTTTTTGGAATGAACGTAAGAAATATGATGGAATCTTTGGGAACAGAACTGTTAGAGGTGACGGGAAAGATAGAGCTTTTGTAGAACGTACTGTTTGTGCGCTTTTAAAGATGTACTTTGGAGTAAGTGTTCCTGATGCAAATGCACCATTTAGATTGATGAAAGCAGAAACTGTAAAAAAGTATTTGTATAAAATGCCAGGAGATTATAATCTACCTAATATTATGATGACAACATATTTTGCTCATTATAAGGAAAAAATGACGTTTAAAGAAATCTCATTTAAGCCAAGACAAGCAGGGGTTAATTCAGTTAATATTCCTAGAATAATAAAAATAGGATGTAAAGCTCTAGGAGATTTTTGGAAATTTAAAAAGGAAATGAGATAGATGAAAATAAAAGAACTAATTCAGAAGTATGAGGATGTAATTCCATATTTGTTTTTTGGAGTATGTACAACTGTTGTAAATGTTGTTGTTTATTGGATTTGTGCTCATTTACTTGCTTTTAATACAATGATCAGTACAGTTATTGCTTGGATTTTAGCTGTATTATTTGCATATGTTACAAATAGAAAATGGGTGTTTAAAAGTACGGCTTATTTGAAGTCAGAGATTGCCAAAGAAATTGTTAGTTTTTTTAGCTGTAGATTAGCAACAGGAATAGTTGATTGGTTATGTATGTACATTTTTGTTGAACTTCTGAATTTTAATGATGTTTTTATTAAAGTGGTTGCAAACATCCTGGTAATAATTCTTAACTATGTTGCCAGCAAATTGATTATTTTTAAGAAGGGGTAATAATGATGAAGCATAGGAAAATAGCAATAATTGCATTAATTGCAGTTTGGATTGTTACAGCTATTGTAGCTTTGAAAGGCACATCAAAATTAACTTATTTGGAATATCAGTATGAAAATGAGAATTCTGATAGTTATGTTGTGCTAAAAAGAAAGAATCAATATATTGAACAAAAGTTTACAAGTCCATATGATCTATTACATGGTGTTTCTATTAAGATAGACACATTTTCGAGGGATAATAATTCTATTTGGAATGTTGCTTTAGTAGATGGAAAAACCGGTAATGTCTTATATAAAAAGGACTATAATGCTAGCCTTATTCAGGATAACTCTTTTCATTTGTTTAAGTTTGATAAGAATATTAAAGTAAAGAAAGGAGCCAATTATTTAATTAAAGTTACCGCAAAAAAAGTATATAAAAATACTAGAATTGCATTTTATGTTGGTTCAAAATCTGCTTTATCTTCTGTAATTAAAAATGGAACTAAATTATCTGAATCATTATGTTTTTCTGTATATGGTGGAGATTTTGATATTTGGTGGGTTGCATACCCTATATTGATTTCTGCTGCTATTAGTTTTCTTATTATAAGAGCAGCAATTGTTTCATCGAAAGGTAAAAAGATATTAAATGATAAAATAGTTGGAAGTATTTTGGTTGCTTTAGCAGTTCTATTGCTTTTAAATTCATTTTCTGTAACCGGAAATTTTACAGATGAATTTGACAATATTAGAGGTGGAATGGTAATAGCTAAAGGCGGGGTTCTGTATAAGGATTATGTAACGCAACATACGCCTGTAATGTATTATCTTTGTGGCATATTTGCATTCCTCGGAGCAGGTTCATTGGAACAATTTAGATTATCTTATTTTTTATTTGAAGCAATATTATGGGGATTATTGTATGCACGACATGTAAATTTCTTTGGTAAGAAAAAAATGTTGTCTCTTGCTGCACTTGAATGTGTTTTTGTTACTTCAGTTCTCGGTGTTGAACAGGGATACATGATTTTAAGCGATGGAATGCAAGGTTTATGCATGGTTGCTCTGTTGTTAGAATTTCTTCGTTATTATAAAGACAAGAAGATTGGTTGGGACAGAGCTATTGTTATTTCGCTATGTATATGGGGAAGTTTTGGTTCAGCATTTATAAGTGCATATGCGATTCTTTTTGTTGTTATTGCTGTAGTAGGATTAGAAATATTCTGGCATTTAAATACTGAAAATAAAATATTAGAGCTGATTAAAAGATATTACAAGTTAGTGGTATGTGTTATTGTTCCACTTGTGGCTGCTGCAATATATTTTAAAGTTAATCATGCATTAAAAATTGCATTTGAGCAATTCTATTTGTTTAATAGAGAAGTCTATTCACAATATTATTCTATTGGTGATAATTTATTTAAACCGTTTATTACTTCTATACAAAACTTTTTTGGTATTTTTTCTGATAAAATTAATGCCATGATTGCTTCAACTGCCACAAATGCAGATATTTTACAATTTATCATTATTACTTTAGCGACAACAGTGATAGTAACAATGTGCCGAAAAAAGAGGTATATTGAAGGTTTAACATTATTTGCGGTTATGATTTTCTCAGCTACTAGAGGATATGATTTCCATGGGATTGCCGCATGGTATGTTGCTATTATGATCATTGCTCTATATGGGGATGATATATTTAATGCACTTACTAGAAAAATTGCTAACTCGCTAAGTGTGGTTATTTGTATTTTCTTAGTAAGTTTATATGCCAATTCGTTATGTACAAATCTATTGTATGAGCAACAGCCAATATCTGATATTGAAAGTAAGGTAGTTGCTTTAACAAATAAGAACGATAAAATTTTAATAGATGCTTATTGCTGCGATTCGATTTATTTTTGTTACAAGGATCGCTATCCGGCAAATAGAGCCTGCTATATGTTAGCGTGGTATATGGATTGGTATGAAAGAGATACAATTGATGATTTAAATAATAAAAAGCCTAAGGTAGTAGTGTATTATCCTGAACAAGAAGTTTGGGGTTATAAATATTATACGAATGATTTTTACAACAAATTAAAAAAGAATTATAAACAAGTTTCCCAGAACCC
>CAMNND010000130.1 GCA_946545035.1 uncultured Clostridium sp. | reverse complement strand
TAAAAAATTAATTATTCTATTTCATATAATTCAAAATTATGTCTCACCTGTTGATCTTTTGGAGGCAATTTCATGTAATCACCATATAATCTTTCAAGAACTTCTTTATAACATACTGGAGCATCAAATTCTGTGTCCTCAAAAGTTAATGAAACAGTATCCTCAAACCATTTTTTAGGGAAACGATCTCTAATACTAGAAGGCCACTGAATATTTCCTATAAATGAGCTCTCTTTACAAGTATCTAATTCAAGAATTTTATTTCCCCAGTATTCATTATTCTTACCAACAATTGCAAGAATTCCCTTTGCAGCATATAAAGCTGGATACAATAGTTTATATTTTAATAATGTGAAATTTCCTGAGACGAATATCTCATTAAATTTCTTATACTTTTGTTGCTGATTAAATAATTTCTCATACTCTTTCATATCTTCTGGTAAATATGATAAACAAAAAATATCAAGATATAACCCTATGGCATACTTTCTACTAATATGTCTTTCATAGAGAACAGTATGAGTATCTACTAACTTCAAAAATGGATAGATATTTGGAAATTTTGCAGGAGCTAGCAATTTATATCTTTTTTCATCATCAATATATGGGTTTATTTTTATTCTTTCGATAAGCTTTTCATATGTTTCTTTACTAATGTGGAGGTCAATATCATCATCCCATGGAATAAAACCTTTATGTCTAACCGCACCAAGTAAACTTCCTCCACAAAGCATAAATTTAAAATCTTCCTGATCAGCAAAACTCTTAAATTTTTTTAATAATTCTAATAACATAGGTTGAATTCGATCACTATCAACACGTTTCATTTTTTCTCTCCATAATCATACTTTATTTAAATTCATTAAAATACACAACTCTGATTTGTACTATAATCCTTATAAATACCAATGTCAAACTTAGAAATAAAGGTCAACTTTTAAGCAATTCATATCCACCTTTAATTAAGTCTATGATTCTACTTTGACCCATAAATGAAAAATCAATATATTCACAAACTATCACTAAAAATAAATATTGATCTTTTATTAGCAACTATGCATTTCTACTCCATAATACTAAACTGCATTATATCTTAATAATCTTTTTTATTTTTGCATACAAATAAAGTAAGAATATCCATTTTTGCTTCAATGAGACTAACATAAACCAGGCAATACATGTACGTTTGTAATGTGCATTATCAATCGCAGTTCGATATATTTCTTTTTTCATATGATTTAATATGTCATTTTTTATCTCTTTGTAAGACATCTCGTTATAAAATTGACTGTAAGCAGCATTAAAAAAATCATGAGCTATTTTTCTATTCATCTGATTGTTAAAATCAAACTTACTCATATCGACCTTTGATATTATATGCTCATTTACTATTTCAGGATAGTTCCAATCAAATGATTTTCGCGCTTTTGTTGCTGAGCTATCGTTATATCTATAGTAATAATAACAATCTTTAATTATATACATTGACTCAGCATTATACACACAAGGAATTACACATGCCCCGTCTTCACCAATAGTTGCTGATTTATTAGCTAAAAGGTTATCTATAAATAATTCTGTTTTAATTGCTTTTCCCCATAGGGTAGGACTAAAATAACCAGCATTTTTATCATGTATTAACAAAGGATATATCTCTTTTTCAATATCACTCTTTGAATAATATCCTTCTCTATACGGTAACTCAGATTGTATCATTTTATTTCCTTTTTCAAACGTCATACCATAACATACAATATCAACTTCCTGTTTATTGATAACTTTAGCAATGTTTTCTAAACAATTGTCATAAATCCAATCATCCGCATCTATACAAAATACATATTTTCCCTTAGCAATCTGAACGGCCGCTTTTCGCGCTATTGACACACCTTCATTTTGTTTATGTATTACTTTAATTCGATTATCTCTCTTTGCTAATTCATCACATATACTAGAAGAATTATCAATTGAACCATCATCAACAAGTATTAATTGATAATTAGTATAATTTTGTTTTAAAACACTTTGAACACATTCTTGAAGATATTTTTCTACGTTATAAACAGGTATAATTATACTAAATAACGGTCTTTCTTTCATTTTTTAACTCCCATCATAATTAAGTGTATTTACACAATAATATAGAGGTAAAACAACCACTTAATTATATTATAACTTTATTTTAAAGCAAACGATACAAATAACCAAAAAGAATAATGGTTACTTATTAATTAATGCTATTCATAATAGTTTCTAGTGCATCAACATTCTTTTCCCAAGTAAAATTATTAATTAACCTTTGATATGCCAATTCAATTCCACGATTTCTATAATCTATTTCAGAAATTGCTTTTGTTAAAGCATCCGCAATCTTTTTTACTTCATTGTCCTGCATAATAATTCCATATTCATCATCAATTAAAAGTTCCTTACTACCACCTCTCGCTGTAGTGATAATGAAGTTTTTACATGCGACAGCTTCAAGGATAGATGTAGAAAATCCTTCAGATTCAGATGGTAAACAAAAGATATCAGAATCATTAAGTACATTTAGAACTTCTTTATTATCTTTTCTACCCAAGTAAATAATACGATCTTGATTAGATTCAAAAAGTGAACTTAGTGGTCCATCGCCAACAACAACAAGATAAATATTAGGAAAATTATCTTTCACAAGATTGAAAGCTTCAACTAATTGTATAATTCCTTTTTCTTTAACAAGACGTCCTGTAAATGTCACAACAATACTATTTTGGGGAATCTTGTACTCTTTCTTAAAAGTAGATTTAATATTCTCACAGTCACGAGGATCAATAGAGTTATATAGGGTTCCTTCCCCTCTAATATTAAAGTTCTTTAACCACTCTAGACAAGCCTGAGAAACTCCATAATAATGATCACAATATCTTTTACCTATTTTTGTAACTGTATTCTCATAGATTCTTTCAATACAATTTAAAAACATATTGTTAAATGTTAAATAAGCTGTACCATGTTCAATAGTTATTAATGGAATGTTATTCTTTTTTGCAAAACGCATCCCAAAAAGTGATAAGAAGTAAAATCTAGTATTTACAACGCAAAAATCAATTTTACCTTTAATACTGTTTAACGTATCCTTTGCTTCTCTATCCAACGGTTTTAAAACTGGTAGTCTTCCATTCATTAGATTAAGTGAAGGAAGTCTAATAATTTCAATTCCCTCTTGTGTTTCATGTCTCGATAACCCTGAAACATGTGATGTAATAACAATGACATGATACCCTCGCTCAACACATTCTTTTGCGATATTATATGTATATCTTTCTACTCCTCCCATATGAGGAAGATACTGAGCAGAAACAAAACAAATTGTTTTATTCATTTTTATACTCCTAATTTTTCTTTAATTTGGATAATGATATTTTTTCTTTTATATTTCCAACAAGAGGATGTTTTAAAACTAATAAAGATAACAAATATATTAAAAATGATGAAATGACACTAATAATCATTAATAAAAAATAATTTTTAATCATTTTAATCATCAAAAATAAACCAATACACATTACTACAGAACCAATTAATGAACTAATTAATACTTTTTTATCATAATTAATTTTAATAATCTGACGAGAAACATACCAACTTATAAAAAACATAGAAAATTCAGCAATGACTGTTGTTATTGCTGCACCGTTCATTCCTAACCATGGAA
>CAMNND010000129.1 GCA_946545035.1 uncultured Clostridium sp. | reverse complement strand
CTAACCTCATCATAATTTTCAAAATCATCATATCCAAGTACTTTTGCCATAAGCTGTGTGTTCATAAGCTCTTCTAAATCCATGCTTCTAATTGTTTCAAGAGCTCTTTCAACGGTCTTCTTCCTTTTATATACAAGGTAATCTTTTATAATAAAAGTTTCTTCCTCTTCAAGATTTCCAAGTAATTCTTCAAGTTGCATTTGGAAAAGTCTTCCCTGCTCTCCAAGTTCATAGATAGCCATGTTTACCTCATCTACAACTTTTAAAATCATCTCTGCTCTTTGAATACAATCAATTACATTTTGTAGAGTTACTATATCATTAAATTCATATTCATTCAATAGATTTAACTTATCATCAAATACTTTTTTATATTTTTCTGCAGTCTGCAGAGCTTGATTTGCTTTACTAATAACTCTTGAACTATCTTGCAGAACATACCTTAAATCTCCTTTGAATATTGTAATTACATTTCTTCTCTGAGAAACACTAATCACAATTTTTCCAGTTTGTTTTGCTGTACGCTCCGCAGTTCTATGTCTTGTTCCAGTCTCATTTGTGCTAATGCTTGGAGATGGTATTAATTGTGCATTTGCATAAAGAATTTTCTTTAAATCTTCACTTAATATAATTGCACCATCCATCTTTGCTAGCTCGTACAATCTTGATGATGTATAATCTATATTTAAATTAAATCCTCCATCTACTATATCTAGTACTTCTTTAGTATCACCAATTACTATTAGACCTCCAGTTTTGGCTTTTAAAATATTTTCCAAACCTTCCCTAATTTTTGTACCTGGCGCAATTAATTTTAAAATTTCGGTTATTACCTCATCCTTGTTACGAATCAAATTAATCACTCCTAAAGTTATTTTAGTTTTAAAGCCTCAATAGCTTCATTCACATTTTTCATGCCTATTATATCTAATTTAAAATCCTCTTTCAATAGTTTTTTATTACTTTCTGGAATAATGCACGTCTTAAATCCCAATTTTTCGACTTCTTTCAGCCTTTTTTCTATAAAATTAACACTTCTTATCTCTCCGGTAAGACCGACCTCACCGATTGCAACTAGGTCTTTTGGAATACTCACATTTTTATAACTTGATGCAACAGATAAAACAACTGCTAAATCTACTGCAGGCTCTGATACTTTTATACCGCTTACAACATTTAGATAAATATCTTGATTTGATAAGTTCATATGAGCTCTTTTCTCAAGGACAGCCATAAGAAGTGTTAATCTATTTCCATCGAAACCATTCGCAGTTCTTCTTGGGAAACCAAATACAGTTGTACTTGTTAATGCTTGTAGCTCTATAAGTAATGGCCTTGATCCTTCCATAGTTGCAACAACAACCGATCCGGGGTGTATTTTCCTCTCTTTCTGAAATTAGTATTTGTGACGGATTTGATATTTCAACCATTCCCTCATTTTTCATTTCAAACATACCAACTTCGTTAGTTGATCCAAATCTGTTTTTAACACTTCTAAGTATTCGATATGCAAAATATCTTTCACCTTCAATATACAAGACAGTATCCACCATATGTTCAAGCACTCTTGGTCCTGCAATATTACCTTCTTTAGTAACATGTCCGATTATTATTGTAGTGATGTTATTTGTTTTGCAAATCTTCATAATTCTTGCGGTTATTTCTCTAACTTGACTTACTGTTCCAGCAGCAGAAGTTATCTCATCAGAATACATTGTTTGTATAGAGTCAATTATTACGAGCTTTGGATTTATTTCTAAAATATTAGATTGAATATTATCAATATCAGTTTCACCTAAAAACATAATGTCATCATTTTTTATATTCAATCTATCAGCTCTTATTTTTATCTGCTCAGCAGACTCTTCCCCTGATACATATAAAACTTTTCCATCTCCTTGAACTTTATCACAAAGCTGTAATATAAGTGTTGATTTTCCAATTCCTGGTTCACCACCAACCAAAATAAGAGAGCCCTTAACTATTCCACCGCCAAGAACTCTATCAAGTTCAGTAAATCCTGTGGAAGTTCTGAAACTTTCTTTTCCTTCCACAGAATTTAGAGACATTGGTTTATTAACTTTTTTGTTTTCTCCTCCAGCAACAGCTACATCGTTTGTCTTTTGTATTTTTTCTTCTACAAAGCTATTCCATTCATTACAAGCAGGACATTTTCCAAGCCATTTTGCAGATTCATATCCACATTCGTTACACACAAATATTGTTTTTGCTTTTGCCATGTTTTAATTCTTCCCTTTCTCGTATGCTTTGAGTAATTCGTCCAAAACAATTATGAACATTGCATGTGACCAACCAAGTCCAATAACCCATTGATAATCTTCGTCTTCATTACTAACTTGCTCAGATAAAAAACCATGTTTAGCAGCAGTATTTACAACAAATTTGAAACATTTCTCAGCACTTGATATATCACCCGTCTTTAAATAGTATAGTGCCATCCATAAAGTGGTTATTCCCCATGGATTTTTTCCATGCATATACGAATCACCTTCAAATCTTAAATAACCATCTTTATATGTTCTTAGTGTCATATTAATCTTATCAACGGTATTTTTTACGACTTTTTCACTCACATCAAAAACATCAAATGGATAAACTGCTCCCATAACACTTATATCCATTATTTCATCATTTGTGTTTCTTTTTAATATTTTTGTCTTTTTATTCACAAGATTTTCTCTTATAAAATCTTGTAAAAAAGCTGTATATCTATTTAACTTTTGTATTGTCTTACTTCTTTTTTCTATCTTCAGTCTTGAATTTTTTTCATCTTCATCATAAAGTGCATCATATATCTTTTTCATAGCATCAAAGCTTGCTACAATTGCACATAATGAGTATAAATGAATCCCTTCATGCATCTCCCATAAATCGTAACTAACTTGTTTTGCTGGATTAAATGCCCTTTTATATTTAGATTTTAAATCACGTTTAACTATGTCATTGTCATCTACATCTAATATATTTTCTACATATTCAACTACAAACTTAATTGCATTTTCACACATCTTAAGATTATCTTCTAAGAATTTCTTATCTTTATATAATTCGTAGTGTTCATATATTCCAAAAACTACACTTGCTGTCTCGTCGATTTGATATCCCCAACATGGAGCTAGTCTTCCATCAGTATAAAATCTTTGTTCCCACATTCCATTTTTGCTTTGTGTCTCTCTGCAAAACTTATTATAGAATAACTCCGTTTCATCTCTCATCTTTAATAAATCAAATGCTTTTGTTATAAAAATTGAATCACGTGGCCAGCAATATCTATAACCACCACTTCGACATCTTTCATCATCTACCTCTAAAGCAGCAGCGACCCCACCACAATCATAATTAATTAGCATTGGATATAATAAAATGGTTCTGTTGTATACCTCGACTAACTTTTTATTAAAGCTACTAACTACATTTTTTATTTTTATTGAATTATGATTTTCAACATATTCTTGCCAATACTTTGTTGTTTCTGCAATTTCGTCTTCGTCATCAAATTTTAATGCATCATATACTTTTGATTCAAGCTCTCTGCAATTCTCAACTGCCCATACATATAGATAAAATTCTGTACTACTTCCTGGTTTAAGTACTCCTATATCAAATGAAATACCAATCTCATTTGACATCCCTATGTAATCTTTATCTTTCAATATTCCAGAGTTTATGTGCTCTGGAACATC
>CAMNND010000128.1 GCA_946545035.1 uncultured Clostridium sp. | reverse complement strand
ATGTATTTTATTTATTGATGAGATTCATAGATTTAATAAATTACAACAAGATGCTTTTTTACCATATGTCGAAAATGGAACTGTAATTCTTATTGGTGCTACAACAGAAAATCCATATTTTGAGGTAAATAAAGCTTTGATTTCGAGATCTATGATATTTAAACTTGAGCCATTGACTAAGGAAAATATATACCAAGTTTTAAAAAATGCTTTAAAGAGTCCGGATGGACTTGGTAACTATAATATTAAAATAGATGATGAGACATTAATGAAAATTGCAGATACTGCGAATGGTGATGTTAGAACAGCTCTTAATGGTTTAGAAGTTGCAGTACTTACAACAAATATGGATAGTGATGGATATATACATATTACAAATGAGATTGCTGCTGATAGTGTTCAAAATAGAAAAGCAATATTTGATAAAAATGGTGATAGCCATTATGATAATATAAGTGCATTTATTAAATCTATGAGAGGATCAGATAGTGATGCTGCAATCTTTTATTTGGCAAGAGCTTTAAATGGTGGAGAGGATCCTATGTTTCTTGCAAGAAGAATTGTAATTGCTGCGGCAGAAGATGTTGGTATGGCAAATCCAAATGCTTTAGTTATAGCAAATAATGCAATGCAGGCTGTTCATATGGTTGGTATGCCAGAAGCTAGAATAATTCTTGCAGAAGCTGCTGTATATGTGGCAGAGTCTCCTAAATCAAATGCTTCTTATAATGCAATCAACAAAGCTTTAGCTGATGTTAAAAGTAAAGATACTGGCGAAGTTCCAATGCATATTAGAAATGCTCCAGCAGAGGGGATGGAACAATTTGGGTATGGTGATGGATATAAATATCCTCATGATTATCCAGGTCATAAAGTTGAGCAACAATATCTTCCAGATAAAATGCTTGGAACGAAGTATTACATAAAAGATGAGAATGTAATTGATCTTCAAAAAAATATCGATAATAACAATTGAAATTTATAATTAGTTATACTAAAATTATTGTAGTATATTTTAAGGAGGTATGTATGGAAAGATTTGTTAAATTAACATACATAGTAATTGTTACATTGTTTTTAATTTCAATGAGTATTCTTGGATGGTATGTGATGGATACTAAAAAAGAAAATGATATAGAAGTCGAAAACTTAAAAAAGCAAATAGAAGAGTTAACACTACCAAGAAGTGAAAAAGAAATAAACACACCAGATGATTTAAGAATTATAAAACAATATGAATACAAAAATCCTACAGAAGGTTCAATGAAAATTATTGCGTTTGATGAAGATTCCAAAGTAGTTTGGGAATATAAAACGGATGCTGTTTCAATGGTTGAGTATTCCTATGATATGTTATGGCCACATTATGATTGTGTCTTTTCATTAGAGGATACAAAGCTCGTAATACTTAACGTGTTTACTGGAGAAAAGAGAGCCGAAGTGAAATTTGAACAAGATGAAAAAATTGTTGCAGTAGGATATTATAAAGGTGATTTATATGCTTTAACCGAGGTATGGTCTGATGGCGGAACAAAGATGGCACATAAGATATCTAAAATTGATAACGATGGACATATTTTAGCAAGTAAAAATCTAGAATCTCCAATTTATGATGGCTTTGATCAAACGGTTGAAAAAGTTGAGATTACAAGAATAGATGAAACTGAAATTGAAATCTTTGTTACACGACTTGATGAAAAGAATATTGAATATATAACTAATAGAGAATTTTAATATAAAAAAATAAAACAAAGTTTGTTGTAACTTTGTTTTATTTTTTACTTCGTTATCATATAACAATTGAAAAGCAAATTATAGTTTTAAAATTAAAGTAAAATTTGTCGTATAATATAGATTTATTTGATATTTTGATATAGAATACGAAAAGAAATAATTACAATTTATGAGAGGTAAAGAAAGTGTCAGAAGAAAAAGCTTTTAAGAAAATAGGTACAGTTTTTGGTGATTTTAAATGTGATAGCAATATTCTTAATGCAAAGATAGAGCGCGTAAACTTATATAAGAAAAACAACTCTTTTGAAGTTTTTCTTATGACAGATAAACCTGTTAAAATAGAGGAATTACACAGTTTTGAAAAGTTTTTAGTAAAAAGATTTATGCTAACAACTGCTTCAGTTAGAATAAATTATGAAACAGATGAAGACTATAGTAAAAATCTTAATAATGATTGGAAGAGTGTTGTTGATTATATTTCATATAGATATCCTATGACAAAGGCTATTTTAAGAAATAGTAACGTTGATATAGATGAAAACAATATAAATATTAAACTTCATATGTCTGGTAAAGATTTCTTAGCTGCTAGAGGAATGAATAAAGTTTTCGAAGATACAGTAGAGAATATATATAATAAAAAGTTTAAGGTAACTTTTTCAGATGCTATGACGGCTGAGGAGGAATCTAAATATAAAGAAGTAACAAAACATTTAGAAGAAGAAGCAATTAATAATGTTTCTAAACAAATTGAAGATGCAAAACTTGAAAAAGAGCAAAAGAAAGCAGAGAAAGAAGCTAAAAAAGCTAGTAAGGAAGCAAGCGGAATACAGAATATCAATAATCCATCAAATGGAGAAATGCCTCCTCTTCCAGATGATAAAGATATTCCAATGGACGCTATTGAGGAAGAGGTAGAAGAAGATACTCCTCTTATTTATGGTAGAAATGCAAATATAAGAGAGCCATTAACTAAGATAATAGATTTAGGTGTAGATAGCGGTAAAGTTTGTATCGAAGGAGAGATATTAAATCAAAACAAAGACTACGTTGGATTTAAAGAAAAAGTATTTACTAACTATGCAGATGAAAGATTATTAAAAAGTGGCAAGACATTATATATGTTTGACTTATATGATGGTACTAGTACAATTACCTGTAAAGCGTTTATTGAAGAAGATAAACTTAAGAAGTTTAAGTCTAGAATGAAAGAGGCTCCTGCTGTTAAAGTAGGAGGTACAGCACAATTTGATCCATTTTCTAAAGAGCTTGGTGTAATAGCTGACGTAATTTTAGAAGAGCAGGGAACAAAAAAAGCTGTAAGAATGGATGAAAGTAAAGTTAAAAGAGTGGAGCTTCATATGCATACTAAAATGAGTCAAATGGATGCTATAACTAATGCTAAAGATTTAATTAAGCGTGCGATGAAGTGGGGAATGAAATCTATTGCAATTACTGATCATGGGGTTGTTCAATCATTCCCAGAAGCACATAAATTGCTTGGATATGATAATCCAGATATGAAGGTTATATATGGTGTTGAGGCATATTATGTTCCGGATAAAGCAGCTAACGTTACAAATCCACAAGGCCAAGATATAGATACAACATACTGCGTTCTTGATTTGGAAACAACAGGACTTTCATTTAGAACCGAAAAGATAACTGAGATTGGTATTATGAAATACAAAGATGGAGAAGTAATTGATTCATTCTCTACTTTTGTAAATCCACAAAGACCAATTCCACAAGAAGTTATTGATGTAACTCATATTACAGACGAAATGGTAGCAGATGCACCAACAATTGCAGAAATAATGCCAAAAGCACTAGAATTTATTGGAGATTCTGTAATTGTTGCGCATAACGCAGACTTCGATGTTGGATTTCTAAAACACAACTGTAGACAATTAGGGCTTAAACTCGACAATACATATGTAGATACATTAAGGTTAGCTAAAGATTTATTCCC
>CAMNND010000127.1 GCA_946545035.1 uncultured Clostridium sp. | reverse complement strand
TACTCTAGAAGATTTATATGGATCTTGCGAAATTATTGTTTTTGAAAATAGCTATCTAGCAGCACAAGAATTATTAGTTGAGGATAGTGTTATTTTAGTTGAAGGACGATTAAGTATTAGAGAAGATGAAGAAACAAAAATTGTTGCAAATAAGATAACTAAATTTGGTGCAAAAGCTCCAAGTTGCTTAGCTATTAATATTACGAATATAGATGAAACACAAAAGGAGAAGCTAAGAGGAGCAATTAAATTTTTTGCAGGAGATAGAAACAATATAGCAGTTAAAATTATCAATGGAGATAATGCTGTTATGTCTGGAGGAATATATCTAAATGATGAGATATTAAATGAATTTAGACATATAGTTGGATTTGATAATGTTAATGTAGATAATTAAATTTTGGGGACGGACTAATTTTATTAAATAGTATAAACTTTAAATTTTGAGTCCGTCCCCAATTTTACGAAAGGAATTGTTATGGAAAATATTATTGAGGTTAAAAATCTTACAAAATTTTATAAGAAAAACAAAGCAATTGATAATTTATCATTTGATGTACATAAAGGGGAAATACTTGGTTTTCTTGGACCAAATGGTAGTGGTAAATCAACTACAATTAATTGTATTTTATCATTATTAAATTTTAGTAAAGGAAGTATAAAAATATTTGGAAAAGAAATGAAACCAAATGCTTATGATTTAAAAAGAAAGATTGGTGTTGTTTTTCAAGATGTTGCGGTATTTGATGAACTTACAGTTTATGATAATATTGATTATTTCTGTGGTTTATATATAACTGATAAATCAAAGAGAAAAAAATATATAGAAGAGGCAATTAATCTAGTTGGATTAAAGGATTTTAAAAAATACTATCCAAAGCAATTGTCAGGTGGATTACTTAGAAGACTAAACATTGCTTGTGGTATTGCACATAAACCAGAAATAATATTCTTAGATGAGCCAACTGTTGCTGTTGATCCACAAAGTAGAAATAGTATTTTAGATGGAATTAAAAAGCTAAGAGATAATGGTGCTACTGTTATTTATACAACCCATTATATGGAAGAAGTTGAGATTCTTTGTGATAGAGTTATTATTCTGGATAAGGGAAAAATAATTGCATCTGGATCAAATGATGACTTAAAAGATCGCGCTAGCATTAAGGAAAGAATAACAGTTGAGTCGAAAGACATAGACGATGTACATTTAACACAAATAAAGAATCTTCCAGAAGCTAAAGAGGTTAGCTATGAAGATGGAATACTTAAAGTAGCTTACACAAATGAAAAGAACAATTTAGAGAATATGATAGATTACTTAAAAAATAATCAAATAAAGTATAGAAAGATATATTCAGAAAGACCTACTCTAAATGACGTATTCCTTGAACTAACAGGAAAGGAGCTTAGAGACTAATGTTTTTTCTTAATTTTAAGTATACATTAAAAGCTTTGATAAGAAATAAAGGTCTTGTATTTTGGACATTAGCATTTCCAATAATTATGGCTATTTTCTTTAATATGGCTTTTTCAAATATTGAAAGTACTGAATCTTTCGATGCAATTCCAGTTGCTATTGTTTCTAATGAATATTACGAAAACAATGATATGTTAAAAAGTACAATAGAAAGTTTAAGTGATGAGCATGGAAGTAACTATGTGTTTAATTCTAAATATGTAAGTGAAGACGAAGCTAAGACTTTATTAAATAACGATGAAGTTTCTGGTTATGTTATTTTTTCAGAAGATGGACAAAAAGTAGTCGTTAATACAAATGGCGTAAATCAAACAATTATAAAGTTTGTTGTTGAAGAAGTTGTTCAATCTGAAGATACAGTTGATATCATTGAAGAAAAGGTTAAAGATATTTTTAATAACAGTGAAAGTAATGGCTGGTTAAAAACTCTTTTAAGTTTGTTTTCTTTAATGAGAGATAATTCAGCAAATATCCTTGATGTATCTGATAGCAATATGAGCTATATGATGATAGAGTTTTATACACTAATTGCAATGACATGTCTATATGGTGGTATTATGGGGGCTGTTGCTATTAATTGGTGTTTGGCTAATATGAGTAATGTTGGAAAGCGTTTATCGATGACTCCCGTTTCTAAGATTAAACTTGTTTTAAGTAGTGCACTTGCTGGATATGTTGTACAACTTGTTGGAATTATACTACTACTCGCTTTTACAGCAGGGGTTTTAAAAGTAAATTATGGCGATAGAATAAATGAAATAATTCTTTTATCGTTAGTTGGTTCTTTTGCAGGAATAACAATGGGAGTTGCGGTTACATCTGCAATTAAAGTTAGTGAAGGGGCGAAAACTGGAATCTTAATTGGATTTACAATGCTTGGATGTTTCTTTGCCGGCATGATGGGGGTATCTATGAAATATATCGTAGATAAGAATATGCCTATAATTAATAAATTAAATCCTGCTAATATGATTACAGATGGTTTCTATAGTTTGTATTATTATGATACGTTAGATCGATATTACTCAAATATTGCCTCATTATTAATCTTTTCTGGATTAATGCTTGTAATATCAATACTTGCTTTAAGAAAGCAAAAATATGAAAGTATATAGGGAGGGAAAAGAATGGTTATTTATAAGACATTTTTAAAGGTTTTAAACAAGTGTAAATTCCCAATTATACTTTATACTGGAATATTATTATTCTTTGCTGGATTTAATATGTCTAGCAATAGTCAGACTACAGATTTTACAGCAACAAAGCCAAGAATTGCTATTATTAATTACGATAAAGAAGAGGGAATTACAAAGGACTTTATCAATTATTTACATGAAAATACAGAGGTTGTAGATATTGAAAACACAGAGCAGAAAATAAAGGATGCTTTGTTTTATAGAGAAATACATTATGTTATATACATACCAGAGCATTATAATGAAAACTTTCTAGCTGGTAAAAATCCACAGCTAGAAATTAAGTCAACAGGTGAATATCAAGCATCGCTTGCTGGAATGATTACCGAGAGATATGTAAAGGTTGCTAAACTACATGCTTCAAGCGGTAAAACAGAAGATGAATTATATAAGAGCATTAAAGATACTTTAGCTAAAAAAGCTGATGTAGAAGTTACTTCTAAATTAGATACAACATCACTTTCAAGACTAACATTCTTTTATAATTTTTCCGCCTATAGCTTTTTAGCTATTGCAATATATGTTATAAGTACAATCATGATGATATTTAAAAGTGAAAAGATTAATAAAAGAACTGTTATTGGAAGCACGGATTACAAAAATATAAACTTTAAACTATTGATTGCTAATAGTGGATTTTGTATTATTATCTGGGCATTCTTTGTAATAATGGCAAGAGTATTAATTGGAGATATAGCATTTAAAATACAGGGATTATATATGATAATAAATTCATTAGTATTTTTGTTCTCTGCAATTACACTAGGATTTTTAGTGAGTATGTTTGTAAAGAATAAGAATACAATTACTGCGTTAGTTAATATTATTGGTCTTGGATCAAGTTTTCTTTGTGGAGTTTTTGTTCCAATGGATTATCTACCAGATTTTGTATTAAAAATAGCACATATTCTACCAACATATTGGTTTGTTAAGAATAATGAGCTAATTGGTACAACAGAGAAATTTACTAGTGAAGTATTAAAGAATATAGGAATAAATGCACTTGTAGTTATAGGATTTGGACTATTATTCTTTGTACTAACGAATATTGTTTCTAAGAAAAAAATAAAAGCTGAATAATAAAAAAG
>CAMNND010000126.1 GCA_946545035.1 uncultured Clostridium sp. | reverse complement strand
AGGCCACATATTTTTACCCCAGTATACATTGCAATAATTGTAAATATTGGATGAATTCCAATCTGACCACCTACTAATTTAGGCTCTATGATTTGCCTTACAACTGTCATTATTATCCATAATGCAAGTATTGCTAATCCAAGCTTAATATCACCTTTACATGCTTCAATAACTGCCCATGGTACCATTACAGTACCAGATCCCAAGATTGGCAATGCATCAACTAACCCAATTCCAAGTGCAACTAGTAAAGGGTATTTAATATTAAATCCCATAAGAGCTAATAGTATAAACCCAATTACAGATATAATAAATGATATTAATACCAACATCACTTCAGCTTTTAAATATCCTCCGAGAGATTTTGCTATTGCACGTATATGTTTATATATTTTTTTTACCCAATTCTCAGGTAAATGGTGCTCTAATTGATCTATCATATATATTTTATCCGTACAAATAAAATAAAGAGCCATTATTGTTACAACGATATAAAATGCCATTGTTGGTATTGATGTTAAAGTAGTAAGTACTTTCGAGAAGAACTCTTTAGCAATACTAGATATTTTTTGTAATATATCTTGTGTTGAATTATCAAAGATTGTCTTTAGCTCTTCTGACACTTGGAGTTTGTTTAGATCTATTTTAGATATTTTAGATTGAATAAACTCATAGATGATATTTATATATTCATTTAGATTTTTCAAAAGATTTGAAGCCTCAGAAATTATAGTTGCTATACCCCATGCAATTAATCCAATGATTATAGAGATAGATATCGTGAGAATAATTATAGAGCTTGTCTTTCTTTTCAGTTTAAATTTATTCATAAAGAATCTAATTCCCGGCTCTACAAGTAAATACAACGCAAAAGCAATTAAAAACGGCATATAGAAAACCGCAAGTTTAAGAGCGATTATTGTAGCAACTAATGAAAAAATTAAAATAAATATCTTCTTTATAATCTTCTTGTCCATATGTAATCACCCATACTAGTGTATGTTTTAAGTATAATTTTTATTCATATAAAAGAAAAAAGCCATTATCTAAATAATGACTTTTTATTTTTTATTTATTTAATTATTTTTACCTGAACTAGTTGGATATGAATAATTACTATCATCTAGAATTAAACCAAATCCAGTTGCAACAGGTCTTGTTTTATGTTTTCCATCACTATCGATTGGATCATTTAATAATTCTCCATTTTCAACAATAACGCTTGATGTACCACCATCTAATGCAGATGCGTTATAGCAACCATATCTTTGCATTAATTCAATTAATTGATCCATAGAAACACCTGGCTTACCAACTCTTCTACCATCAATAACAAGCATTATAACAATACCATCTTTTCTTTGACCAATAGCAGTTCTTGGAGCTGTTCCCCAACCACCATTACCAAGTACAGTTGAAGCCTCACCATTTATTATTAAGAAAGGTCCACAAGAAACGCAATCTCTTATATTTCTTTCTTTAGCTTCTGCCTCAGACATTTTACCTAGAATAAGTGTATTACTTGTATCAAATCCGATAACTCCACCTTCATTATCATATGTACCATTTGTAATTGTTTTGCCGTTAACAATAGTTAATCCTAAAGGAGTACCACCTGTACGATCTTCTTTCAAATCAACAAAGAATCCTCCATTAAATGCAAGAACTGCATTATTATTTTTAGCCATTGTTGTTATGTATTGTCCAGATTTCTTCAAATTTTGCGTAACTATTACATGAAATTTAGAAACATCAAATATTGCAGCTGCATATCCTGAATAACCTTTTCCTTCAATCTTTACAATATTATATTCTGGATGATTTGGATTAACTTGTAAAAGCTCTCTTTGATAATCGTTATCATATGTAATTGTTGTTGCACTTGCAGATGTTGTTGTTATTAATGATGGATCTGTAATTGCGTCAACCTCAACCATTTTATTTCTATCTAATACATCATTTATAGTTTCTTCACTATAAAACCATGTTGCTAAATATTGGTGTGTCATTGTTGTCATTGCTGTTGTAATGTACCAATCTCTAAACCCTGTATATGGTCCATACATCAAAAATAGGCCTGATACAGCACCTAATATTATCATATCTGATATGAAACTTTTTATTTTAGAAAAAACAGATTTCTTTTTTACTTTATCATTTAGAATCTGATTTTGTCTCTTGCTTCTACTCATTATAAATTAACAATTCCTTTCTATTCTACTTTCAATCCATTAAGTATTATATTTTGGATTTCTTTTGATATTTCCTTAATCTCAATATTTCCTGTTTTAATTGACTTATATAACGAAACATATGTCGTGCTGAATATTCCGGCAGCAATAGTTTCTGCGTCAACATCTATAATTTCTTTTTTCTTTATTCCTTCTTCAACAATATTACGTATTACATCAATATGTTGGTCTACATATTCTCTACATCTTTTGTTACGTGGCCCTTTTCCCCACATTTGACTGATAACTATTGTTATAAAATCTTGATACTTACTCATTATTTTACACTGAATTAGTATAACAGCTCTTAATTTATCAATCGCACTTGTTAATTGTGCAGTCTTAATTGCAATACTATTTTGTAATAACTTCATTCCCTCTTCAACAAGAAAATAAAAAATCTCTTCTTTACTTGAAAAATGGTAATAAAGTGTCCCTTTTGCAACTCCAACTATAGAAGTTATTTCTTCTACACTTGTACCATCGTATCCTTTCTCAGCAAAAAGTCTCATAGATGTCTCAAAAATTTTTCTTTTTGTTTTGTTCATATTATCGCTCCAGCTTCGATTTTACGGCATTTCGACAGAATACCTTATTTATTTTACCAAAGAAAATATGAATAATCAACCTTTATGAGGATTTTTTTGTTTATTTTTGAATTATCACTTAATGAAATTTTGTTATTACATTTGTTAGACTCAATGTTGGCACTGTTTGGTTTACATTTTTCAAAAATAATCTCCGAGGCGTCAACTTGTTATGTTGATTATTGTATCAAAAAAAGTAGGTACTTGTCAAATTGTACCTACTTTTAATATAATTTTTACTCATTTTAATATATTGTTGCTGGTTGCTCTTTCTCTCCCGCTTTATTGTATCTATTATATATCTTCCCAACTTTCTCTATGCTTTTTATTAAATCACTATACTCAATATCTTTTGCATAGAAATATGTCTTTTGGTATACCTTCCATCTCTTCTGCATATCTTCATCGTTTGATAATATTTCAAGTGTATGTTCCCAATCTTTTATCAAATCTTGTGACTCCCTATGCTCTGATGTCAAGTTAATTGCTGTTTTTAGTAATTTCTTGTTAATCTCCTCTTCCTTAGTTCCCATAAGCATATATATGTCATAGAAGTCCCTGATTCTAGTTCCAGCTATTCCCCTCTTTATTACTGATTCAAACTTCTCTGCAAGAATTGTCTCTAAGTTATATGACCATACTGGTATCTTCTTCTCCTCTAACATTAAATTATAGTCATATTCTATTTCCTTGTATGTAATTGCATCACCTGTTGTTATATCTATTTTAAATATAACAGGCATAGTATTCTTAAATTTAGCCTCAAAGGTTGCTCTATATCCGTTATAGTCATCCTCTTCCCTAATAAGTTCAATTTTTTTCATTTGAAAAGTTATATCATCGTCAAGCTCAATTGCACATACCTCTTTAAGTATGTTTGATGCATTTTCTTCAGTAAGTTCGAATCCTTTTACTGTAGTATCCATATCCATTGTTGATCTACTTGACATACCAAGTATTGC
>CAMNND010000125.1 GCA_946545035.1 uncultured Clostridium sp. | reverse complement strand
CCAAGAATTTTTGAAAGATTTTATAGAGTGGATAAAGCAAGAGCAAGAGAACTTGGAGGTACTGGACTTGGCTTAGCAATAGCCAAAGAAATAATAGAGCAAAATAGGGGAAGCATAGATATTAAAAGTGAACTAGGAAAAGGAACAGAGGTTGTTATAAGGATACCAGTAAAAACTAGAGAAATTGTTGAAAACAACTAAAATTTATAATATAATACGCATATATGAACGAATGATTTAGGAGATTTACGAATGAAAGAACGATTAATAAGGAGCATTATGGGGTGGTTTGCTAGCTTCACAATTGCTTTAATTATTGTGTTTGTTTTAAAAACGTTTGTCGGAATGCCGACTACAGTAAAAGGTACATCAATGGCTGGGACGTTATATCCGAATGATAAGTTGTTTCTAAGTACATGGGATGTCAATTTTAACAGTGTACCAGAAAGAGGTACTATAATTACTTTTCAAGCTCCGAGTGTTGAGTTTTTAGATGATGTATCTGATTGCAGAGCAATATATTCAAGCTATTCAAGATCGGCCTGGGAAAATTTTTTGTATTATAGTTTAGGAATCTCAAATTCAAGTTATATAAAAAGAGTTATTGGTTTACCAGGTGATCATATTGAGATTAAAAATGATCATGTATATATTAATGGAAATCTATACAAAGAAGATTATTTAACTAATAATATAAAAACAAATATGAAATCTGGAGGAATTTGTAGTGATATTATAGTTCCAGATGGATGCGTATATGTACTTGGAGACAATAGAAATGCGTCAATTGATTCCAGAAAATTTGGATGCATTCCAGTTGGAAAAATAGAAGGTAAAGTAGTAGGCAGATGGTGGCCTGCAAATAGGACAGGAAAAGTTTAATTGGAGGATGTTAGATTGTCTTTTGAAACTATTATAGGAAACGATGAGAATAAGAGGATTCTTAATAATTCAATAATTAATAAAAATATTGTTCATAGCTATCTTTTTTATGGCTCTGAAGGAATCGGAAAAAAAATCTTTGCAAAAGAATTTGCAAAGATGATTTTATGTAATGGAGAAGAAAATAAACCATGCAATCAATGTAAGTCATGTATTGAATTTAATTCAAATAATAATCCAGATTTTTTTGTTATAGAGCCGGATGGCAGCTCGATAAAAATTGAACAGATTAGACAAATGCAAAAAAGTGTACTTGAAAAACCGATTGAAAGTAGCAAAAAGGTTTATATTATAGACAATTGTCACGTAATGACAAAAGAGGCACAGAATTGTATTCTAAAGACATTAGAAGAGCCACAAGAATATATAGTAATTATAATGATAAGCTCTAATGAAAACAGTATATTACCAACAGTAAAATCAAGGTGTACAAAAATATTTTTTAAAGAGCTTGCTGATTCTGAAATATTTAAATACATAGGAAATAATTATGAGGGAACATTGCTTGAAAAAGATTTAATAAAATTATGTGGAGGAAGTATATCAAAAGCTGATTTTATCATTAAGAAAATTGATATGCTAAATCAAGTAAAAGATTTAATAATTAACGTAGAGCATACAAATAAGCTACATTTTATGCAAAGAAGTCAGTTGTTTAGTGACAATAAAGACGATATTAATTTGATACTTGAGTACATGTATATTTTATTATTTCATGCTATAGAAAAAAATAAAAGGAACATTAATGGATATATTAATTCTATGAAAATTGTTGAAAAAACAAAGTCTAAATTAGTAAACAGTAATAATTTTGATATGTCGATTGACAATATGTTAATAAATGTGTGGGAGGAAATTAATGAAAAAAATAGTAGGAGTTAGATTCAAAAAGCCAGGTAAAATATACTTCTTCGATCCACAGGATATGGTAATTGAAAAAAACGACGATGTAATAGTAGAAACATCTATGGGAGATGAAATCGGAAAAGTTGTTGTTGTAAATCGAGAAGTTGATGAAACAAAGATGGCAACACCACTAAAGAAAGTGTTAAGAAAAGCAACTGCTGATGATTTGGAATCTCAAAAAAAGTATAAAGCTAAAGAGCCAGAAGCATTAGAAATTTGCAAAGAAAAAATAAAAAAGTACAATTTAGAGATGGATTTAACTGATGTTGAATATAGATTTGACGGAAGTAAAATAATATTCTATTTTATTGCAGATGGAAGAATTGACTTTAGAGATTTAGTAAAAGATTTAGCAAGTGTATTTAAAACAAGAATTGAACTTAGACAAATTGGTGTTAGAGATGAAGTAAAAAGAATTGGTGGAAATGGAGTATGTGGAAGAGAATTATGTTGTTGTTCATTCCTAGACAATTTTGAAACGGTATCTATTAAAATGGCAAAAGAGCAAGGAATAGCTCTTAATCCATCTAAAATTTCAGGAAACTGTGGTCGTCTAATGTGTTGTTTAAAATACGAGCAAGATGTATATGCAGAAAAAGGTGCTAGACTTCCTAAAGTAGGGGCTATTGTTAAGACACCATCAGGTGAAGGTACTGTTGAAGGCGTAGAAATACTAAAAGAAATCGTCAACGTTAAAATAAAAAACGGAGATGATTTTAGCTACAAGAAATTTGATGCAAAAGATATAAAAATTATTAAAGACTCAAGAAATAACTCTGTAAATAAAGAGGAAAAAGAAAATATGAAGGAACTTGAAGAGCTTGAAAAACTTGAGAAAATCGATTCAAAAAATAAAAAAAATGAAGATATGTAAAAATTGATGGATTTTTATATTATTTATGATATAATGCAAATATAGTTTAGATAATAATATGAGAATATAAATACTATATTTGAAAGGGGTGAAAATTATGGCATATAAAATTTCAGACAAATGTATTTCATGTGGAGCTTGTGCAGCACAATGTCCAATGGAATGTATAAAACAAGGTGATGGAAAATATGAAATCGATGCAAATGCATGCATATCATGTGGAACATGCGCAGGAGTTTGTCCAGTAGGAGCACCTGAAGAAGAATAATGAAAATTAATTTCGAAGGCAACTGTATTAAAGTGGTCTTCGTTTTTTTTAGAGAGCATAAAAGCCAGGGGGATATATTACCTCTGGCTTTTATGCTCTGCATGTGCAGTTTTATGCGTGAGTTTTTACGTAGAATGTTTTGTCTAAGGTTTCAACTTTATAACACCCTTCCCAGATCTTGACAGGAGGGTGAAAGTCGAAGAGTACCTGAGGACTATATTTGGAATTAGGCATACAGCTGCGAACACACAAATTGAGACGTTTTACCGTTTCGATATTAGGATTAAAACATAGTCCAATAAAGATAGTAGGCTCATTATCTTCCTGAAGTGTGTGGACAAATACTGTGTCCTCCTGGCCATTGATAGATGTATGGATTAAATAGTAGCCTTCGCTAATTTCAAATACATCTTCAATTGTTCTTCCATCAGGAAGCTTGTTGCCAAGCTCCTGAATTTCTACGTCCATGCTAAAACCTTTCATAGGTATACTCCTTTCGCATGGGGTTGTTTGGAATTTTTTCATACCTAAGAACAACCGTACTTAGATAACTTAACACATTTCTGCATGCAGAGATTTTGTAAATAACTTAATCTCCTTGCAGTTCGCTACATCGTGTTAATAGCTGATATTATACAATAAAAATCTGATTTTGTCGAGAAAAAACTCACCTGTTAAGGTGAGTTTTTATAATATTATTCTGCGCTTGTTTCCTTATTAGACATTTCTTCCAAGTCTAATAATTCTTGCCATCTTTTATCAACTTCGTCTTGGAATTCTTTAATCATCCATTCATTTCCCGGTTTAAACATATGTTTAAATCTTTTTTGTGGTTTTAAGAATTCTTCAATTGGAAGTTTATTTTTTGGTTT
>CAMNND010000124.1 GCA_946545035.1 uncultured Clostridium sp. | reverse complement strand
GTAATCATCTTTCTAGCATTTTTATTGAAACAAGCCATATAGATGCTCTTCATTTCCTCACCATATTCGTCAATTATTGATTTGTCCGCAGACAATGATTTTAAATCTGATAAGAAATCGTTATTACAATTAAGTTCATCTAATTTGTTAGTTAACTCGATTTTTTTCTTTACCTCAAAAGAGCTTGCCTTAATTGAATTAATATTTGAATTGATTGATGCGTCACTGATTTTATCTATATTCATTTCTATTCCAGTACTATTGGCTAAATCCATTGATTTAGCTTCTTCTGTCTTTAACTTAAAATATGTCATTTCTATATTGTTTACAATATTAGAAATACTACTTGCAGCAACTTCCTTTGCTTTCTTAATCTTTTGATTAAGAATCTCTTCTTTTTCTTTTGTATCAATTACATTTTCAGGAGCTTTTGGAACTACTTTCACCGAAGTTGTCTTCTTACTAGCTTTTTCCTCTGCCTTCTTCTCATTTTTTGAAACTTTTGTAGTTTCCTTTTTAGCAACCATCTTTTTTGCAGTATTTTTATTTATATTCTCTTTAGATTCAGTTTTACTCATATTAATCTCTTCTTGCTTTACAATTTTTATTAGCTTCTTTAAAACGTCATCATATGTAATATTGTTTATATCAAGTTTAAGCACAAAATCATCTTCAATTTCATATTGAATTACTTTTTTATAATACTTAATGAAAACCTCATAATTTGGGAATAATTTTCCCATTAACAAAAATTGATCGACAAGATCCTCACTTTCATCATTCTCTTTATATTCAAAACCTACTTTAGCCACATTTCTAAGTCTAGACTTTAATCTGTCATAGCTTCTGAATTCCTTTGGTAAATAAATATTTTTAATGAATGACTCGAAATCTTTTTTTGAATTGATTTCCATTTTCTTTTCATCAATTTTCATTATAAACCTACACTCATTATCAGTGCCTATTTTCTTTAATTTGAACTTTGAACCATATAAGTCAGAAATCATATTAATTAAATACATGATATCTCTGTCTGCTGGAGTTGACCTAACAGTAGCCGCAAAAATATATTGCTTATTTATCATAGCTTTTTCTTCTTTTGATTGTGCTCTGGACATCTCTAACAAATATTTAATCATCATTAAAGAAATCCTTGCCACACCATCTTTTACAAAGAATTTTCCATTATCTTCATAAAGCTCTATACCACTATTATGTTTTAATCCGGCTTGGTTCATCTGTTTCAAATCCTTATAGTAATAGTTCGGATTTTTAAAATACAATTTAATTATTTCATCTGTTTTCTCGTTGTTGTTAAAAATTTCAATCCATGTTTTATTATCAAAATCTACTTTATCTGTACCAAACAAATTTTTTAATCTAAAAGCTTTTTCATGTGGAATTGTCCAATCTTTTTGAGTTAAAAATTTAAAACTCTCTTTTGGTAATTTTGTTTGAATACTATTTGATTTAATTTGTAATTCAGGAGGTAAATTATTAGTATCTAGGCCAATACTATTAAAAAAACTCCTTTTTTGTAAAGATATTTTTTGCATAAATTCTACAACCTCATTTCAACTTTTGTTTCATTCTTAAGTACCCCAATTCAAACCATTCGTTATATGCTAAATTAAGTCTAAATAGTAACTTTGGTTTTGCACCAGCCCTGTTCTTATCAACTACGCATGCGTAGTATCGTACGTCAGGATCTGTATACACCTCTAGGTCCTTATACTTCTCTGCTTCTTCAGTTTCTGAATATTCATAGTCATCATATGTTTCTCTTGTTATTTGCTTAAACAGACACAATGTATCCAAAACTTCCTTTACCGTCCTACTAGCTGCCATATCATTAACAGTTAAATTAAGTGGAGTTGTACTACTTTCAAGTAATTGCAATGTTGATCCAATAAACATCTTATATTGCTGTGCCATAGTAGATAATATTGTTGCTGTCTTTTTTATCTCGTCCCCATCACCAATGTGCTCAATATCATTTTTAAGTGTATCATAGAACACATATTCAACGCCTTCCTTATAGTAATAGTTCAAGATTATTTTATATAAATCTTCATTTGTATGCTCTGCAATATGCATAAAACAAATCGGATTATTCTTTTGATTTTGCATCCAATCTGTTGCTTTAACCACATTATTAAATTCAGAAGAATATTTTTTTAATTTTGCTAAGAAATGTTCATGAGTTTCTCCTTCTTCTTTCAATATATAGCCTTTATCATCTGTTTTGACTGCTTTTTTATTATCTGGTCTGTATTTAAACTCGAGTAATTCCCCTTCAGATACTCTTATTTTACAGCCAATTTCTTTTTGTAATCTTGGATTATTTATTATTGTTGTAATTAAACAAAGCTTCATTTTTTCTTCAGACATTTCGTTTGAAATAATTAGAACTTTCTTCTTCTCAACAAAAGCCATATGTGCAGCTAAATTAATTGTAAATCTACTTTTACCACAGTTTGATGGCATAGAAAATGACATTGTTTCTCCAAGTCTTATTCCTTTAAAAACATCAGTTAGTATTTTAAAAGGTAAACTGATTCCACTTGTTAAAGTACTTTCTCCCGCTAGAAGAAAATCTGTTACACCATTATTAAGTCTTCCTTCGCTTATTCCTCTTTTGATACCAACTTCAGATACAATACTCTCAAGCTCTTCAACCGTCATTTCCTTGTATCTATTAAAGCTTTTTATTTCTAAAACATCTTGTTGTATTTTCTTCGTTGGTGCATTTATATAATACTTTTTTAATAAAAACAACTTTTTTATTGAAATAAATACTTTTTCTATATTATATTTTTTCTCTTGAGCCTCTCTTTTTAACTTTTGTTTTATTTGATAAATCTCTTCGGAGGTCTTAGGATACGTAAATGCTCTTTTAATATTTTCTGGTGCAAATTTACCACCCTCAGTGAATAAAATACTTTTATATATATTTAGAGCCATATCGTCTGAAAATTGTGCATCTTCAAACGATAGGTAATATTTTTGAATTGATTTTGGATTATCAAGCAACAACCCAACATACGCATATTCTAACTTTACATTTTTTAATTCAATCGGATATTTTTCTTCTACATTATTCTTTGTATTCAAGTATAAATCCTCCTTAGTTTCTCTCTATTTTTTTAGAACTTTCCATTTGTTTAGTGGCCAAAATCTCCAAACTGCCCTTCCTTCGATTTTATTAATTGGAATACATCCAAATCTTCTACTGTCAGTTGAATTATCTCTATTATCTCCTAAAACATACACATAGCCGTCTGGAACAACTATATCTATGAATAATCCACCTTCTGATCCTGTAATTTTTCCATTATCTAAATATGGCTCTTCTATTTTCTCGCCGTTTAAATATACTCCACCATCTTTTATTTCAACATGATCTCCCGGTAATCCAATTACTCTTTTAACAAAATCAGTCTTTCCAAAAATTGATACTGCAGAAATCATATTTTGCAATATGTTTTTCTTTTTTTCATTATACTTTGCTACCGGATAATTTAAATCAGCTTCAACTTTTGTTTGATACAAATGATTAGAATCTGGTGCTTCAAAGGTTATTATATCTCCTCTTTTAGGATATTTATCTATTTTAATGCCTATTCTACTAATCCATAATCGTTGTCCATTTTGTAGGGTTGAGTCCATTGATTCTCCACTTACTACAGTTGGGAAACCAACAAAAGACTTAATAAGAGCTACTATTACAAGGGCTATAAGTATACATACAAGCCATTCAAATACTTCTTTACTTTTTTTAGATTCCATAAATCTCTTCCTTTCAATTTTCCGTTGTGCATTATAAAACAAACTTATTATACACTTAAATTTATTGATAGACAATATCAAA
>CAMNND010000123.1 GCA_946545035.1 uncultured Clostridium sp. | reverse complement strand
TATTCGCATCAACAGTATATGCTCCATGATAAATATGACCTTCATTTATTTTTGTAGCAACTACTTTTCCTTCTTTTTTTGAATATGCTACAAGTACTACTTTAGAATATCTTATATCCTCAGCACATACTTGGATAACAACTATTGGTGTTTCATCAGTTCGTTTACAAACAATGAAATCAACAACTTGTGTACCAATATCTTCTACATCATTGTAGTTTTCATCATCTTGAACAAGAACATTTTTAGCAAGCCACTCCTTATCTTTTAGTGCATTTTTAACTGCATCTACTTGCTTTTCGCCTTCAGTCGTATGAGTTACCTTCTTTTCATCTTTTTTCTCATTATTCTTTTCTTCTGTACTTATTATATTCTCTTCTTTAGAAGTATTACTCTTTTCGACACTATTTATTTTATCCGTATTATTACTAGAAATTTTACTTGTATTATCATTATTTTTATTTAGTATAAACTTATCTGTCACGATAAAAGCAGCTAAACCAAGTACCATCATACATAATATAACGATAATAACCTTAGCTTTTTTCCCCATATTATTCTCCTTCCAAATCTTAACTACGCATAAATTATAACAATATGAATTTTAAAATACAATAAAAAAAGAGCTATTTCAAGCTCTTTAATCTATTTCTCTTTTTTAAATATTTTAACTATTCTTCCAACAAAACCTACAATTTTTGTTGTATTTTTTTGAGCAATTCCTTTACCAATTGCCTTGCCTCCGATTGTAAGTGATGCAACAATTGCACTTATAATAAATTGTACATTAAAACCAAGTCCAAACTCACTTGTTATATTAAATGCAATTAATGCAGCAATAGATCCACTAAGTACACCAGCTACGTCACCAACAACGTCAGCACAAATATTAGAAACTTTCTCGGAATTTTTTATTAAGCTTAGTGATGTTTTAGCTCCTGGTATTTTTTTTGCTGCCATAGCATTGAAATCTGACTCTTTACCGACCATAACAGCCACACCAATTATATCGAATAAAATACCAATAAAAATTACTAATAATAGCACCAATATAGCTGGTACTAATGATAACCCCTCAATTGCAGTTGTTGATATGAAAGAAAATACTATTGAAAGTATAAATGCTGTTACAAATATTGTTATAAACCATTTAATTTCTGACGAATCTTTCTTTTCCTTTTTATTTTTTTTCATTAATTATCCTTCTCCTACAGTAAAAATTGTAAAAAAATAAAATATAATAGTGGTGAAACTTAAGTAAATTTTACGGTTTAGGTCTAGTTGAATTTCTCTATTTCCTACCAAACATTACTGTTTAGCTGTTTCCATTTAAAGGAAATAATCAATAGATTAATTGATTACCAGACAGCCACTTAAATCCGTACTTTAATCCTTAAATTCCCATGCCTTGAGGCAAAACATTCTAGAAGTTTTCCTTAATACACTAAGTTTTATACTAGTTTCTTTTGCAATAGTGATTTCATAACCAACAAACAATTATTATTTTGGCCAAATTATAAAAGTTTGATATACAGTTAATCCCAAGACTATCACTCAAAACAGGCTACACTATATTTTGTACTCTATGCACTTATATAGGTTTTACTATAACTTACAACATTGAACCAGTTATAAGTCAAGCCTCCGCGACAATAGGGGGTTATTACATATGCCATTACATAATTCCCTAGAGTCTTTACTCCCTGCAAGCACACAAGACTGGCATCCCGCGCAACAAACAAGAAACTTCAACGATGTGCCCTTTAGTGGATTTTTAGCCCCACCCTCGTATAATACCGTGTAACTAGAATAATGCACCACTGATTATATCTTACTATATTAATTTTTTTTATTCAAGATATTTTTGTTTAAAAATATCACGTAATAGTCATTATACACTATATTCGGATTTTTGTCAACTTATGCATACTTTTTTTGTACCCAAAGAAGCTTAAAGTCTTATAAAATCAGCAAAGCCGGCAGCACCATTTTCATGTGCTCCGGCTATTGCTTTTGCATGATTTTGATTTCACCCACGATGCTTGAATGAATCATTAAGCATCTCCGCCTTGACAGCAAGATTATCGTGGGTAACGGACAGCCGCTGAACATCAGCCAAAGACTTCTCGTCCAGCTTTGCATAGCTCATGTGGTCAATGTATGCCTGAACCAAACTAAGTTTGGCCATAGCTTTTTCGACCAGTGATTTTGCCTCCTGAATCTGCTCTTTTTCTCCACAACGAGCAAGCATCCCTGCACGCTTCAGAAGTTCACGAGCTTCTTCAATCTGGTGGCTCATCCGCGCAATCGTCTCTTTCATGCTTTTCACCTCCCTCTATTATAGGTTGTGAATTCTTTGGCAGATTGATTGTTTCTGCCGCTTTCTTTATACTTTCGCCCACGGGGTTTGGCTAAGTATGTATTTCATTATATACCTATTTATGTAAATAGTCAATAATAATCAAAGCAAATTTAACTAAAAATAAGAGCAAAAAAACACTTGATAATTCAAGTGTTTTTAGTTAATCTTATTTTGCTTTTTTAGCTACTTCAGCTACTTTTGCAAATGCAGCAGCATCTGATACAGCCATTTCAGCTAACATTTTTCTGTTGATAACAACATTAGCTTTCTTTAATCCAGCTATTAATGTGCTGTATGTTAATCCATTGATTCTTGCAGCAGCATTAATTCTTGCTATCCATAATTTTCTGAAATTACTCTTTTTGTCTTTTCTTCCAACATAAGCATATGCTCCAGATTTCATAACTGCTTGTTTAGCATTTCTAAATCTGTAGTGTTTTGCACCATAATATCCTTTTGCTCTTTTTAATACTTTTTTATGTTTTTTACGAGTAATTATTGCTGTTTTAACTCTTGCCATTTTAAATTCACTCCTATCTTCCTAAAATTAATTTCCATATGGTAGCATTTTCTTAATTGCTGCCTCACATGTTTTATCAGCATAAGCATTCATGATGCTTCCTGATTTCTTTTGTCTATTTGTTTTGTTTGCTAATAAGTGTCTTCTATTAGCTTTTGTTCTTTTGAACTTTCCTGATGCAGTTTGAGTGTATCTTTTCTTAGCTGCTTTGTTTGTTTTTAGTTTTGGCATAATAAAATCTCCTCCTTAATTATTTCTCAGCTTTTTTAGCTAGTATTACAAACATGTTTTTACCTTCTAATAAAGGCTTTTTTTCTGGAGCTGCAACATCCTCTAAATCTTCAATAAATTTATTTAATGCCTCTTCTCCTAATTTTACATAGTTAAGCTCTCTTCCTCTGAATTTAACAGTTATCTTAACTTTGTTTCCTTCTTCTAGGAATTTTCTTGCATTTTTACATTTAAACTCAAAATCATGTTGCTCAATATTTGGAGTTATTCTGATTTCCTTAGTTTCTAATGTTTTTTGCTTTTTACGAGCTTCTTTTTCTTTTTTAGCTTGTTCAAATTTATACTTTCCATAGTTCATAATTCTACAAACTGGAACCTCTGAATTTGGTGAAACTAAAACTAAATCTAGTTTCTTTTCGTAAGCTAAATCTAAAGCATCGTTTAGCGAAAGCTTTCCTACTTTTTCTCCGTTCTCGTCTACAACTTGAACTTCTTTAGCCCTTATTTGCTCATTAATTGGTAATTCCTGTTTTATAGTAAAACACCTCCTACTAGTTATATCGCCAAATTTTATTGTACAAATCTAAAATTTTTGCATAAAAAAATTGATTTGTTTAAGAACAAATCAATCCACAAATTATTAATAACATAAAATTATAAACTACCAATAGTAGCCTACAACTCAAATATGTATTATAAAATATTAACCTTTTTCTATTCGATAAGGTGAGAAGTGGATTGCTTCTTCTTTTTGACTAGAC
>CAMNND010000122.1 GCA_946545035.1 uncultured Clostridium sp. | reverse complement strand
AAAAAAATATTTTGAAAGGATGTAGAAAGATATGAAAATTAAATTAATAGTAATGTTAGTAAGTTTAACAACAATAGTAACTTCAGGAGTAGTAATGGGAGTTAAAAACACAGAAACAGAAAGTGCTGAGAATACAAAAGAAAGTAAAACAAGTATAACAAGAAATGTGGAAGCAAGTGAAGAAAACGATAAGATAGCAGATACAAAAAATGAAATAATTGAAGAAAAAAAGGATGTAGAAGAAAATACTAAATTAGAAAACAAAGAAACAAGTACAGCTAAAAGTGAAAAGAAAATAGCTAAAGAGCAAACAACAAAAAAGACAACATCTAAAGATACAAATAATGAGAAAAAAACAACAAGCAATAGCAATGCAGAAGCTAAAGAAACAAATAAAACAAGTAACGAAAATAAAACAGAGCAACCAAAAAAGGTTGTAGATGAGAACGCTTCAACTGGAACAGAAGGAATGAAAAACAAATATGAAGATGCTGGTACATTAACTATAAATGAAAACAGTTATGACATTATTGCAGGTGGATATGCAATAAGCTATAAATATGCAATTGTTGATTTAATTAAAGGAAAAATAACTATAGTAGATCACTATGAGATATTAGATAGTGTTTGGAATTCATTTACAGAGCAAGAAAAAGCTGAAGAAGGTCCAAAGGTAGTAGAAGATAAAAAAGAATATAAATTATCTCAAGAAGAAATTGATAGATTATATGATATGTATATGAATGCTCAAGATAATATTGATGCAAATGATGTATATTCATTTGAATTATATAGAGATAATATGTTTGATAGACAAATAGAAGGACATTGGGATTATGAAGATGATATGATGGATGACTATTATTTTACAATTGATAGCACAAACTACAATGAAAAAGTTTTTGTATTCGATAATATTCAAAATGTAAGATTTCTATATAATCTTTTAGAAAAATAATAAAATGTAATGTAATATAAAATATATATTGATATAATATAGAAAAAATGAAGTAGTAATTACTTATATAATTACTACTTCATCGAGCAAGAAAGGGAATTATATGAATCTAAATGATGTATTTATTGAAGGAATAAATAATAACCGATTAAGCTTCTATAAGACTGCTAAAGCTATATTACAAAATGAAGATGATATTGAAGATGCAATACAAGATGCATTAGAGACTGGATACAAAAATCTTGATACATTGAAAGAGCCTAAATACTTTAAGACATGGATGACGAGAATTTTGATTAATAAGTGTTATGACATACTTAGAAAGAAAAGTAAAATTGTTCCGACTGAGGACGAACTTCTAGATAATAATTCTGATGGAAAAGATTATACTGGAAAAGTTGAGATTGAGTACGTGTTAAACAAGTTGGATAAGGATCTTAAAGAGATTGTTATTCTGTTCTATTTCAATGATTTTAAGCAAGAAGAAATTGCTGCAATATTGAATATTCCAAAAGGAACAGTTAAATCTAGATTATTTAGAGCAAGATCTGAAATGGTAGCTCTTATGGGGACTAACTCAAAAGGTTTCTAGGAACCTGAAAAACCTAAATATATATAAAGGAATGAAAAACTATGGGAACGAAAAGAATTGATAAAAATATCAAAATGAATATTAATTCTCCAGATAAAGTACCTGATAACATAAATAGAATATTTGATAAATTTATTGATGAAAACTTGCAAAGTGAAAAGAGCAATGTAAGAAATAGAATAATTAAACCAAGATTTTCTTTACCTCAAAGAATTGCAACAGCTGTTGCTTCTGTAGCAACAACTATGGTAGCAGGTGGAGTAATCTATGCTGCTGTTACAGGTAACTCAGTATTTAAGTTGTTTAATGTAAATAAAGAGCAATATGAGAAAGATTTGGTTACTGTAAGTGAACAGGTAACGGATAATGATATTTCTATAAGATTACAAGAATATGCAATAGATCATAATGCTATAATTATAAATTACGTGATTAATTCAGATAAAGAGCTAGATATGCGAGAGTTCGAAGACAATATCGTAGCTGATACAACTGCAAATGATGATGTTGTTGTAAATATAGCAAAGCAAAATTGTGTAATAGATGAAGAGAATAATTCATATAAAATATCAACCTTCTACGCAATCGAAGAATTTGAGAATACTCTTGATAAATTTACTTTAAATATTCATATAAACAAAATTGCAGGTGTAGAAGGAAATTGGGATTTTAGTATTGATATGGATAAGTCTAAAAAAGAAGAAAATAAAACATATTCATTTAATCATACTGAGACAAGAAATGCACCAAGAATAGCTGTTAAGACTGACTATACTCCAATATCAATGAGTGTCGATAATATTTCTGTAAGTAACTTTTCATCAATAGTTAATATTACAATATTCAATGGTCAAGAAGGTGTAGAAAAGGAGAAACAGATTGAACCAAAATATCCATCAGGAATAGTTGCTAAGGAACAAAACCCTAGGGAATGGAATAAAGCAGTTCCACTTACATTTGAAGTTAAAGATAATCAAGGAAATGTTTTATATATGGAAAATTATAAATATTATAGAGGTAACATAGGTCATTTTGATTACAAGAAATTGATTTTCCCAAATATAGAAGAAGGGGTTACTTCTCTAACAATTAATATATATTCAGATGATACAAGAAAAGAGCTATTAGGAACATTTGATTTAGATTTAAGTGAACAAGTAAACACATCTTCTGATAGATATAAACTAGATACAGAAAAAAGATATGACAAGATGGGAATGACAATAAAGTATTCAAGTGAATGGAGAGCTTTATATTTTGCAGACGATCCATACACAGTGACACTTGATACACACGATGAATTCGGATCATTGATAGACATACAAATTGAAGAAGTAAGTAGTAGGGTATATGATAATCCGCGTTATCAATACATATATGGTGATAGTAAGGATATTAATCTTATATTAGATGATATTAAAAAGACCGACAGGGATTCATATGATACATGTGAGATATTAAGTGAGGGAGAAGAAAAGATAGGTGTATTTGATGGAGTGCAATATACCACGAAGACTTCTATTAGTGGTGAATATGAAGAATCAAAATTTTTAATTGCTGTTGTTAATGATAAAGTATATGTAATCTCATATAGATGTAAACCAGAGACTTTTAATAACTACAAAGATTATTTCTATCAAGTTGTAGAAAATATTACATTCGATTAGAATAATAAAAAGAGGGCTTAAGGATATATAAGCTCTCTTTTTATATTTCATGAGAGCTTTATTGCAGAGCTTGTTCTAAAGAATGCTTAACTTTTATTATTGGCTAAAATATGGTATAATCATATTTGTAGCATAATTCCTTATGATCAAAAGACGGATATCGTCAGATGATCAAATTTACTGAAAGGGGGATTATTATGCTTGACGAGAAAAAAAGGTATTCACTTCTCAGCAATGCTTTTGAGTTTGCTGCTGATACAAGGCTCTTAGGAGGTAAGAAGTCTGTACTGTTGGCAGGAGCAGGAAAGCTGGGGTATACTGGTACGATCCTTGTTTTCAAAAATCCGAATCTTTCTGAGTTACACTTGGGAAGTCATATCTTGAATGGTTGGATTATACGTGATACCATCGAGAATCCGGCTGGTGACGGAAGCGGTTTTGTTATCTGCACCAGAGAAACAGGAAAGGTGATTTGAGAAGAAAATGCCACTCGTAAACCCTTTCATAAGCCAGAGCTCAAACGAGAGCTCTGGCTTATGTTTTTTTATAAAAAATATGTACTTTTATAAATATTATATATATAATTGTTGTAGATTATATGGTACAAAGGAGAAAGTATGAACGAAATTGATAATGTAGAGCTTAAATCACCAGCTCAATGGGCTGAAGGAACAGGAATAATAATAGATGCATATGA
>CAMNND010000121.1 GCA_946545035.1 uncultured Clostridium sp. | reverse complement strand
AGGGCATATATAGGAAAAATTGAAACAGAAGTAAATTGTGATGGTTTAGTTGAAAATGGAATAACACAAACTGATATTAAAGATTTTTCAAATGTTGTCTTTAAAAGAGTATAATGAAGGGGAGTTACTTAGGTAACTCTTTTTTTATTTTAAAAAATACTTGATTAATAGAGCAAAACATTATATAATCCCCCTAGTATGAGAATAACATGCTCTTGTATGGAGGGTAATTTCAATAATAGCCTATGAACCTTGTCAGGTCCGGAAGGAAGCAGCAATAAGTAGATACTATTATGTGATAATTACTTTCCATAGAGGAGTTTGTAAAATAAATGTCTCATACTATTTTTTTAGAGAGGAGTGATTGTGGAATGTCGTATACAGCTTTATATCGAAAATATAGACCAGCTACATTTGATGAATTAGTTGGACAAGACCACATCACAAAAACTCTAAGAAACCAAATAATATCTGGAAGAGTTGGACATGCATATTTATTTAATGGTGGAAGAGGAACAGGTAAAACATCTTCTGCTAAAATATTAGCAAGAGCGATTAACTGCTTAAACCCAAAAGATGGAAATCCATGTAATGAATGTGAGATATGTAAAGCGGCATTAAATGGTTCACTTACAGACATTGTTGAAATGGATGCTGCCTCAAATAATAGTGTTGAAGATATCAGATCAATAAGGGATGAGGTTAATTTTTTACCTACGGTTGCTAAGTATAGGGTTTATATTATAGATGAGGTTCATATGTTATCAATTGGTGCTTTTAATGCATTACTAAAAACTTTAGAAGAGCCACCAGAGCATGTTAAATTTATACTAGCAACAACTGAGCCACAAAAATTGCCAGCTACAATATTATCAAGATGTCAAAGATTTGATTTTAAGAAGCTATCACCTAAGTACATAAAGTATAGATTAGAGCAGATATGCGAAGGTGATAATATTGAAATTGAGAAAGAAGCTTTAGATACAATATCTGTTTTGGCAGAAGGAGCTATGAGAGATGGCATCAGTATTTTAGAAAGATGTTTACAAGAGGATTCTGGTAAAATAACAAATGAAATGGTAAAAAGTTTAGTTGGATTACCTAAAATTGAAACAATTTATAAAATAATGAATAATATATTAGATTACAATATTGAAGAGTCACTAAACTCGGTTAATGAAGTATTAGATGATGGAAAAGATATTACAAATTTAATATGGGAAATCATAAAATTTGTTAGAGATGTTCTTGTATATAAAACAACAGGGAGTGCAGATTTATATAGTGAGGATGAGATTTTAAAGATTAAAACTTTAGCGGACAAATCTACAAAAGAAAGATTGATGGATATTATATTCTACTTATCAGAGCTTTCAAATGAAATAAAAATGACAACACAAAAAACTATAATGTTTCAAGTTGGTATAATGAAATTATGTAATAAAAACTTGAATTCTGAAATTAAAAACAATAATATTGAAGAAACACCGATAGAAATAAGTAATGCTGTAACAACTGATTATAGCGAGGTTGACAGTAGAATATCAAATATAGAAAATAAATTACAAAGGACTGTATCTGCAGTTCAAAAACTTATAGCTAATCCAGGAATTATCAACAATTCTGGAAAAAATGTGGAAAACAATACAGAAAAAAAAACTAAATCAGTAAATAGAGGTTCTGAAAACCAGAATCTTAAAAATATTTTAACAACTAAAACTTCGAATATTAAGGTAGAAAATTGGGGAAAGATTGTTGGGAGCATAAAAGAATCAGGAAAAGTTATGCTATATTCTAATTTAGCTAATTCAACCGCATGTGAGCTTAATGATATGACAATAGGAATAGCTTTCCCAGAAGGTCTTACTCCATTTGGAAAATCAGTTATTGCTAAGTCTGAAAATCTTTCTGAGCTAACTAAGTTAGTTTCAATGGAATATGGTAAACCAATGAATATTAGACTAATAGAAAACTCGAATGAGAATTCTGAAGATTCAGTAATAGACAGTATTGCTAAAGATTTAGATTTGCCACTAAATATAATAGATTAATATAAGAAAGGATGATTATTATGTCAAAAAGAGGAGGATTCCCAGGAGGAATGGGAGGTTTTGGTGGAATGAACCTAAACCAATTAATGAAAGAAGCTAAGAAGATGCAAGCTGATATAGAAAAATCACAAGAAGAATTAGGAAACAAAGAATTTTCAGCAACAGCAGGTGGAGGAGCTATAGAAGTGGTTGTTAGTGGTAACAAAGTAATAAAGACTATGACTATTAAACCAGAAGTCGTTGACCCTGATGATGTTGAGATGCTACAAGATTTAATTATCACATGTGTAAATGAAGCAATGGGAAAAGTTGATAGTGCACAAGCATCTGAACTTGGAAAATATAATATTCCTGGAATGATGTAATTAAAAGGAACATTCCATTTTGGTATGTTCCTTTTTAGATAATACCAGAGGAAAAGGGGACTAAGAATGTCATATTATTCACCATCTATAGAAAAATTAATAGAAGCTTTTGAAAAGCTTCCAAGTATAGGTAACAAGACAGCAGCAAGACTTGCATTTCATATGCTTAATTGTAGCGAAGAAGAAGTGAATGAATTTGTAAATGCAATTATAAATGCAAAGAAAAATCTAAAATATTGCTCTAAGTGTTTTAATATATCCGATTCAGATCCATGTAGTATATGTTCGAATGTAACAAGAGACCAATCAATAATATGTGTTGTTGAAGATGTGAAAGATGTCGTAGCAATGGAAAAAACACACGAGTTCAAAGGAGTATACCATGTATTACATGGTTCAATTTCTCCAATGAATGGAATTGGCCCAGATGATATTAAGATAAAAGAATTGTTAGCAAGACTTATGGAAGGAACAGTTAAAGAAGTTATAATTGCAACAAACCCACGTGTTGAAGGAGAAGCCACTGCTATCTACTTATCTAAATTAATAAAACCAATGGGGGTTACTGTTACAAGAATAGCGCATGGAATACCAGTTGGTGGAGATTTAGAATATACAGATGAGGTTACTTTAAGTAAAGCATTAGAAGGAAGAAGAGAATTGTAATTGTATACAAAGAATTTAATTAACAAATAATAAAAACGAAGGATTATTCCTTCGTTTTTATTATTTGTTAGTATTATTTAAGAGTATATCACATATATCTTTAGTAGCATCTACATGTGCAATCTTAGATGCGTTATTTTTCATATTATTAAGTGTATCTGGCGAGTTTAGTAAGTTATTAATAACTGTATTTATATCATCATTAGGTCTAAGCCAAATAGCAGCTCCTGCTTGTTCAATAAATTCAGCATTTTCTTCTTCTTGCCCAGGAATTGGATTAATAATAAGCATTGGGAGTGATGATGCTAAACTTTCAGAAGAAGTAAGCCCTCCTGGTTTTGTTACAACTAAACTAGAAATACTCATTGCTTCAGGTACGTTTGTAATATATTCATATATTTTAAGCTCTGTTGGACATCCAAGTTCATTATAAATATCAATGAATGCATCATGCATTTTTTTGTTCTTACCAGAAATTGCGATTATTTGATATTCTTCTAAATGTTTAGTTAATGCTTTTAATATTGCAACAGTACGGCTCTTTCCTAGACCAAATTCACCACCACCGAAGAATAATATTGTTTTCTTATTTGGTTTTAAACCAAATTCTTCAAATATTTTTGGTCTATCAAAAGTTTTTTTAAAGTTTTCAGATAAAGGAATTCCAGTTGAAAAAACTTTACTTTTACTAATTCCAAAATTATTTATTAGAGATTCTTTCATTTTGTCATTTGAAACAAAGAAATAGTCCCCATATTTACAACCGACAAGCCATTGCTCATGTGGTGCAAAATCTGTTAAAACGGTAGCTAATGTGCAGCTTACTTTATTTTTTTTCTTTAAGTAGCTTATCATTTGAGTTGAAAACATATGTGTAGA
>CAMNND010000120.1 GCA_946545035.1 uncultured Clostridium sp. | reverse complement strand
TACCTCCAAATATTTTTATATTATTGTTTGTAAAATATAAATTAATATGCAAATAAAAAGTAGAAAAATGTCTATAGAAAAATAAAAATACTTCTTGACAAAATTTTTTATTGTAATATAATACAAACAAAGTTTCGTATAAATATTTTATGGAGGTACGTATGATAAATACTTTACATATAAAAAACATAGGAATAATTGATGATATAAGTATTGATTTAGATGAAGGTTTTAATGTTTTAACCGGTGAAACTGGAGCTGGTAAAACACTAATAATAGATTCTTTAAATTTAGCTTGTGGAAGTAGATTTTCAAAAGAAATAATAAGAAAAGGTGAAGATTTTTGTTTAGTAGAGCTTAGTATATTTTTACCGAATCATGAGGATTCTATTGATGGGAATATCATTGTTTCTAGAGAAATTCATACAAACGGAAGAAGTTCGTGCAAAATCAACGGAAGATTGGTTACTGTAAATGAACTTAAAGATTTCATGAGCAGAATAGTAGATATTCATGGACAAAATGATAACCAAACAATAATGTCAAAATCAGAGCATGTAAATTATTTAGATAATTTTATAGGAAATAAAATAATAAATGTTAAGAATGAGTACACAAAGTTATATGATAGATACATTCAAATAAACAAAGAGCTTAAAGAGAATTATGGAGATGATAAAGAAAAACAAAGGAGATTAGACTTACTTAAATATCAACTTAATGAGATTGATAATGCACATCTTAAACCAGAAGAAGAAGAGCAACTAAATGCTGAGCGAAAAAGAATGATGAATTCTGAAAAGATTTATTCTTGTTTAAATGAGGTGGATAATAATCTTAGTGAGATTGTAATTGATGGAATAAATGCATCTGTTAGAGCACTAGAAAAAATTGAAGATATAGATGAAGAGTATAAAGAAAAATTAAATTTACTAAAAAACATATATTATGATGTACAAGAGCTATCTAGAGATATTTCTGGTATGAATGATGAAGTTTCATTTGATGATGAGAGAAGAGATGAAATTGAAAAAAGACTAGACTATATATATGACTTAAAGAGAAAATATGGAAATAGTATTGAAGAAATACTTGCTTATCAGAAAGAAGTAGAAGATGAAGTATTTAAAATTGAAAATTTAGAAGAGCATAATAATGAGCTAAAAAAGGAACTTTCTGAAATAAAAAATCACATGCTTGAAAAAGCAAGAGCTCTTAATAAAATAAGATCTGAAAATGCATTAATATTAAATGAAAAAATTAATAAAGAGCTTTACGACCTGGAAATGAAAAATGCTCGTTTCCGCGTAGGAATTAATTATGAAGAAAATGAAGAGTACAATGAGAATGGTCTTAATGATATTGAATTTTTAATTTCAACTAATGTTGGTGATGAAGCAAAACCACTTATAAAAATTGCATCTGGTGGTGAAATTTCAAGAATAATGCTCGCTATAAAGACCGTTTTAGCCGATACTGACGAAGTACCAGTTTTAATATTTGACGAGATTGATACTGGAATAAGTGGTAGAGCAGCAAAGTCCGTTGGGGAAAAAATAAAAATCATATCAAAGAAACATCAAGTTATTTGTATAACGCATCAAGCAAACATTGCAGCACAAGGAGATTCTAATTATTATATTAGTAAGAGAGTTCTTGATGGAAGAACATTTACAAGTATCAAAAAATTAAATGAAAAAGAGATAATAGAAGAGATTGCAAGAATCTCAAGTGGAGATATTACAAAAAGTGCTCTTGAGCATGCAAAAGAAATGAGATGTGGCGCTTAAAGTTCGAAAAATGTCTAAAAATAAGGAAAAGAACATGGCAAGAAAACCTTTACTTTATTACGATTCTAGGATATAATACACGTGGAAAGTGATGTAATAGAAAAGAGGAGAGCTATGTTTTTTTTCGATAAAAGAATTTTATATATTATTTTAGCAGTATGCGTTGTTTCAAGTTTAGTTGGCTACATGTCTGATTTTGAATCATTAAAAGCATTAATATTTAGTGTACCGGGAGTTTTAATAGCAATAACATTTCATGAATATGCACACGCATTTGCAGCATATAAATTAGGTGATGATACTGCAAGAGAGCAAGGTAGGCTAACATTAAATCCATTAAAACATGTTGATCCATTTGGATTGATTATGTTTTTATTTATTGGTATTGGTTGGGGAAGACCAGTGCAAGTTGATGGTAGAAATATAAAAAGAACAATATCATACAAAAAGGCAGAAGCATTGGTTGCTTTTGCTGGACCACTTGCAAACTTTATAACAGCTATATTATTTACAGTTATATATGCGTTACTAATAAAATTTAATGTTTTTGCAAGCGCTGGTGTAAGAGGTGCTGAAATAATTGCTTCAATACTTTTATATACAATAATACTTAATATTGGTTTTGGAGTGTTTAACTTAATTCCATTACCACCACTTGATGGATCTAAAATATTAAAAGCATTTTTACCATATAATGCAAATAGATGGTTTGAAGAGAATGAAAAGATATTTTATATTATATTTATTGTGTTATGGATTACTGGTATAGCAGAGCGAATTGTTTTTCCAATCAGAACAGCTTTGTATACTGGAATTGTTGAATTAGTTGCAAGAATATTTGGAATTTAGATGTAGAAGAAGGGAATTATGAAAGATATATTAACATTAGGAATTGAATCAAGTTGTGATGAAACTTCAGTTGCAGTTGTTAGAAACGGAAGAGAGGTTTTATCAAATGTAATAAATACACAAATCGCTATTCATACTCAATTTGGTGGCGTTGTTCCGGAAATAGCATCAAGAAAGCATATTGAAAATATTTCAAATGTAACGGAAGAGGCATTAAAACAAGCGGGAGTTACTTTTGATGATATTGATGCAATCGCATGTACGTATGGCCCTGGATTAGTTGGTGCATTACTTGTTGGAGTATCATATGCAAAAGCATTAAGCTATGCAACGGGAAAACCATTGGTTGGTACTAACCATATTGAAGGTCATATAGCTGCTAACTATATTACAAATACTAAATTAGAGCCACCTTTTTTATGCCTAATTATATCAGGTGGACATACTCATTTAGTACATATTAAAGATTATAAGGAATTTGAAATTTTAGGAAAAACAAGAGATGATGCTATTGGAGAAGCTTTTGATAAAGTTGCAAGAGTTATTGGACTTGGATATCCAGGTGGACCAAAAGTTGATAATTTAGCTAAAGAAGGTACTCCTAATATACAATTACCTAAAACACATTTTGATAATTTAGACTTTAGTTTTAGTGGAATTAAAACCGCAGTAATAAATTTGCATCATAAAACTCCAGATATTAATAAAGCTGATTTATGTGCAAGTTTCGAAAAAACAGTAACAGAGGAACTTGTTGATAATACGTTAAAGGCTGCTAAAACACTTGGCATAAATAAAATAGCTTTAGCTGGTGGAGTTTCTGCTAATAGTTATATAAGAAATAGTTTTGAGAATTTAAAAGAAAAAGGATTTGAAATATATTACCCAGAAATGAAGCTATGTACTGATAATGCAGCAATGATTGCAAGTGCTGGATACTATAATTTTATAAATGGAAATATTTCAGATCTTACATTGAATGCAGTGCCTAATTTAAAGTTAGGTCAGAAGGAGAATTAAATGGCAATATATACAATCGCTGACTTACATTTATCCTTCAAGAATCCAAAGCCAATGGATATTTTTGGTGATAACTGGAAGAATCATGAAGAAAGGCTAAAGGAAGATTGGATAAGTAAAGTTAAAGATGAGGATACTGTTATTCTACCAGGTGATTTTTCATGGGCAACATATATTGAAGATGCTTATCTAGATTTTAAGTACCTTGATGATTTACCAGGAAAGAAAATTTTATTAAAGGGAAATCATGATTATTGGTGGACAACAGTGACTAGTATGAGAAAATACTTAAAAGAAAATAATTTGAACACGATAGATTTTATCTATAATAATTCTGCAAAGGTTGAAGATAAAATAATTGTTGGTACAAGAGGGTGGACATTTCA
>CAMNND010000119.1 GCA_946545035.1 uncultured Clostridium sp. | reverse complement strand
GGACCTGGTTTTAACTACCCGCACATTTCTCTTCGCGAATATCAGATTATGTGACAATGTTTCTATCTGACAAGAAGAGCGGATACCATCACGGTACCCGCCCTTCTTGCTCTATAAATGATACTTATTAAATATTTATCATTTATAATATCTTATTAATAATTTTCTGCATTAATCTCGAAGAATGCTTGTGGATGGTTACATACTGGACAAACAGCTGGAGCTTCTTTACCAATGCAAATATGTCCACAATTTCTACATTTCCAAATCTTATCTCCATCTTTGCTGAATACAAGTCCATCTTCTACATTCTCTAGTAATTTTCTATATCTTGCTTCATGCTCTTTTTCAATTTTTCCAACAGCTTCAAATAAATAAGCTATTCTATCGAATCCTTCTTCTTTAGCAGTTTTAGCAAATCCATCATACATATCTGTCCATTCGAAGTTTTCTCCATCAGCAGCATCTTTTAAGTTTACTGTTGTTGTTGGAATATCTCCATCATGAAGTAATTTAAACCAAATCTTAGCATGCTCTTTTTCATTTTCAGCTGTTTCTAAGAAAATAGCAGCTATTTGCTCATATCCTTCCTTCTTTGCTTTACTTGCATAGTAAGTATATTTATTTCTTGCTTGAGACTCCCCAGCAAATGCAGCCATTAAATTAGCCTCTGTTTTTGAACCTTTTAAATCCATAATATTACCTCCATTATTTTATTTGACAGATATCTAAATACTCATATCTGAAATTTAAAGTCATTATATAAAACATTATTTCCAATTTCAACTATTTTATATCATTCATATCATAAAAACCATTTTCAAATTTGCTATTTACCATAAATTTAGCTGCTTTAACTGCACCATCAGCAAATACACTTCTTGAATATGATGTATGTTTTATTTCAAAGCTTTCATTTTCACTAAAGAAAATAACTGAGTGCTCTCCTACTATATTTCCACCTCTAATAGAGCTTATTCCAATTTCATTCTTACTTCTTTTTTCATGTTTATCATGTCTATTAAATTCGTATGACATTGAATTATCCAAAGCTTTATTTATTGAATCAGCAAGTAACATTGCTGTACCGCTTGGAGCATCTATTTTTCTATTGTGGTGTGTCTCAACTATCTCAATATCATTTCCACTTAATTGTTTAGCAAGGCTTGCTGCTATTCTACACATTAAGTTAATATCAAAAGACATATTAGCTGATTTAAATACAGGAATAACTTTTGAAGCTTCTCTAACTTCCGCTTCTTGCTCCTCATTTAATCCAGTTGTAGCAATAACAATAGCTTTTTTCTTCTCAACTGCATACTTTAGAATATTCATAGTAGCAACTGGAATAGAAAAATCTATTATAACATCAATATCTTCTTTAATTTCATTGCAATTTGTATATACTGGGAAAGTATATTCACCTGTGTTTTCTTTATCAACACCACAAGCAAGTACACATTCTTCATCACTATTAACTATTTTTGCAACTTCTTGTCCCATTTTACCATTGCATCCGTTTATTAATACTTTAATCATATAATCCTCCTACAAAAAGAGCCTATAAAGGCTCTTCATTTATTCAAAATCTTCTATTGCTTTCTTTAAATCAGCCTTTTTACCCTCACTCATTTCTATTAATGGTAATCTTGGAATACCATAATCATATCCTTTCATGTTAAGAGCTGCCTTAACTGGTATTGGATTAACTTCACTAAATAGATTATCAACTACATTTAAACAAGCAAGTTGTTTCTTGGTAGCTTCCGCTACATTTCCATTCAAATAATCATAAACCATCTCATGTGTATATTTAGGATATATATTTGAAAGTACAGATATAACTCCTATACCACCTACTGATAAAACAGGAACTATTTGATCATCATTTCCTGAATATATATTCAAATTATCACCGCATAAAGAAGCAATCTTGGCTACCTGTGATATATTACCACTTGCCTCCTTAATAGCAACAATATTTTCAATCTTAGATAATTCTAAAGCTGTTTCTGGAGTCACATTAACACCTGTTCTACTTGGTACACTATAAACTATAATTGGTAATTTAGTACTGTTTGCTATAGCTTTATAATGCTCTACCAAACCTTTTTGAGTTGTTTTATTGTAGTATGGAGTTACTACTAATGCTCCATCTACGCCAATAGACTCAACATACTTTGTCATTTCAATAGCAGCTGCCGTATTATTAGATCCTGTACCTGCTATTACTGGTATTCTACCAGCTACTTTGTCTACTACAAACTTAATAGCGTCTTTTCTCTCTTGCTCTGTCATAGTAGCCGCTTCTCCAGTAGTGCCACATACAATAATAGCATCTACTCCCTCAGATATTTGGTTTTCTATTAAATCTCCAAATACCTTAAAATTTACACCTTCCTCATTAAATGGTGTAGCGATTGCCGTTCCGCATCCTTTAAATAAAATTTTTTTCATAAGAATTCCTCCTTTATATTAAATACGAATTCTTGTTCGATATAAATAGTAACTTAATTAAGTTCACTATATTAGTACTTTATTTATATAATACTTCATAAATTATATCAATATATTTTCAAAATTCTTCTGTTTAAATTACCTGATTTTGTTTTTCTTTTCTATTAATCCTCTTAATATCTGAACAGAATTACTTCCAACTCCCTTTCTAGTATTATCTGCTACAACCCATAAATTAATGCCCGATTTAACACTATAATCTCTTCTTATTCTTCCAACAAATACTTTATCTTGATTATTTGTATCAATTGGCATTGGATATAGATTATTACTTATATCATCTTTAACAACAACCCCAGGAGCTTCATTTAAGATTTCTATAATATTATTAATTTCATAGTCCTTTTCAAATTCTAGATTAATAGATTCACAATAAGAATTAAATAATGGTACTCTTACAGTTGTTGCTGTTATAGGGAGACTAGATTTTTTAAGTATCTTTCTTGTCTCATCTATTAAATTATGCTCTTCTAATGTGTATCTATCATCTTCAAAGTCACCTATCTTTGGAATACAATTATTAAATATCTCATAAGGAAACTTATTAATTTCATACTTATTTCCATATATATAGCTCTCAATACCAGACTGTAAATCTTGTATTCCTCTCATTCCTGCTCCAGACACTGCTTGATATGTAGAAATAACTGCTCTTTTTATTCGATATTCTTTATCTAATGGGCTAATAACAACTGCTGTTTGTATAGCTGCACAATCAGGATTTGCAATTATACCTTCATTAAGAAAAGAATCTTCCATATTTACTTCTGGAACAACAAGAGGGATTCCTTTTTCCATTCTATAATAGCTACTATTGTCTATACATATACATCCATGCTCAACTGCTATTGGTATATATTTTTCAGAAACATTATTTCCTGCCAAAAATATTACATAGTCGAATCCATCATTAAACGAATCCACTTTAAGCTCCTGTACTTCATATTCTTTGTTATTAAACATTATTATCTTCCCTGCAGATTTACATGATGCAAAAAATGTATATTCTTCTATTGGCAGATTATATTCCTCTAATACTTTTCTAGTTATCTCCCCTACAACTCCCGTTGCACCAACTAAAGCAAGTTTATATCTACGCATAAAAAAATCACCAAACCTTTCAATAAATTTTATTGAAATATTTGGTGGTTTATTACTTAAATTTTGGGGACGGAGCAAATAATTACATTTTATTCTAATAAAACAGAAAAGACCGTCTCAACCTGAAAGTGAGACAGTCTTCCTGTAATGGGTTTACTCTTGGGCTTACGGTTCATAGCTCTCACAAACGCGAGCATAGAACCGCTTCATCTCAGCCGGATTCCTGAACTTAATCTTCAGAACATCCATAGCAGTGTCGATGAATGCAGCCTTTCTGCTTTCGCCAGAGATAGTGTCGTAGCCGATTTCCTCAGCAATGTCTACCAGATTCTCATACACACTATGCTTCTTGTACGCCTCGATTGTCGGCACAGAAACATGTGTTGTATAGAAATCTGCATATTCTCTGACAAAAATTTTAAGCTTTCCCATATTCTCACCTCCCTAAAAGAACTTTTCCGAAGGCGTGAGCACCTTCT
>CAMNND010000118.1 GCA_946545035.1 uncultured Clostridium sp. | reverse complement strand
ATAAAAAGATATATTCAGATAAAAAGGGCAAATAATATTGTGAATAGTGGTTTGGAAGTAAGGCCAACAAATATAAATGAAATTTTGGAAGCACTGTGGAAAATACAAAATCCAAGACCTGAAGTTAAAAGTATATCTGCACAGGAATTTGAAGATACGAAAGGGTCGGAGCGAGTAGGACAAGATACTCAGTATACAAATTCAATTAGTACTGCAGTTCAAAGGGCACACACATTATCTGAAAAAATGGATGAAATGCCATGCATTAAAATGTTTCCGGATTTTTCTGTATCAAAGGATGACATGCATATTAGGCTTCTTCACCCTCAGGATAAAAGTGCAATTTTGTTAGGATATGATACGAATTGCTGTTTTAGACCAAATGGAAATGCAGATAATAGTGCTATAAACGAATATTCATTATTACAATATTGTACTACGACACCATATGGAGGAGTATTAAGGTGTGAAAATGAAGAGGGTAGTGAAGTATACATGGGGACTCCTGTTTTGGTAAATGGAAATTGTATGATGTTTCATAGCTACGAGACAGCTAATAATGGAAGAGCTGATGAAGTGAATTTGTTACTAGTTGAAGCTGCAAAGAAAGTACTTATGGATGATGAGAGTTTATCAGCTATTTTTATGACAAATCTACATGAGAATCAACATGCCTTACATACTTATGGTAAAATAAAAATACCATCTTTTTTTAGTGCTTATACGAAGGGAGAGCTTTCAGTATATGAAAAGATGTATAATAATCTAAATTACCAAAATGTTGTTCTTGCTGCAAGAGTAAATGGAGAAATATTAAGTGGTCCGGAGCTTGTGCAATGGTATGAGCAAGAATGTGAAAGTAATCCTGAAGTATTCAAAGAAAAATTGAATTTGCACATGGGTGAGAGAACAAAGGAATTTGATTTTGGAAGAAGAGAAGTTAAGAATCAAATTGTTATACAAACTCAAGAATTAATTCCTGAGTTTGCCAAAGAAATTGATTCTTTGGAGAGACAAAGAGATATCCTTGCATTAGTTTTAAAGATGAAAAAACTAGAAGTAAATTCTGAATTAATACAATCCGACCAAGATGAGATTGCTATTATAAAAAGTAAGCTTGAAGGATATGCTGAGCAGGAGCATATTGCTGAGATTGAAAAATTAGATATTGATGCAATAAGAGCAAAGATTCAGGAAAACAGAAATCAACAGTTTAGATTATATGGCGGCGAGGATATTGATTTAATTGCTAAATTAAACGGAATTGATATTAGAGCTGAGCTTGAATCAAGAATAAGAAAAAGTGTAGAAGGTAAAAAGACAAAAGATAGAGATAAAGCGGCTAAAGGAAGAGCAATTGGTAAATTAATGTCAGATATTAGAAGAAGTAAAAATGAAGTAGTAAGTGCAATTGAGAATCTACAAGATAAAATTAGAAATGGAACATTGTCGGAAGATGAGTTATCGACTATAGAGCAGTCTGGTATTGATGTTTCTGGATATAGAAGTCAATTTGTAGATGCGGATACTCAAATTGAAGAGCAAAAAGAAAATGGAGTTAATGAAGGTGAAGTTAAGCAAAAAATATCTAAAGGATTAAAGGATAACGCTACAAAAGAGGCTATTGTTGCTGATATATTGTTTAGTGATATTTCGGAAGATGAAATTAGGGCAAAAGCAAGGACAAAACTTATATCATCATTAACGACAGAGCTATCTGAGAAAATCTCGAACATAAGAAAGGGAAAGAGCATGCAAGATTTGACACAGCAAGAATTAGATGAAGTAAGGGCTGAGCTAAGAAAAATTGATATTGCAAGGTTGATATATGGTATTATGTCTGAAAAAATTTCTGATGAGGATTTAGAGCAAATTGAGAGCCTTAAGAATGGAGAATTTGAAATCGATATCCAAGCAAAATACAATGAAATAATGAACGAGGATAAATTAAAAAGAGAGATACGACATGATAAACTTTCTAAACTAAAAGCAAGTATAACAATTGGAATGGAGCAATATAAAAAGATTAAATCAATTAGAGAAAGAATATCAGAAATGGAAAGAAAAGATAAACCATTTTCTAGATTTGTATATGGAAATAACTGGTATATTGGTTTGGATGAAAATGACTATATTATAGCTCAAGATTATAATGAAGAGCAGGATGTAAATGGAGTGGAAAGACCGCTATTTGAAATTTCAAGAGGTGAGTCGAGAGGAATTACAAACTCTCCAATAAGTTGTACAAAGATTAACAAGGTATCTGAGGATGTATCTTTAGAGATGAAGAATTCTGTATTAAGAAGAATTATAATGATGGATAAAAATAAGCAAGAGGATAGAAAAATTGGATAGAACCAGTTAAATATAAATTTATTTAACCAAAAATGGTGTTGAAGAGCGACTTTTTGGATGATATAATGCATTTGTTGTTGTAAATGACAACAAATGCATTATTATTCTTATAAACGGAGGTAACAGCATGAAAATTTTTGTTGGTTGTTCATCAAGAGACGTTGGAAATCACGATTATAATCGTGTGGCTGATACGATTGGTGAATGGATCGCTGCAAACGGACATGACTTTGTCTTTGGAGGATGCGGTGAAGGTCTTATGGGCCGCATTTTTAGAAAGGTGCATGGTCGTGGTAAGGTTTATGCAACACAGGCAAAGGTGTATAAGGAAGAGCTTATTGGTCTTGATGCTGACGAGATTCAAGTAATTGATACCATCAATCAGCGTAAAGACTACTATGCTCAGCTGGCTGATGTTTTGGTTTATATTCCCGGTGGAATTGGAACCATGGATGAGCTTATTTCTGGTATCGAGACAAGACGCGCAAAAGAGCATACGAACCCACTTATTATTGTGAACGAGAATAACTTCTTTGGACCACTACTTGAAATGCTTGAGAAAATCTACAAAGAGAATCTTGCATCGGAGAGTGTGAAGGAGCTTTATTATGTCGCAGATAATGTGGAGAGCGCAATTAAGAAGTTGACAGAAATTTGTAACAAGTAAAAAATGAAAAGCAAAGAGCGGATTCAGACTATGAAGGTTTGGTCTGCTTTTTGTGATATATAAGAATAGTAAAGAAATTGAATAATTAAAATAATATTATATTTATCCTTTAATTATTATTATACATATGATAGAATTCGAAGTGTCAAATAATGAAAAGGGGAAATTTATGATTTATCCAAAATTTTTAAGTAAGGGAGATACAATTGGTGTTCCTGCTCCTTCAAGTGGAGCATATGATGAACCTCATTGTAATAAATATAAAAATTCTAAGAAAAAACTTGAAGAGATAGGCTACAAAGTTGAGTGGTCTAAAAATATTTTTGTATCTGATATGTGTAGAAGTGCCGATGGCGAGACTAGAGGAAAAGAATTCAATGAAATGATAGATAATCCTGAGATTGATTTTATCATGTGTGCAGCAGGTGGAGAGTTTATTGATGAGATGCTTCCATATGTTGACTTTGAAAAAATTGTTAAGAATCCAAAATGGGTTCAAGGATTTTCTGATCCGCAAGGAGTTTTATTTCCAATAACTACTAAATATGATATTGCAACTTTATATGGATTAAATTTTGGGGATTATGGTACAGAGCCATATACTAGGGATATTACTGATAATTTGGAGATTATAACTGGCAATATTATTAAGCAAAAGAATCATGAGATGTATGAGAATGAACATGGTGAGACTATAACTGGTCTTGAGCCATTTAACTTCACTGATAAAGTTATATGGAAAAACTTAAATAGAGACAAAGTAGATGTAACTGGCAGAATTATTGGCGGAAATTTGGATGTAACATTGGAGCTTTGCGGAACTAGATTTGATGGTACAAAAGATTTTATTGAGAGATATAAAGATGACGGCATTATCTGGTACTTTGATAATTGTGAGCTTAGCAAAGAAGATTTAATAAGAGCCATGTGGAAGTTAAATGAGATGGGATATTTTAAGTACACTAAAGCTGTTATATTTGGAAGAAATGGTAACGATAAGGGGTCTTATCTTGGATATACATTTGAAACTGCTTTGAAAGATACGATTGTTGCAAAAAAAGATATTCCAATTGTATATGATACAGATATATCTCATAAAGGACCATGTATGACAATAATTAATGGTGCAATTGCACATGTTATTTCAGAGAATGGT
>CAMNND010000117.1 GCA_946545035.1 uncultured Clostridium sp. | reverse complement strand
TTTGAACTTTAGATATTCTTCTGGTGTTACTGGTAATCCGCATCTTAATCTTTCTGCAGCACTTGGTACCGCATTAATTGATTCTGCCAATGATTTATCTAAATCTTCATCATACCATTTGATATTTCCATTTATAAAGTTCTTTTTCTTCATTATTTCTGCACGTTTATGTATTGGCGATACAACTCTACCATTTTCATATTCATACCCCATTTCAATTGAACTATATAAACAAGCATCGAAAAATTTGGCTACATGTGGTACATTATCTTGATAATCTTTAAGTATTGCGTTTATTATCATAGCTGACTCTATTTCTGCATCTCTTTCCATTACAACATCATAACCATATCTTTCTTCCAACTCGTCGCTCCATTCTTTTATTTTCAGTAGAGCTTCTTCTTCTCCAAACAATTCTGATGAATATTCAATATTGCCTCTGAAATATGGATTTATTTCTGTCGCAACTCGCTCTCTATTCTCTTTTATATCATCTATAGATTTAACTATACAATTTTTTCTTTGTTTAACATGTGCAAGTTCATGTAATATTACTCTTGCAGTATGTAAGTACTGAATCCAAGCTTGCTCTTCTTCATTTAATTTGCTACCTAATAGAGCAGCAATATCCCCTGCAGTATCATCAATGAACATATAATCAAATGCTATTTCATGTTTGCTTGGTCTATATTCACCTTCTGTACATTCTTCTGGATTAATTTCTTCAAATTTTATTTTTGAAATCCAGCCATCAATACCTTTGTATTTGCTATATATATTGACTATTCCAACATAGAATTCTGCATCTATTTCTCTATTCTTGGATATGTATTCCTCTATAATAAACTTTTTTAATTCCTCTATCATTTATTTCTCTATCATCCTTTTATATCATTATAATTCTTGATTATCTTGCTCTAATCTTGGTATATATGAACATACAATAAATCCTTCTTTTTTATATCTATCGTGTGCTACTAGTACTTTGTAATATTCTTCAGCTGTAACTGGCATTCCCATTTTTAATCTATCTGATGTGCTTGGAAATTCTGAGCAGCTTCTTCTTAATGTCTCTTCTTCATCTGCATGATACCAGCTTATATGATCTGATGAAATCATATCATTCTTTGTTAGTACTCTCGCATATCTATATATTGGTGAAACAATTTTTCCATCTACTATATCATACCCCATAGTTATTGCTTGATTAAAATTTGCTTTCATATATTTTCTTAGATTTGGAAAGACATTTTCTAAACCAGTTAACATTGAGTAAGCCATAGAAAATGATTGTATCTCCGCATCCCTTTCATGAACTACATCATATCCATATTTTTTTCCTTGATAATCCGTCCATTTTTTCAATCTATGATATGCAGATTCTTCTTCGTTTCTTTGTATTGAATATATTAAATTTCCTGTAAAGAATGGATTTACTCCAGCCATTATCTTTCTTCTATCTCCTGGAATTTCATGAATACGTTCATAATCAGAATCCTTATTTTGTATTGCATGTGTCATTTCATGAAGCAATATTCTTGCTGCTTCTAAGTACCTGAATACTTCAATTTCTGCACTATTAAATATACCAGCAGGTAAATAATAAACTACCTCGGTTAAAAATTCATCCATTTGTGCAGTATCAATTGTTATCGTTTTTTCATGATTGTTATATGCTGCATTTGAATTTTTTTGCTCAATTGGTTCGAATTTAATATCTCTTACATAATCTTTTAGTTCATATTTTTTTGATACTATTTCTACTATTCTTCTGTAAAAATTTTCATCGATTGCTTTTTTCTTTGCTGCATATTCGAATATAATCAATTGTCTTAGCTCTTCTATCATATTTTTTTCTCCTATTTCTATATTATATTCTTCATTTATTTTTACATATGTTTTCTTCACTTTTTTTCCTAAACGATTGCCTTATATTATATCATGATAGCATGATTATGTAAAGTCAATTGCAGCCATATTTTATTATTTTACATAATTATTGCTATACATATAAAATGGTGTTATAATGCTCTTATTCGGTCAAGACCGATTCGTCATTTGCTTGAATGAACTACGGCATTTGATGTAGAAAAAGTGTTCAACAAAAGATTGGAGGTACCACATGGCCAGTGATGAACTCGTTCGGAGACTTATTCTAGAGCTGTCTGCTCTCCGCTTGGACATCCAGAAAATGACTGATGAGATGCGTTTACTGAGGGAAACCACAGAAAACGCTCCCTCTACTAGACAAGAAAGCATTGTCAAGGAACAAATCATTAGTAACCATGACATTTGCAATCGTCTGGTTTTGTATCTTCACTATTACCATCAGGTACGTGTGGAGGCAAAAAAAAGAGGTATTCGCATCAACAGTCTTTCTCGAAAAAGTTTGTTTTCTATCCAGTATCAAAGATTTTGTCCCAATGATTTTGCAAGGGTTATCGAATCTTCTGGATTAGTGCAAACTACGTTTGAGAAGAGCTTCCCTGGACGGTTAGAGCTGCATTTCAAAATTGAGCTTGATAAGAACTCAAAGTTGATTCCATTCTTTGAATGTGCTCTGGAAGACATCACTCCCAAATATGCTGCTAAAGCGTTTGTTATTGATCTTGACTCTTGTAGCGATTATGCAGCATACAAACCATTTTTAAGAGTTATCAGCGATGTGTTGACATGAAAAAGTTTAGACGGATTTCGTCGGTACCAATGATAAGGGAGCTGTACGCATGTACGGCTCCCTTATTGTTTACTATTTTATGTAAATATGGTATAATTATTTTGATGACCCAGATGGGCATCGTAAACATTCTACAGCGCCAATGGCGCAGGAGGTAAACAACATGCACAGACTCTATAAGCTCACCATCGCCACGGCTGAACACTCCACGTTCGTTGCCATCATCGATTTGCCGGAAATCAAGGACGGCATGGTGGTCGGAGACCTCGTTGGTAAATTCATTGGCTGGGACAACCAGCACAACGAGCTCTTCCAGCGTATCGAACCCGTTCATTTCATGGCAGGCGGTGGTCCCTGGACTCTCATCGAGTACAAAGGTGAGCTGCAGTGAAGTACCGGGCTTCCTCTTTGAGGGAGCCCGGCACTTTTATTACTTATTATTATTCATTTTCAATAATATATTTATTAATATATCCGTCTGCATCATATTCAAATTCAATATTGTATTGTACGTGTGTTCCTAGTTTGCTCTTTATACTTTTTATTCCTTCTTTCTCATTAGTCTCAGTGTCATTATATTTTACATATATTTGTTTATCAGGATGTTCCATATTACTTGTAATAATTCTTTCTAGATCATATCCTATATGAAATCCATATCTCGATCCTCTGTTGAAGTAAAAATTAAAATCATGAGCATCCTGGCTCTTCTCTGTTTGTGTCTTTTCAGCAACTTCAATTTTGTATTTTAATATATATCCATCGTTATCATAATCTAATGTTATTTCATAATAACTATCAAGATCTATACTTTTCTTTATTTCTGCAATTTCCTCTGGATTATTTGTTACTTTACCATTATATTCAACATTAATCTTTATGCTCTTATTTGTTTTATTACTTGTAATTACCTTACTTAAATCTTTTTCAACATCTTCCCCTTCTGTTCTTCCATTATGATATCCAGAGTTAAACTCGGAAGGTGTAATATTATTTTCTACTTTGTTTTCAATTCTGTTCTCTATTTTGTTCTCTACATTATTTTGCGTATTATTCGATACATTATTTTCTATTTTATTTTCTATAATATTTGATGATATATTGCTAGCTTTATTATTTGTTGATTTTGTATCATTCTTTTCATTAAAATCTCTAATTAATAAAATAATTAATATTGTTATAATAGTTATTATCGCTCCAATTAATAATACTACGAATATTTTAGCCAATGTACTTGATGATTTTTTAGGCTCATAATTAATATTCGTATTGTTATCTACAGATTGATTTTGATTATTATTTTCTGTTTTGTTTGATACCTTGCTAGTCACATCTTCACCATTTACTAAATCATCAACAGATATATTAAAGAAGTTTGCCATTTGCATCAGCTTATCCATCTCTGGTGTTGATGTTCCAAGTTCCCATTTAGATACTGTTTGTCTTGATACATTTATTTCATTAGCAAATTCCTCTTGTGAAAGGCCTTTTGCTTTTCTTAGTCTCATTAAATTTTCAGAAAAACTCATTTTATTTCTCCTTTTGTAATTA
>CAMNND010000116.1 GCA_946545035.1 uncultured Clostridium sp. | reverse complement strand
GATCCACAAGACTACATAATACACTATTACTGTAATACAATATCTCCAGAGGAGTTTTCTCAAATGGAGAAAATAAATGAAGACAAAACACACACGTTAACAATAAATAAAAATGGAAAACATCATATAATTGCTGGAGTTTACGATGAAGATAGTGATGAAGATTATAGATGCTTTGAATTTGATGTATGGATAGATAAGCAAGATCAAAAGCAAAATCAAGATGAAGAGCAAGAAAAAGAAAAGCAAACGGATGAGAATAAAGAACAAAGTACTACACCAGAAAAGAAAAATGATAATTCTGTAGCTGATAAGGTAATACCAAATACTGGTTCAAGATGTATTGTTTTATTTATTGTTATAGGATTATCGATGTTTGTTGTTTATAGTTATAAAAAATGTAAAAAGATATATAGATAATTAAGAAAGAAGGTGAAAGCCTTCTTTTTTCTATCAGCTGCTATTAGTTGTGTAATTATTACTTTCATAGAAGTACGAAACAAGGTTACATAATTGATAATAATTAAAAAATATGGTAGAATATATTTAGGTGATTTTATATATTTTAGTAGAGGATGGGATGTGTTATGGGAAATATTATTTATGATTTAGCTGACAATACATTTAATACTGAATATGTAGCTGAGACTGTTGTAAATATGTTAAAAGAAAAATATGACAGAGATTTTGAAGTTGTTAAAATTGGTGAGCGATATGGAATGGGCTTTAATGATGAGGTTACCCTTATGTGTACTGTTACAGGACACTATGAGTGCATATTTAAAGTAGTATATAATATGGTTTTAGAAAAAATTGTATATGATAATTTCATGATTAGATGTACCTGTTACTATGTCGAAAAAGAAATTAATAGATTATTAAGATCTGTTAATTCAATTGTAAGAGTTGAGATATTAAAGAAAAATTCTGTAAATAAAGTATATAAGACATTAGAATTTTTGGAGGAATTTCAAGATGAATGTTTTGTTGCGACGCTGGTAGTAGAGCATAAGGATTCAAATAATATTGAGGCTTTTTTAAGAGAGCTAAATGGAATATATAATGGAATTAAGATTCAAATAATTTCATATGAAATGTCGGATGAGGAATATAATAGATTTTATGAGGATAGCAAAAATCTAGATTACTTCTCGTTAAGTTATGTTGAAAGTTATGAAATCATAAGTAGAAAAATATATTCACTTGAAAAAGGAAATGTTACATCATATTAGAAGTGGGGTGATGTAGATGGAAAATTCAGAGAAAAAAATGTTAGAAGCTTCTCAAATCGCGTATTTAAGTTGTATAGAAGTTGGAGAAAAGAATTTAATATTAGAGGGAAAAAAATCTCCATTTAATGTTAAAGATTTAATTTTATCAACAATTAGCTTAAGAGATATCAAAGAACTAATGGAAGCAGATGGAATAGATTTTGATAATGCAACATTTAAAGAAATAATTCAGTATTCAGATTTAAGTGACAGGGATAAAGGTCTAATCCAAGAGTTAAGTAATGAAGCACTTAGCTGGAAGATTGTTGATATACATGACACAACAGCCAAAAATGGATTTTATGGTTGTGTTATTGAAACATCTGAAGAAAATGCTATTGTTGGAATTAGAGGAAGTGAAGGTCTAAATGATTATGCTGGTGCAGTAAATGATTGGGTTAAATCTGATTTTGGATTATTAAATAGTGAAGGGACAATACAAACTGAAGAAGTAGATAGATATGCTATTCAGCTTGCAGAAAATCATATATTAGATAAATATGAAAAGATAGATGCTTGTGGTCATTCACTTGGAGGAAATCTAGCAAGTCACTTCGCTGTAGCATGTGCATCAAATATGAAAACAGAAAACATATATGATAAATTAGGACAAATATCTAATTTTGATGGACCAGGTGTATCAGATGAATATTTAGATTTACATTCAACAGCGATTAATAAAGTATCAGATAAGATTACCCATTATAAATGGAGTCCAGTAGGAAGCCTTTTATATAGTTTACCTGGAGAAAATGAAGAGTTTCTAAAGACAAGAAAATATTATGGAAATGGAAATATAAAAGATAAAATAGGTTATTATACATTTGGAAAACATGATACAAGAAGTTTAATATTTGATGGAAATGGTATGGCAGAAAGAGGAAAAGAGGGAATACTTGCAAAAAGTTTAGGTGATTTTTCACATGAAATGGAACAAATACCTAATACAACAAATGCAATAGCGTCACTTGCAGCTTCAACAATTGGAAAAATGATATATCAAAAAGAGGATGGAAGTATTGGTTTTAAATTACCATTTACAGGTAGAGCCTCCGACGATTATAGAAATGCACCGACTACATATCAAAATATGAAGATAAAATGTGGTGATTTAGTAAATGGTATGGTAGATAGAGTAAAAGATTATACAACAGGAATACTTGACAAGCTGCCAGATAGGCAAAATGATAGTAGATTAGCATATGAAAGATAGATAATAATTTGTAATAATATTATTAAGAATTGAGGATGTAGGGAAAGACCCCACATCCTCATTTTTTGCGGTTTGGATATTCGAATGAAATTACCAGAAAAATCCCGGACTGTAGAAATAATCGTCGATGGCGTTACCAAGCTCAGCAATAGCATCGGTGTGACCGTTGCCTGTCGAGTAATCTTGCGTCATGACCACCATCAGATACGTCCCAGTACGATTCTGGATGATTGCAGCATCCGCTGCAGAAGGGTAGCTGTACGAATCGCACCAACCAGACTTGTGCATATAGGTCGGTACATACTGCATTCCTTTGACGAGGTAGCAATACTTTGTATTCGTCAGAAACTTGCGCAGGTTGCCGGCATTTGTGGCATTGCTATTAATGTAGTTGTAAATAGCGAGCCACTCATTACGTCTCTGCTGAACAGATGCTCTACCGCCATTCCAATTTGCCCTATCTGATTCTCCGCCGAGCGGAATAATAAAATTGTAGAAATCAGACATAGGGAATCTTGAAATGAGAAGTTTCATTGCATCATTGTCAGAATAATTGCAGAGATATGTGAGCAGATCATGGACTGAGTACCACTTGTTGTATCCCCAATCATGAATCACACCACTGCCACCATGATGATGTGCCGATGTGTAATAAAGCTGCTCTGTCGTAATGTCAATGTCATGCTCATCGCAGTAGCTACATACGAATAATGCATATGCTGCCTTAATGGTGCAAGCACCATTGAAAAGCTGTGTTGCATTGTATTCGTATCCTGAACTTCCGTCCATACTGTATATACCAACACCAATACTCATATTAGGGTAAATACGCTGATATTTTTGTACGATTTGCATTAGTTCAGTGGGCAGTTCCTGGATGCCCGTTTGTGGATTGACCGGGATGACAGGAATCTCCGTTACCACAGGTGCTGCTGTTGTAGTTGTTGTACTAGAAACTGCAGGCTCTGTAGGCATGGGGGGATTTGTCAAAGTTTCGGCCTCGGTTGTGGATGCAATTGTCGCTACCTCTGTTGTCGGCTCTGGGATGGTTGTTGTTTCCGCCAGAGTTGTGGATTGAGTCGTTGCAATTGTTGTCGTAGCTGCGGTAGTTGTTGCTGTCGTGGAAGTCGTGGTTACCGTTGTAGTTGTTAAAGCACTTGTAGTGGTAGGTACCACATCAGTGATAACTGCAATGGTTTCCGGGGCTTCAGTTGTGACTGACGAAGTTGGCATCTCTCCAGCACTTGAATCACCTGTCTGGAAATTAGAGCAACCTGTAATCACGGTAGACAGAAGGGCAACTGCAGCGGACAATGCTATACTCCGCCTTTTCATATTATCCTAACCTCCTATAAAAAGATAAGCACTGATTATTATATCACATAAATTTACGAAAAGCAAAGAAATTAGAAATTATAATCTATTAGTTATCAAACTGCTTATGAGCTTGAAATTACATGGGAGTTATGTTAAATTTATAGAGGTAAGAAAGAGAAGTGTTAATATGTATAAATTATTTGATTGGAAAGATAAGATAAATGAATTTGAATTAGAAGAAATTGTAAAAATACTAAATAATAATGGAGTTATTATATTTCCAACTGAAACAGTGTATGGAATTGGTGGAAATGCAATGTCAAATGAAGTAATTGACAGAGTATACGAAGCAAAGCATAGACCAAGAGCAAAGGCTGTTAATATTTTAGTTGCTAATAAAAACGAAATTGAAAAATATGCTGAAATAACTTCTGATATAGAAAGAAAAATAATAGAGGAATTTATGCCAGGACCAATTACAATTATTTTAAAGAAAAAAGATGGATTTGGAGAT
>CAMNND010000115.1 GCA_946545035.1 uncultured Clostridium sp. | reverse complement strand
TCTTCATTTTGAATTTTCCTGTATCTTCGCTCTTAACAAATTCCACAAGTGACTCATCTAGGCTTTCATCATTTTGTTTTAAGTCTGTTGTATAATATAACTTTATTTTATTTATTTGAATATTATTAAGAACTATTGTCTTAAAAGCTTCCGCAATATGTTTATCATCTTCACAAACAATAATTAATTGTGGTAAACTCTTAAATCCAGAATCATTTGGAACAAAGTTTTCATAGAAATCTTTATAGAATTTCATTTTGTCTATGAATTTCTTCTCCCAATCGTCCTCTCTTCTAATTACTTCAAATACAAAATCTAGTGATTTATCATTTTTAGTTAACTTTATACATCCACCTGTTGCTCTAAATGTTTTTCCAAGTTGTTTTGCAGTTAAAGATGGCTTTGGTGTATAACTATCAAAAGCTTTAACTTTTCTTAAGTAAGCAATGATAATTTGGTTACCAGCTAATCTTTTCTTTATCATAGCAACTGGTTTTGTATTATCAGTTGGTTGCCACTTACATTCCTCTCCTCTTGAGTTAAGTAAGTATTTTCCCATCTTCTCTAAACAATATATTCTATATATTCCTTTTCCATCATCAGAATTGAAATAATATCTAGTTAGTATCTTTGTTTTAACTAATTGATCTAACTTTCCATTAAGCTTATCTTGAGTTTTTGGATCAAAACCATTTATCTCCAATAATTGAAATAATTGTCTCGAAGTAATAAACTCAAACTCATTTACTAATGATAACACTTTAAAGTGTAAATCATTAATATGTCCTAAATTAATTCTTTGTACTATTTGATTCATTGAAACATATCCATCTTTACCATCAAATACTTTTATTTCACCCTCTCTAATTGCAAAAGGTGATGTTAATGCCTTTATCTCATTATCCTCTACCAATTTAAATACCTCCCATATTTATTTTACAATAATTAACTTAATTTTCTTTTTCTCTGGTATTATTTTTTTAACGTACACATTTACGTTTTGTCCATATTCAATTCCATCTTTGTATTCAGCAAGACCAACTAAATTTGGTTTAAGTTCAATAAAAATTCCATTTTTAGATTTTTCTACTTCTCTTGCTTTACCAACTATAGTTGAACCTTCAACAATATCTTTTACATTTTCTTCCCAAGTACCAAGAAGTTCTTTATATGTCAATATAATCTTATTTTCGCTCTTGTCAATTGATTTTATCATAACGTTTATCTTTTGTCCAACTCTAATTCGTTCTCTTGGAGACTTAATTCTAGCAACAGAAATATCTTCAATATGAAGTAATCCAACAACCCCTCCACCTATTTCAACAAAGGCTCCATAAGGTTGTATACTTTTAACTATTCCCTTTAAAACATTTCCTTCTTCTACCTCTTCTTTAACCCAAGACATCGCATCTTTTTCAACATCTTTTCTTGATAAAATATAATTATTTGCTTGATCAATTCCCTTAACCTTAAATTGAACAAACTTATTTACTTTACTAGTACTAACATTCTTTTTAAAAAATTCAATATCTTCACTTGCATTTGCCTCAATTTCATTTCTATTGATTATTCCCACTTTATTGTCTGCAAACTCAACATATAAATTATAGTTTTCATCACAATTAGTAACCTTTGCTTCGAGAATTTCCTGCGATTTAATTGCATTATTCAATGTGCTTTCACCAATAGTTTTGCTCTCAACAAACCATCCTTCTGGAACAAACTTTTGATACTTCATTTAATTTTCTCCTTGTCTTTTGTATTTACAACATTATATAATTAATTCTTCGGATTTACAATACCCCAAATTTTAGTTTTTAAGTGTATCTATCTCTTTATCTGATAAATATCTCCACTCGCCTATTTTTAGGCTTTTAACCTCAATTTGACCAATCTTAGATCTATGTAAAGCTATTACTTTCTTACCAACCGCTTCACACATTTTTCTGACCTCTCTATTTTTACCTTCATGAATTGTTATTTCTACTCTTGATATATTTTTTTCTTTATCTATTTTAAGAATCCTAACCTTAGCTTTTCCAGATATGTAATCATCTATCTCTACGCCTTTTTTTAATTTTTCGACATCCTCATCTGTAATAATGCCTCTAACTGTTGCGTTATATGTCTTCTCTATTTCGTGCTTTGGGTGTGTTACTTTGTATATAAAATCACCATCATTAGTTAAAATTAATGCACCAGATGTATACATGTCCAGTCTTCCAACAGGTAATAAACCATTTCCAGCTCCTCCTACCAAATCAAGTACTGTTGGTCTATCAAATTGGTCCTTTGCTGTTGTTACATATCCAACTGGCTTATTCAATAAAATATAACTATAGCCCTTAATTAACTTCAACCTTTTATTATTGATAATAACTTCATCTTTATCACTATCAACTTTTGTACCAAGTTCTGTGACTATAATTCCATTAACATAAACCTTTCCATTTAATATCAATTCTTCTGCTTTTCTACGTGAACAATATCCAGAATTAGCGATATACTTTTGAAGCCTCATTTCTTCCATATTTAATCCCCCATTCTACTATCACATAGCTCAATTACCTTTTTAAAATAATCCGGTATATCCGCTTCCAAATGAATTTCTTTTCCAGTTATTGGATGCTTAAAATCTAAACTTCTTGCATGAAGCATTTGCCCTTCAACTCCAAATTCATTCTTACCGTTTGAATATACATCATCACCAACAACTGGATGTCCAATTTGTGACATATGTACTCTTATTTGATGTGTTCTTCCTGTATCAATTTTGATTTCAAGTAATGTATAATTATCATATCTTTTAAGGACCTTAAAATGAGTTATTGCCTCTTTTCCATCTTTATCAACAGCCATTTTTTTTCTATCTTTTTTACTTCTAGCAATTGGCATATTAATTGTTGCTTCATCCTCAGCTATAACACCTCTTACAAGAGCAATATATATTTTCTTTACTTCTCTGTTTTTAATTTGTTCACTCATCTTTATATGAGCATTATCATTTTTAGCTACAATTAAAAGTCCTGAAGTATTCTTATCTAACCTATGAACTATTCCAGGTCTTATCTCTCCTCCAATTCCAGAAAGAGAATCTTTGCAAATATTCATAATTGCATTAACTAAAGTTCCATCTGGATTTCCGTTTGCCGGATGAACAACCATTCCTTTTGGTTTATTAACAACGATAATATCAGAATCTTCATACACAATTTCTATTGGAATATCTTGTGCTACCAAACCTGATTCCTTTGGCTCAGGGATATCAATTTTAATTATATCTCCTTTTCTGACTTTATATGAATTCTTCTTAACTTCATCATTAACAGTAATATTATTGTTTTCTAGTAATTTCTGTATTGCAGCCCTAGATAAATCTTTATCTTTTGTTGAAATATATGAATCTAATCTAATGTTATCAAATTCATCAACTATTATTTCCATTGGCTTCTTCCCTCCTGTAATTAATTACGCTTGCAATTCCAATAATAATAACACCTAAAACAACGCATATATCTGCTATGTTAAATATCGGAAATTCAAATAGTCGAATATCTATAAAATCAACCACATATAATCTAAAAGCTCTATCTATAAAATTTCCAATTCCTCCAGCAATTAACATAGCTGCACCAATAGAATATAATCCATTCATTTTATCAAACTTTAAATACACAACAATAGTAATAATTACTAATAATACTAATGTTAATATCGAAAAAAAATGAACATGACCACTTGCAAATCCAAATGCAATTCCTCTATTTTCACAGTACGTAATGTTCAATAAACCGTTAATAATCGTTTTAGGTAACACTTCCTTATTCATTACAATTAGTACCTTTGAAATCTGATCAATCACAATTAGTGATATCATAAATATAAAAAATTTAATCTTATTCATATATACTTCTAACTCTCTCATATATTTTAAAATATTCATCGCTATATAATAACGAATAGTTTGTATCTTTATCTAATAATGAGCTTAATTTTGAATTTTCACATGTTATTACATGAGTAATTTTATATTCTCTAAATTTTTCTTCATAATCTTTAGATAAATTACTTATTCCCATGAAATCTGAGAAAATGTCATTACCTTCATATTCCCCAGACTCATTTTTTTGTCCATTAAATTCTGGTGCATATAAGTCTGCCCTTGAATCTATAAATACAGGAATTCCCTGAAATAGCAAATAACTACCATAGTTATATTCATTATATAGTCTTAAATTTTCTTTTCCCCATACAGGTATTAGTTCTCTATTGATATACTCTGCAGCATCAACTGGATAAGATGTTTCATCAACAAA
>CAMNND010000114.1 GCA_946545035.1 uncultured Clostridium sp. | reverse complement strand
TATGATGGTGTTGGGTGAGTTATATCTGGTGGCTCTAATTTAGTAAAGTTATTAAATACAGTTTCAGCAGTTTCAATTTCCTCTGTATATATATCTTCACACTGGGTAGCCTTGCTAATTGTTATTCTCTTCTTCTTATCAGTTTTTCTTTGACATGTAGATATTTGCGCCAATCTAATTAAATGATATTTAGAATCTTCATATTTCCTAATAGAAAAATGAGCAAATCCACCTTTATATAATTCATACATCTCAATGTCATCATCATCTTCTTTTTCTACACTATATGTTTCTCCGTCAATTACTATTTTTCCACTCGTAATAGCGGCTCTTATTTCGTTATCCGTTACTATATATTCTTCATATAGTATACCTTCTAACGTATATGTATCTCCATTATCAGTTACATCAGTTACAAATAAAGAGCTATTCTCATCGAGTTCCGATGTTATTTCTATCTCATCTTTATTTGTATTAATGGTATTCTCTACTGATAAGTTACCGTCTATAGAATTGTTTTTCTGAGTATTTGAATGGTCTTTTTTATCTCCACATCCAGTTAGAGCTATTACTACAGATATGAGAGCTGCGCTTGCTATTAATTTTCCTAACAATTTATTTTTCACGCTCTTCCTCCTTCCCTTTTATTTTTATTACATTCACATTTTATCATAAATGATATTTACATCATTTTATGTAATAAAAATAATATGATATTGTAATATTAATGTAATGTTATCTATATTGTCACTTACGATTATTGCCACTTACCCTTTTGTTGACATAAACAGAATGTCGTGATATACTCTTCTTTATGAAAACCATAGCAATACTCCAGGTTTTCAACTCGAATATCAACCTAAGACCTATAATATAGACTGGAGGAAAATCTTATGAGTGAGAAGATGACAATCCCTGAAATCAAGAAGGCTATCGATGATCTTCAAAAGGACATTGCCAGAGAATGCAATGAAAATCACGGCAATTGTCAGGCGTGCTCCTATGAGCGCAGATGCGGTGATGAGGTTAACTTCTTTATCAAACAGCTTAAAGATGCATACTGCACAGAGGCCGGTCACGACTGTTCAAAGTGCGGATATCTGAAAGAGTGTGATTCAGCTGAAGCCAGAGATGAAATCCGTCGTCAGAAACACCAGAAACAGCTTGATACATGCGCAGCTCTCGGTTCAGACTGCACAAGATGTGAGTACTTTGCTTATCACTGCAGCTTCAAAAAAGGTGACGAAGAATGGCATAAGTTCGTTGAAAAATGTTGCACTGAGCCGGATGGTTGTTTACGTTGCCCAGCAAGTAGATTGTGCAGCGAAGAAAAATGCAGTCGTATCCTTGACTGACACAACCTGACAATATCGACTGTCTCACCGTCAAAAGAGCCCCTGCTTCTGCAGGAGCTCTTTTGGTATATAATTTATTCTTAGTATTTATCTTTTAATATTCATTATTAATCATTTATTATGAATGTAGTAATAAATCCATCTGAATCATAATCAAATGACACTTCGTATTCAGTAAAACCTGCAATCATATCTTTTATTTTTACAATTTCATCTGGATCAACTGTTTCTATATCTTTATATTTAACTGTAATCTTTCTTTCTTCATTTGTTTTATTATTTTCTATTACACGATCAAGTTGATATCCTATAGAATTACCAAACCATTTTCCGTTATTATAACCTGAATTGAAACTAAATCTTTCATGTTCAATTTCTTGTGCAGTTTTAGCTGCCTTTTCAATAGTATAAAGATTAACATATCCCTCGCTATCATAATCTAATGATATTTCATAATATATATCAAAATTCATACTTTTCTTAAGCTCTAGTATTTCATCTGGATCACTAGTTTCTTTATCTTCATACTTAACAGTTATCTTTTTCTCACTATATTTTTTATTACTTTCAATTATATCCGCTATATCATCTTCAACAAATACACCTGGTTGTCTTCCGTTATCATAACTCATATTAAATGAAGACGCAGTCACTTCGAATGAAGAACCATTGCTAAATCCTTGCTTATTTCTTGTAGCCACTCCAATTACAACTGCAATTGTAATAAACACAATTATTGCAATAATTGGAATCAATATAAATTTGGTTGATATTGGAGCTATATTTTTGAAGTGCTCTGTTTGTGCTTTTAGTCTTCCTTTCTCAAATTCATACCCAGAATTTTCCATATCATCGTATTTTACATGTTTAACTTCGTCGTCTATTTTATATGTAATATTACAATATGGACATGTAACTGTATCTGCTCCATCTTCAATTTTTAATTCTCCACCGCAATTTTTACATTTCATCTCAACTAATTTCATTTAAATTCCTCCTAAGATTATCTATATATAATTTTAGTATATATTTTTATTTTTGTCGATTATAAATTTTATTTTTATCAAATTTTATAAAAACAAACCAACCCCCTCCATATTTGGAGAGGGCCGGTAGCCATCCTTAATCATAATCCAGGATGGTGTGGTGAGGAGCATGCGGGAACAATCTCATTGCAGCCATAATATCTTCCTCTTGTGTTGCCAGCAGTCTGCTGGTTGTATAGAGATTTCTATCATAGTGCCGCGCATAGATTTTCTTTCCGAATGCTTTCCCATCACGAATAACAGCAGTCACCCTGCCATCAACCCAGATGACCATTCTGTTTGCCCCCACTTTTCTGATACTCACGTACTGAGGATAATCTGAAAAAAGCGGAATCAAATTTCTAGACATCTGGAATTTTCCGAGATTAAACCGAACGGTGAGAACTTCGCCCTCATTAAGCTCTCTATCTGCTTTATCAAGGATTTGATATGTGAGCAAATAAGCAAGCCAATCGGACAACTTACTGGGAATAGCCTTATTTATCGGCCATCCCATCACTGGATATGAGTCCTCACTTCTCTTCCGTCTAATTGCGTTAACGTATTTATCACGCAAGATTTTTGTCCAATCGATTTCATCTCTTGTTCTGAGAATTGACCTCATTGAGTCTACCCCCTTTGCTATTTAATGCAAACTTACTAAACCACATTCCGTGGGGCATGCTAATATTATATCATTTATTAATAATTATGTCAATTGAACTAGTCATTCTGTTTATTTATTAGCTTATCTTTCCAATGGTTGGCTATAAGCTCAATTATATCCTCTGCTTGTTTTTTATAATCATCTTTTATTGTTTCAAATTTACTAAATACAAATCCAGCTTCACTTGTTGTAATACTATTTTTAACAAATGAGCCAGATACACCAAGCATCTCTCCTCTATCTTTGAATTTATCTGATGTAAATTTATATATATAAAATATTAAATCCTCTTTTTCTATTGTGCCTATTAATGTAATTGAATCCGGTGCTTTTCCAAGTTCCGTTGGATAACTAAGCCAATCAATCATAACCGCTTCTGATAACTTTTCTGTATTGATGTAATTTTTTGGAATTATATTCTCTTGGCCAATACCTGTTAGCATTCTTGCTAACGTATAATATCCTTGTTTACTGTTATATAACTTATCCCACCACGAAGACTTTATATTCATAAGATTATTAACTAATAGTGCCTTAATAAGAAATACTAAACTATTATCGCTTATTTTTACATCTTCAAATCTTTTTAATAACTCAAAAGTATCATTATTATTAATATATACTGCTAAATCAAAAATCATTTCTAATGTTTCATAGACATTATTTGGAACTTCATGTTTAGATTCTGTAATGAATTTCTTTATAACTGACAGTTTTGTGTTAATACTATTAGCAAGTGTATCATATTGCTCTTTAGTGAACAGCTCTCCTTTTGGATCATTATTTAATATAATCGCTGCTATACAATCAACTATTCCATCATAAGATCCATCAAAAACAATTAACATTGTTTCAATAAACATCTCGTATTTTGCTTTAAATATCTGTACATCTTCCAGTCTAGTAATAAATGGTAAATCTTGGTATGTTGCCTCAAATAACATGCAAAAACTCATGAACTTTAGCTTGTCGTCAGATCTATAGAGCGTATCTAATACATATGGCATCTTGTTCATATCTAACTCACCTGCACGTTCAAATATATCATCAATCCAATCATTCATTTCCGAATCACTAATTTCAAAGCTATTGATTTTATCAAATATATCGCTAATCTCAGTTTTATTTATTAAATCCTTAAAATTATCAAAATTCATTTTATTGTCCTTTCAATTGTTTTAATTACATGTATACTTAATTACTTTCTTCATTTTTGGAATAGCATAAAAATATTTATCAGAGCTGCTCTCAAATAGTATGTATAAATCATCATTTATATTAAACAA
>CAMNND010000113.1 GCA_946545035.1 uncultured Clostridium sp. | reverse complement strand
CCCAATCCCCAATCCCCAATCCCCAATCCCCAATCCCCAATTATATTTTTATAATATTTTTATATTTTAAAATAATTAAATTAATTAATTGAAAAAAATTATTTTTATCAATTAATTTAATTTATATCTAAAAAGTAATATATATAAAAAATGAAGCAGTTATCAACTGAAGACAAGAAATTATCAAGAAGATCATCTTCTAACTTTGATTTAGAAGAATTAAGGAGAGAAGCTGAAGAAATGAGAGATTCTAAAAACGCTGAGAGTGAATTAAAAAAGAAACTCATGTTTGAAGAAAAAGATGTTAGCATCTTCCAAATATATGCTCATCTTATGGAAAAACTTGATGTATTTTATCTAATACTGGCTATTATTGGTTCTCTAGGTGCAGGTCTTTCCTTACCTATTATGGCATATATCTCATCTGATTTAATGGGTGATGTCGGTAATACTTCAGAATATGCAGATGATCCTTTAGTTTTACTGGACAGAGTAAAAAGTGCATTTAACACCCAGATTAGAAGATTTTTAATTTTCGGAGCTATAGCATTTGTGGCAAATTTTTTAAGTATTTGTTTTTGGTGTCTTATTGGAAGCAGGATTTGCCATAAGTTGAAAAGAAAATATTTCACTGTTATTCTATCCCAAGAACAAGGTTGGTTTGATGCAAATAATGCTTTTGAATTTGCAACCAAAGTGCAAGCCCAATTAGAACAAATTGAATTTGGTATTGGAGAGAAGGTTGGTTTGGTTATCCAAATGGTTGCATCATGCATCATTTCCTTTGTATTTGCTTTTATTGTTTCTTGGAAAATAGCTCTTATGATGCTTTGCGTTGCTCCCTTTATTATTGTTGATGTACTCTTTTTAGTTAATGCTTTAAGAACCGGAATTATCTTAGGAAGAAAAACATGGGAAAAAGCAGGTGGTCTCGCTGAGGAAATGTTATACAATATTAAAACTGTTGCTTCCTTTGCCAATTTTGAATTTGAAACTAGAAGATTTAATGAAAAAGTAGAACTCTGCTATCAATTGGATCTTGGTACTGTATTTCGACTTGGTATATGTATTGGTTGCTTAATCTTCCTTATGAATTTGGCTTTTGTTATTGCTATTATGTATGGAAGAACTTTAATTGGAAAAGATTATAATGAGAATAAAGGAAAAGATTATACCGCTGGTGATGTTATGTGCGCAGCTATGTGTACGTTAATGGGTATTATGGGTATTGGTTTAACCGCTCCTAATATCAAAGTTATTCAAGAATCTTGTACTGCTACTAGTGACTATTTTACCTTATATGAAAGAGAACCTCAAATGGATTATTCTCAATCAACGGAGAAGCCTCCCAGAGAACAAATCCAAGGAAGAATTGAAATGAAAGACATTAAATTTATATATCCATCAGACCCAAATAAAAGAGTAATTTTGGATGGACTTAACTTAAATTTTGAGCCAGGTAAAAAAGTTGCTCTTGTAGGTGAATCAGGTTGTGGTAAAAGTACAACAGTAAATTTAATAGAAAGATTATACGAAACTAGTGGTGGAGAAATTACAATAGATGGAATTGATATAAAAAGATTTGATATAAAATACCTTAGAAGTTTAATTGGTTATGTGCAACAAGAGCCAGTTTTATTCAATAAATCAATTCGAGAAAATTTAATATTTGGCAGAGAAGAGCAATTAAGAGAATTAGGAGATGTAGATGATTTAATACAAAATGCTTGTGATGAAGCCTATGCTACAGAATTTGTATCCAAATTACCAGATCAATTAGACTATGTAGTAGGTGTTAAAGGTAGTAAATTATCCGGAGGACAAAAACAGCGTATTGCCATTGCAAGGGCCATTCTACATAAACCAAAAATATTAATATTAGATGAAGCTACCTCTGCTCTTGATAACAAATCAGAAAAAGAAGTTCAAAGAGCTTTAGATAATATTTCTCAAAAAAATGTTACTACTGTTATTATTGCTCACAGATTAAGTACTATTAAAAACGCAGATATGATTTATGCAATCAAAGAAGGACATGTCATTGAACAAGGAACCCATAAAGAACTTTTGGCAAAAAATGGGTATTATGCTGGTTTAGTAAGATCTCAATTAGCCCAAGATGAAATAGAAACAAAAGAAGAACTTGATATAAAAGAAAAAAAATCATCATTGAAAAGAAGAAATACAGATGAAGAAGTTCAATTCCAAAAAAAAGATGATGAAATATATATAGAAGAAGAAAAAGTTAAATTGAATCCTTGTCGTGTTTTGAAAGAGGTTGTAGACAATCATTGCTTTATCCTTGTTATTGCAATGATAGGAGCAGCAGGAGTCGGGGCTTCTCAACCAATCAATGGTATGGTTATGGCACACGCTTTAAATGGAATGAATTCAATGTATCAAACAATTAGATATGATGATGCTCTTAAATATAGTTGGCTTCTTTTACTTATCGCTTTCTTGCAAGGTGTCTTCAACTTCTTGATGATTTGGATGTTTAGCAGAATTGGTGTTGCCTTAGCAAGACTTTATAGAAAAAAAATATTAAAGAAATATTTACAACTACATATGTCTTTTTATGATATTACCAAAAACTCCCCTGGAGCATTATTAACTCGTTTATCCATTGATACAATGCAATTGAATAACTTAGTTTTCTCAACAGTAGGTTCCACAGTACAAGTCGGAGTTACTTTTGTTATAGGTTTAATAATGGGTTGTATATATGAATGGCGTTTAACTCTTATAATGTTTGTTTTTGTTCCGTTCATTGCTGTGGCCATCATTTTGAGAAGAAGTATTAATTCAGGCTCTGGAAAAAGAGGAGTTAAGGCTAATGTAGAAGCTGGTGGTATTCTTTCAGAATGTGTCACAAATACTAAAACAATTTATTCTTATAATTTCCAAAATCATGCAGTTGAGATGTATATGGGAGTGCTTGAATATAATAGAAGGAAATTCATCAAAGATTCAATTGTTGCAGGATTCTTTGTTGGTTTAGGCCAATTCGCCCTTTTCGCAGGAAATGCCGCTGTTTTCCATGCATCAAAAACTTATATATTAAATGGTGATATAGATTCAGAGGACATGGCTCTAGCTTTGAATATAGTATTAACAAGTGCAGGTAGTATTGGTAACGGTTTAGGACAACTCGGTGATATCAAAAAGGCTGTGATAGCATTTAAATCTATTTATAGTACTCTAGATACAAATGTTCTTATAAATCCATTTAGAAGAGATAATGCTGATAAAATAAGTGCTCAAAATATAAAAGGTAAAATTGAATTAAGACATGTATATTTTGCCTATCCAACAAGACCAGAACAAGTTATTCTGAAAGATGTCTCTTTCACTGTTTATCCCGGACAACAAGCTGCTTTAGTCGGATATTCTGGAAGTGGTAAAAGTACCATTATTCAATTATTAACAAGATTTTATGATGTGGAAGATGGAAAAGGTGAAATCCTAATTGATGATATAAATATTAAAGATTATAATCTTTACGAACTCAGAAAAAAAATAGGTTTAGTCAGTCAAGAACCTGTTTTATTCAAAAGAAGTGTTTTAGAAAATGTTAGATACGGTAAATTAGACGCAACTGATGAAGAATGTATTGAAGCCGCCAGAGAAGCTAATATTATGAAATTCTTCACCAAAGAAAAAATGCATCAAGTTCTTGATGTTCAAAGTAAACAACAAGCTTTAGCATCGCAGAAAAAAAAAGATGAACCTAAAGATGCAAACGCTCCAGAGGTTAAAGAAGGAGAAGAAAAAGTAGGAGCAAAAGAAGATCCAGTTTCTGGTGGAGAAAAACAAAGATTAGCTATAGCAAGAGCTTTCTTGAAAAATCCTACTATTTTATTATTAGATGAAGCAACTTCAGCTTTGGATAGAGATAGCGAAAAATTAGTCCAAGCTTCTTTGGACAAATTATCTGCAAATAGAACTTCAATAGCGATTGCACATAGATTAAGTACTATTGAAGGATGTGATCAAATTTTTGTACTTGAAAATGGAAGATTGGTAGAACAAGGAACACATGAACAATTAATGGCATTGAAGAATAAATATTATATTCTTCATAAGTATTCTGATGCTGGTTAAATAAAATATTTAGTATATAATTTTGTCAAATTAAGATATAAATATTCTAATTTTGCCATATTATTATTTAATCGAAATATTAATTTTTATGTCAAATAATAATATATAAAATTTAATATAATATTTCTTAAAAAATATAAATATTTTTATTTTTTTTTTAAATTAATAAATTTTAATTAATTATTTTTATAAATAATATTTTTATTAAAAATGGGGATGGGGGATGGGGGATGGGGGATTGGGGATTGGGGATTGGGCCCA
>CAMNND010000112.1 GCA_946545035.1 uncultured Clostridium sp. | reverse complement strand
TCACCATGTTTATTACTATGGATTATTGTGTAAAGCGTGTATGTTCTTGCAACAACAGCCTGTGCTTTCAATGCTTCTATTTCATAATCAGCTGGCATCTCCGCAGAGACAACTCCAAGTAGGTATTCATCTAAATTCATTTCACAAATACTTCCGTCTTCCTTTTGAACGTTAATTGTTTTATATAATCCATAATCATATATCGGATGTTTAACTGCATTATCTCCATTTAACTTGTTATTTGTTTTTTCTTTATTTATTTCATCATTAAATTTTATAGTTAATAAAAATGGCAATAAAAAAATTAGACACATAATTGTGGCTATGTATTTAAAAATCTTTCTCATATCTATTTATATCGCTTGAGTTAAACTAATTTTCATACTATTTAATATTTTCTTTTCCATTCTTGAAACCTGCACTTGGCTAATCCCCATAAGATTAGCAACTTGGCATTGTGTTTTTCCTCGAAAATATCTAAGCATTATAATTTTTTTTGATTTCTCATCCAACTTTTCCATTAAATCTTTTACTGTTATTCTGTTTATTATTTCCTTTTCTTGATCTACATTACTTTTTAATCTATCCATTAAAGTTAAATCATCTGAATCACCGATAGTTTTATCAATAGATTCTGGCCTAATAGAGGAATCTATCGCAATTAAAATATCTTCTTTACTCGATTTTAATATTCTAGCAAGTTCATCTACCTCAAGCTCTCTTCCTTTTTTATCTAAATATTCTTTCTGTACTATTTTTATTCTATAAGATAGCTCTTTTATGCTTCTACTTATCTTTAGTGGTCCATCATCTCTTACAAATCTTTTTATTTCTCCTAATATGTATGGTACTGCGTATGTAGATAATTTTACTTCAAAATTTGTGTCAAATCTTTTAATTGATTTTATTAATCCAATACAGCCGATTTGATATAAATCCTGCATCTCATATCCTCTATCTTTAAATCTAGAAGCAATGCTCCAAATAAGATTTGAATTATCAACTATTATTTTTGACATTACTTCTTTATTTCCAGACTGAGCTTTTAAAATATCTTCTAGCTTATTCTCATACATAAAAAAGTCTATCTCCCTCCTAGCTCTGCTATATCAAGCATTTTTTCTTCTTCCGGAGGGTCAGCCCTTTTTATCATTTTCTTCATCGTAATTTTGGTACCAAGTCCAACAACAGACTCAATATGAACCTCATCCATAAAGCTCTCCATTATTGTAAAGCCCATTCCAGATCTTTCAATATTAGACTTTGATGTATATAATGGCTTTCTTGCAAGCTCAATATTTTCAATACCTTTCCCTGTATCTGATATTTCTACTTCTAATGTATTTGCAAATATCTTAGATACAATTTTTACAATTCCCTTTGTATTCTCATAACCATGTATAATACAATTCGTTACAGCTTCTGATATTGCTGTTTTTATATCAGCAAGCTCTTCAATAGTTGGATCAAGTTGTGCAGCAAATGCAGCAACAGCGAGTCTTGCAAATGCCTCATTATTTGATTTACTTAGAAACTCCAACTTCATTTCATTTTCATAAATTCCACTCATATAAACTTCCTCACAATATATAAATAAATTTTATTTGGCTCTATGCACAGTTATCTATAATTGGTATTATTTTGGACACACCACTCATTTCAAATATTTTTCTAATACTTGTCTTTACATTCTTCATTTGTGTAACTCCACCAATCATATTCATCATCTTATATCTTCCAATAACCATTCCTATTCCTGCACTGTCCATAAAAGACACCTTATTAAAATCAAATATAACTTTTCTCGGCATGTATCTAGTAATGTCATTATCAATCTTCCTCCTTAGTTTATCTGCAACATGATGGTCAATTTCTTCTGTAATTTCTATCAGAAGAGTCTTATCCCTTTCTAAAAAAACACTATTCATATTTTTCCTCCTTTGATTAGATTGATACATATTATAGTCTCATTTTTTAAAATTTGATATAGCGAAAACGCAGAAGTTTTGCCGTTTTGTGGGAACTTTTCGTGATTATTCGACAATCATAATCTAACATTTTAAGTTTACAAAAAATGGATTATATGTTATAATAAACTGATAATGCTCATCCTGGCAAAATGAGTATTTCAAACAACTTTATATAAAGAGGTGGAACAACGATGATTTCAACCAAGTTAGTAACAACGTTTTTGCAGCAGGCCGAGTCTCCCGAGAAGTTCAAGACGATGCTCATCAATTCCATGCTGGCCGAGTCTCCTAGAGATCGGAATTACGGGATTGTTCTGAGACATTCGTTTTCGAATTTTGAGCACAACGCCTATACCGACTTTGCTGAGGAGCTGAAGGAAACCATTGATCAGATTACCCAGAATATTTATCCGGGGGCTTACGCCATTTATGGTCGTGAGAAGTCTTTCATCAGTGCTTACCGTAAACTCTGCAAGTATTCGGCCGTCACCCAGATGAAGGACCAGTACGCTCTGCGTCTGGTACTCTCGGACGATTTTCTCGACACAAAGGATGCAACCTATTTCGCATTCCTGATTCTGAAACAGTTAATGGATTATTTCCAGTCCGAAATGGGCTTGATTCTCCATCCAGTTACGGAAAAAACTGATGAGAAAGTCCCGATTGCCAAGGATATCCGCCCGTCACTCTATATTCCTAAGGAACTGCCAATTTCTATGAGCGAATATGAGGACTTCTTCAAGAACTACATCATGCGCCCAAAACGTAATGGCTACCAGGGGCTGCATTTTGTAGTACAGACCGTTGAAGGCACAAGCTATGAGATTCAAATCTGGCTTGCCTCGATGGCCAGACGCAACGGCAAAATGGGCACCGCCGCACATGAGGTTCATAAACCTTTAGATGAATTGGATCAAATGTGTATTGAGAGAGGACCTGAGTTTGAAAAAGAGCTCCTTGCCTCGAAAATTATCGGGGAAGTCAAAATTCACGATACAGCGCAGGATATCTTCCCTCGTGATGTTCTTGACCTGTCACCGACCACCGCAGCCTAACACAGATTTCTTCTGTACAGGCACAAAAAAAATGACACGAGATGGCTTCTGCCGTCCCGTGTCTGTTTTTTTATTTCTACATTACAATTATAAAAAACTACTAATCTGTTTAGTCTATTACATATTAGCTAATCTATCGATTGTATTCTTAAGCATTTCTTCATATTTAGCTAGCTTTTCTTTTTCCTCATTAATTTTAGCTTCTGGAGCTTTGTTAACAAATCCCGGATTAGATAACATTTTCTTTGCTCTTTCAACTTCCGCTTCAAGTTTAGTCTTCTCTCCTTCAAGTCTTTCCTTTTCAGCCGCTAAATCAACTAAGTCTTCAAATGGAATATATAATTCTAAATCTTGTTTCATGATTGAAATTGCATTGTTTGGAATGTTGTCTTTATTAGCTTGGACAATAACTTCATTACCAAATGCTAGCTTTAATAAAAAGCTTTCACTTTGTTTAATTAAGTCTTCATATTTTTCTGTTACAAATATTAATTTAGCTTTCTTAGCTGGATGAACATTCATATTATTTCTAATATTTCTCACTTCAGTTATAATAGATTTTAATAGCTCTATTTCCTCTTCCTCCGCTTCGAAATTAAATTCTTCTTTGTATTCAGGCCATGCAGAAGTTACTATTGTTTCATCATTATTAAATAGTGTTGTGTATATTTTCTCTGTTACAAATGGCATAATTGGATGTAACATCTTTAAGCTATACTCTAGAACTGTATTTAATGTATATTGAGCTTCTTTTCTTGTTGTGCAATCTTTATCATATAAACGAGGTTTTACAATCTCAATATACCAATCGCAGAATTCATTCCAGATAAAGTCATATATTTTTTGAGTAGCTACACCTAAATCAAAGTTATCGATATTTCTTGACATTTCCTCTGCTAATTTATTTACCTTTGATAAAATCCATTTATCTTCTTTGCATAATTTAGATTTATCATATTCTCCAGTATAATCTTCTAGGTTCATAAGAACAAATTTAGAAGCATTCCATAATTTATTTGCAAAGTTAGCACCTTGCTCAACTTTAGCTGGAATATATCTTATATCATTACCAAATGTAATTCCAAGAGTTAATGAGAATCTAAGTGCATCTGCACCATATTCTGCTATAACATCTAATGGATCAACACCATTTCCAAGTGTTTTACTCATCTTTCTACCTTGGTCATCTCTAACCATTCCATGGATAATAATATCAGAGAATGGCTTTGCTCCAACGTACTCTAAACCAGAGAATATCATTCTTGAAATCCATAGAGATATAATTTCATATCCAGTTACTATTGTATTTGTTGGATAGAATGTTTTTAAATCTTCTGTTTGCTCTGGCCAAC
>CAMNND010000111.1 GCA_946545035.1 uncultured Clostridium sp. | reverse complement strand
TTATTAGCTCATCAAATGCTTCTTCAACATCTCCGCAGATGAAGTCAATATTATTTACTTTATTTAGCTTGGCATTTGCTCTAGCATCTTCAATAGCTTGCTCAACAATTTCTATTCCATATACTTTTTTAGCAAATTTAGAAGCAAATATTCCAATTGTTCCAATACCGCAATATAAATCACAAACAACATCATCTTTCGTTATGTTAGCTTTTTCAATACCAATATTATATAAAGCTTCTGCTTGTATTGGATTTACTTGATAAAATGACATTGGAGAAATCTTAAATATAAAGTCTCCTAATCTATCAGTAATATATCCTCTTCCAACAATCGCTTCGTTTTTATTTCCCATGATTACATTTGTATTTTTCACATTAATATTCTTAACAACTGTTCTTACATTTGGGAATTTATCAATAATATTATTAGCTATTGTTAATTCATTTGGAAGCTCTTTACCATTTATAACTATAATAACCATTATCTCATCTGTTTGAATTCCAACTTTAGTAATAATGTGTCTAACTAAACCTTTTTGTTTTTCTTCGTTATATGCTGTTATTTTATATTTTTTCATTTGCTCTAAAACAAATTTTGCTATCTCAGACGAAATATCCTTTTGAATCATACATTCTTTTATTGGAATTATTTCATGAGTTCTTTTAGCATATACGCCAAATACTAATTGTCCGTTCTTATCTGTTCCAACTGGATATATTGCTTTATTTCTATAATTAAATGGATTTCCCATTCCAACGGTATTCTTAACCTCTATTTTATTTGAAAGTGTTTTATTAACCAAGTTTTGAACTTTTTCCTGTTTGATATTTAAAGTTTCTTCATACTCAACATGTCTTAAATTACATCCGCCACATCTTTTATATGTTTCACAATCAGGAATACATCTGTATTTAGATGGTTCAATTATTTCTATAAGCTTTCCAAATGCATGAGAAGAATTTACTTTAACAATAATAATTTTACATTTTTCTCCTTTTATTGCACCATCAATAAAGATTGCAAAATTATCTATCTTAGCAATCCCTTCACCTTCAAAACCATTATCAATAATATCAACTATATATTCCTCATTTTTCTTTACCGGAATATCCATAAAAACACCTTCACTTTCCTATTTTAAGCTTTTGTAATTATATCATAAACTTGCATATTATGTCTAGTTAAGAACTCTGCATCTCACATATAAAAAAAGTACCAATAATTAACTTATTACTGGCACTTACATTATTACTTTTTATTAATCTCTTTCTTTTCTTTCTCTTCTTCATTTTTATCTATTATTTCATCAATATCAATTTTAAACTTATCTAATATGTTAATTCCATCATCAAGACCCAAATCTTCATAATATTTTTCTTTCATACACTCAATTCCTTTCTTGAAACTATAGATATTATATCACAATAACTAAATAATTCCATCTTTTCTCATTTTATCAATTATTTTTTGATAAACCCTTTTACATATCCAAGGCTCTGATGAAACTTTTGTTATCTCATCAATTGGAACCCATTTAACGCCACTATTCTCATCTTCCTTGATACGAATACTTTCGTTTTCATCCGCTTCTAATAAAAATGTAGTATTTAGATGAACATGTGAACCAACATATTTTCCTCTTTTTTCATGTCCGTTTACAGTAATAATTTCTAGCGAATAGATGTCATCTTTGATAGGTTTTACGCTTGTTATTCCAGTTTCTTCCTTGGCTTCTTTCATAGCAACATAAAGTAAATCACTATCACCGTCACTATGGCCACCAGTCCAAGCCCATGAATTATATATTTTATGATATATCATAAGCATTTTGGTTCTTTCTTTGTTTAGTATAAAAGCAGAGCTCGTAAAATGACCATATTCGTTTTTTCTTGTTAAAACATCATCAAAATCATTAATGTACTTTAACATTATTCTCTTTTCAACTTCTTCTTGTTCATTAAAAGGTTTAAATTTTTCTATGTTATTTTTTAAATCGTCTACATTGATTTTTATTTTAATTCCAAGCACACCATATTTTGCTTCTTCTTCTGGAGAATAAATTGTGTACATAGATTCTGCATTTTTCTTTGCTATCTCTTCATTATCTCCTAACTTATCGAATAGCTCTTTAAATGTTCTCTCTTGATATAGTTCCAAAACATCTACCAGTATTTTTTCATTTAAATCTGGTAGCTTTGAAAATTCTATTTTATCTCCAACTTTAACCAGTTGTCTTTTTTCATCAAATAATCTGAATTCAATTGTTTTTGTCCCATTCTTTATTCTTTCAAATGGGCTTTCATTTAATTTCATTTTATGTAACATATTCTACCTCCTGCTGAAATTAAGACCTTATTTTAATGTTCGTAATCATCGCCCTTATCCCTTGCACTTTTCTCTTCAACTTCAGAACTGCTCTGTTGTAACATAGCATTCGTATCTATACCTTGTTGTAATTGCTCTCTATATAGCTCTACTAGCGATTTTCCTCCATTTATTTCTTCTATATTTTCTTCAGTTAACTCCTTTTGAATTTCACCCGGTGGTAAAGCAGCTTTCTTTGTGAATCTGTCCCTAAATCCTCTAAAAAATATCTTTCGTTTATTCCTATTATATTCTCTCATAAAAATCTTTTTTTGAGTCTTTCTATCACTGTTATCAATATTATTTTCACATTTAATAGCCTCAGGATTATTATATTCTTTTTGATAAGCTGGATTTAAAATAATTTTTCCATCACTAAATGCTCCAACTATGAACTGAGTTGGAATACCAAAATTTCCATCAGGCAATGTTTCAAAAATTCCTTGCTCTTGTGAAAAAACTTTCTTTGGAATCTTTAAAATAATTGCGGTTTCTTCTCTTTGTTTACCATCTCCATTTGGATACATGGCAAGTGCTATTAATGTATTAGAATACATAACTGTATTTGATAAATCTCTGGTCTCTTCGAATCTTGAATTATAATTATGAAGACCATTTTTTAATATTGGATCACTAGGAACCCTTGTATTATGAATTCCAACTATGCACTCTTCATCCAAATATATTTCTGTTAAAAACCTTATCTGCTCATCAGTTGCAGTAACATTCCCATCTTCTATAAATTCTCTTACCATGCTTTTATATCTTTTAGCGGCATCTCTATCCATATTTTCTCCTTTGTGCAATATATATTATTTAAAATATTCATCTGGCATATATACATCTATACCATTTTTTATCAATAAATCCGCAGTCATTCCATTCCCATCTATCTTTTTCTTAGAAAAAGTTCCATCGTAGATTAAACCTTTACCACAAGAAGGACTTCTTGGTTGAAGAATTGCTTCTTTAATGTCTAATTCTTTTGCAAGCTTTAACACTTCTTCTGCACCTCTTATATATTCATTTGTAACGTCCTCATCTTCACATGTTACAACTTTTCTTAGTCCATCCTTTTCCTGGATTTCTGCCGGATTTCTTGGTGTTTTTAATCCACCTAATTGCTCCGGGCAAATTGGAATAGCTTTTCCTTCTTTAACAAGATTAAATATTCTTTCATCATAATTATTTCCGCCATCATATTTACAATTAATTCCGACTAAGCATCCACTAACAAAAATCATTTTAGTGCCTCCATTTTTACATTACTCAAAAGGTTCTATTTCAGTAAAATCCACTTTACCTGGATTACCTATTCCAACATATAATTTTTTATTAAATCTTCCAACATCTATATAGTGTTTAATCATATATTTAGCTGTATGCGGCATATCTAGTGTTTTAATTTCATCAAAATTACACCACTTAAGATTTCCTTCATTGCTCTTAAGGCTTAATTCTGAATTTTTCAACCTTGCAAAGAAGTAATAATTTTGTCTAATTTCACCAAGTTTATTTCTTAAACAAATATATCTAAGTTCTATATTTTCTAAATCATTCTCGTTTAGTCCAACTTCTTCTTTAAGCTCTCTAATAACGCATGCTTTTGGATCATTAATTTCCTCTGGTTCCATGTGTCCGCCAGCTGTTCCAATATATGAATCTTTAATTGCTCTAGATCCAATTCTATATAACATAAGCATTTTATCGTTATCATCATATAAATAAATTGATGTCATATTTCTTAATTTCATAATAATACATTTCCTTTTCAATCTAATTACATATTATAAAAAAGATATTGTCCATATACAGAAAGAGCATATAGAATATTGCAAACAATCCAAGTAACGAAGAATATTAGTATCCTTGTTGGTAGCTTTTTATAATCTATCTTGGTAATTGATTCACTTCTATTTCTTCTCTTATATAATATTCCTACTTTATCACCCACATTATACATTTCGCTAGTTTTCATTTCACCAAAGTAATTAATATTATCGACCATATAACCGTATATATAAATATTTTTTTG
>CAMNND010000110.1 GCA_946545035.1 uncultured Clostridium sp. | reverse complement strand
CTGTATTTGCTGTGATATCAGTCATTGCATTTATTTCATCATCAGTTCTTTGTCCACTTACTAATAATCTAGGATCATAATCTAATACTGAAATACCAACTGAAGCACATAATCTCGCAATGTCATTGTCAATTTGTTGAATCCATTGTTCTGAACGAATATCGAATTGGATATTGCTTGGCTTTGAATCTTCCATTTTAAGACTTGGATAAGGCATTATAATTGGATTTTTATAGTGTGAGCTTCCAAGTGTTCTTAATGTATGGCTTCCCATGATATCTTGTGTTTGGTAGCCCATTCCGTTCATCTTACCAAATTCAGGTATTAGGATTTGTCCTCGACCAACTTCCTTTTCAACTTCTTTTCCAGTAATTGATGTATCAACAACAAGAGCGTTATCTACTGCATCAACAAACATTGCTTCTGGAATATCACTATCAGGGAATTTTGAATTAGTTTCTGTGAACTTGATGTCATACACACCTAAATCACTAAAAGTTAATTCTTGCTCAATATTGAACTTGATATTTGGATATGCAGCTTCTATGAATGCTGGGATATCCTTTACATTGTCTATTTCAACGTTCTTGGCATCCTTCTTGCTTTCCATAGCATAAATAGATTTCATTACAACTACCTTTTGATATGGCTTTAAAATCCATTCACCTGTAATTGCATCTTTTTTTCTCTTGAAATATCTATGCTCGCATACTGTAAATTCAAGTCCTGCAACATCACCACTGTGATTAGATAAATATAACCACGCTTCCCTAATATTTTTCTTATCATCAAACCTAACCTTATGTCTGAATAGGTTATATGTTAAAAGTGAAATATTGGAGCTATTTTCAGCCTTATAGACTGCTATTACTGAACGACCAGTAGATGCTGCTTCCTTAAATGACTTATTTAAAATATCACTGAAATAATCTTTATTTAGTTGCTGTTCTAATTCTTCTTCAGGTATGTCAGTTTGGTAATAAACTCTACCTACAGTCTTTGAAACTAAAATATTCAATAGTCTAGGTGCTACACCACTTCTTAAATATCTCAAGTTAATTGATGGTACGAAGCCACTAGCAAACTCTGAAGCAGTTTGATTATTAAATACTGCTAACTGCTCTACACCCTCATACATTGCATAGAACGTTCTTATATCAACTTTTGATACCCTATTACTTGCTCCTACGAATGCTCTTAACGATTCGGGCAAGTATTTATTTGTCTTTTCATAATCGATAAGAGTGTTGTCTGACATTTACTATACACCTCCATACAAATAATAAATGTAATAGCTTCCATACTTGAAAGCATCTATGCAGTGGTCATTTCCATCCTCTGGTAGATTTTTCTTAACATCCCAAACCTTATTGTTCAGTTCTACAATGAACATATCAGTTTGTCCTAGTACCTCATTAGGATTTAACGGATTTCTATATCCTGCATCTATTATGTAAAAGTAATCATCCTTTCCTATGATACTTTTAACTCTTTGTGTGTCCTTTAAGATATCTTTCTTCTCTACTGGTGCAGCAGTAAATGGTGTATTGAGATTTATCTCATATATCAAGTCCTGTGTTATTGCTGCCGAATCGCCTATAATTTGAACGATGTTCGTAATGTTGATACCAAATTCAGGCAACCAGTAATCAAGCCATTTAGCAATGTTTTGAGCTTGTATGCTGTTCGCATTGCTTCCGACTTTTGGTAGATAATAAAAAGATGGTATGACAAGTAATCTTCCTGCAGTTGTAATTAGCATTGTTACTAATGCTGTGGCATCATTATTTAAACCACTATCTAAACCACATATAACTCTTGAAACCATCTCGTTTGGTAGATACCTAAAGTTTTCATAAGGGATTATCTTTTCATCCGTAAATTCCTCGAATACTAATCCCTCACTTCTTCCTCTTAATCCTAGTATCTTATTTTTGTATTGTTTTGAATTAGGAGGAACTGAATCAATTATTTGCTGCTTCTTTTCTTCCGATAATGCAGCATTGTCATTCATTGTGAAATACCAATGAATATAACCTTCTTTTGCTTGACCTGAATATAATTGATTAAGCAATTCACTCGGATAATCTTTCTCATATTCCTTTAATGGTCTTGCATGATTTATAAACTCACTATAGATTGGCATATTAGGATCATCTGGATTTAGTGTCATCATCCAATAATCTCTACGCATAGATAATTCTCTTAAAAAATCTATGTTAGCAATGTTGGCTTCATCAACTGCAACTATTCCGTATTGATTACCTAGTATATCCTTCCATTTAGTGGTATCAGAATAACCAGCACAATAAATTATCCTATCTTCTTCTCTAGTCTTACCATAAACAATTATGTGTGCTAGTCTTATTTCGCCATAGCCATTAGGCTTGTATTCGACCTTATAACCAAGTTGGCTTGCTATATCTAGTATTCCGTTCTCTTTAACTATAATACTTGATTCTAGCTTACCCATTGTATAGCCACACAGTAAATGCAATTTCTTTTTTGATAAGGCTACTAATAGAATAAATTTAAGTCCGATTCCTATTGTTGTCTTTCCTGCACTCGTTTGTCCTTCTAGCACTTCAGTATATATATGCTGTTCTTCTATGTCTAGCAATGAAACAAATGCTTTGAACTTATCACTTAACTTAATCACTTTTTCATCAGCTCATTTGCTATGTCCTTCGCAGTAATGATATTTACATCACTTTCGACATTGGCTTTTATTTCAGCCTTTACTTCATTTACATTGAAACCACACATGTTAGATAAATTCTTGACTGCATCATTGATCGCTCGGAAATCATAAAATTTATTTCCAGTTGGAACGAATTTGCCTTCTCTATTCATCTTCATTTCAGGCTGTCCTTCTTGAGCTTTATTTAAAACCCATAATTGCTTTTCTATCAGTTGCTCTCTTGAGATTTTATACTCTTGGACTATTTCAGCTTTGAGTTCATCTACACGCTTCTGAATGTCAATATTTGCAAAGAGCTTGCTACCCAAAGTTCGAGCTGAATCATAGTTCTCACAATTATAGGCTCTTTGGTAAGCCAATGTTTTATTTAATGTCTGAACATATTCTCTACAGAATTTTTCTTGTTTAGCTGTTAGCTTATGTTCTTTTTCTAGTTTTTCAATTTCTTCCATATATATTGGCTCACTTCCTTTCACTTGATTGATTAGTTTATTTATTATGAAAAAAGAAAATTAATATAAAAGAAAAAGCCATTGAGTAAACAATGACCTTTTCCCAGAAAAATATATTAATAAGGAGGTATCTAAATTATAAAATTAAGAAACAAATTAAGGCTAGTCTTTTATTATCATCATTGGGGGATTTTATGACTTTTTTATTTTGGTATATTTTTTTACATTGAGTTTATTAATATTTATTTTTAAATTGGTAATAATATGAAAGTATTATCGTTTTTTAAAACTAGCCTTTGTTTCTTTTAAAGGAGTTGATTGTAATACATATATGCAGATGCCTTATATTACATTTACATTATATTACACAATATAGGGGAACAAATGGGAACAATTTACTTTTTTTTATTGATATATTGATTTAGTAGTTCCGTTAAGAATCTTGTTCCTCTTTTTCTATATACTTGAACAGTTCCATTTGAATAATAGTAATCTTCACTTATTGTTGTCATGGATTCACATTTTAAATACATCCTGGTTAGAATTATTTGGTGTTGAGGATTAGGAACTAGCTCTATAAAGTCTTTCACTATCTTTGTAGATTCAGTAAGTGATTTCTCTAATAGTAGTGATTCATTTAATTTGTCTTGTAGAGCTTCCTTTAATTCTAGCATCTTGATTTGTCTTAATTCGACATTGTTAATTTTACCTCCTGTGTTCTTCCCAGTTTCTGAAATACTAGATAATGGATCAGTTCCTACATAGGCTCTTTTTAGGTCATCTAAATCCTCAATTATTTTCTTTCTTTCATTTCTAATTTCTACCTCTTTGTATTTGATTGCTCTTATGTGTTGGAAGAGCTTTATAATATATTCTTGAGTATTATTATTAATATCTTCTATATTACACTTAATATTTACTAATATATATTTAATTATATTATCTAGTAATATAGTATTATTATTTATTATCTTGCTAATATCTTTTTCTTTATTTGTCATCTTTATTTACTGCTCCCCATAGTTTGCTTTTAGTTCTTCACAATATTTGTAGTACCATTCTTTTTGTGTCTTTGTTAGTTTCTCGTTTTTAACGATTTTTAAATGATACTTGAAATACCTTTCGGCATTTTTCTTAAACTCTCTCAAATCCTTAATTTCAGAGCTTTGTTCTTCTATCTTGGCTTTACGCTTGTTTGCTATTGTGTTTGGATTCTTGAAATCCCAATCTACAAACCCATAGGCTTTGAGATATTTGACTTTC
>CAMNND010000109.1 GCA_946545035.1 uncultured Clostridium sp. | reverse complement strand
TATATCATAAATAAGATTGAAGGGAGGATTAAAATGAAAACATTATTAAAGAATGCTATGATTTTTACAGAAGGTAAATTTATTAAAAGTGATTTAGAAATTACTGATAGAGTTATTACTAATATTTCTGCAAACATCGAAGCTAACGGATTCGATGTAGTTTACGATTTGAATAATATGTATTTATTACCAGGTTTAATTGATGTTCATACACATCTAAGGGAACCTGGTTTTATTTATAAGGAGACCATTGCAACTGGTAGCTATGCAGGTGCTAAAGGTGGTTACACAAGCATTTGTGCAATGCCTAACTTAAATCCAACACCAGATTGTATGGAAAACTTACAAATAGAATTAGATGCAATTGAAAAAGATGCTAAAATACATGTTTATCCATATGGAACTATAACAGTCGGAGAAAAAGGTGAAGAATTAGCTGATTTAAAAGGTATAGCTGATAAAGTTATTGCTTTTTCTGACGACGGACATGGAGTCCAAAAAGAAGGAATGATGTTAGAGGCAATGAAACAAGCAAAAGAACTTGGTAAAATGATTGTTGCTCATTGCGAAGAGAATTCTCTTTTAAACGGTGGATATATACATGATGGAGAGTATGCTAAATTACATGGACACAAAGGTATTTGCTCAGCAAGTGAGTGGGTTCCAATCAAGAGAGACATAGAGCTTTCAAGAGAAACTGGATGCCACTATCATGTATGTCACATATCTACAAAGGAAAGTGTTGAACTAATTAGACAAGCTAAGAAAGAAGGAGTACCAGTAACTTGCGAGACTGGACCACACTACTTAACAATGAATGATATGCAAATTAAAGAAGAAGGAAGATTCAAAATGAATCCTCCAATTAGATCTGAAGAAGATAGACTTGCTTTAATTGAAGGAATAAAGGATGGAACAATTGATTTAATAATAACAGACCATGCTCCACATTCTGCTGAAGAAAAATCAAAAGGATTAGCTGGAAGCGCAATGGGAGTTGTTGGTTTAGAGGTTTGTTTCCCAGTTTTATATACAAATTTAGTAAAACCAGGAATAATTACTTTAGAAAAACTATTAGAGCTTATGAATTCAAATGCTACAAAGATATTTGGAATTGGTTCAGAATTAAAAGTAGGAGCTCCTGCTGATATGACAGTATATGATTTAAATGAAGAATATGATATTGATTCATCAACATTTGTATCAATGGGTAAAGCTACTCCTTTTGATGGAAATCATGTATTTGGTAGATGTAAATTAACAATCTGCGATGGTAAAGAAGTTTGGAATATTTTATAGGAGGAAGTTGTCGTGAATAAAAGAGCAAAATTTAAAGTAGTTGAAAACGTAAATATTGCTAAAGACGTATTCAAGATGATTCTTGAAGGTGATACAAAAGATATAACAAAAGCTGGCCAGTTTATTAATATAGAGCTTGAATCTTTATATCTAAGACGTCCAATTTCAGTATGTGATTTTGATGATAAAACAGTTACAATTATCTATAAGGTTGTAGGTAAAGGAACTGAAATAATGAAAGACTTGAAAGAAGGAACCATATTAGATGTTCTAACAGGTCTAGGAAATGGTTTTGATTTAGATTGTGATGGTGATAAACCACTAGTAATTGGTGGAGGAGTTGGAACTCCTCCAATGTACAAATTATGCAAAGATTTAATAGCTAAAGGAAAGAAACCAATAGTTATACTTGGATTTGCATCTAAAGAGGATGTATTCTTCGAAGAAGAATTTAAAAAATTAGGTGTTGATGTATATATATCAACCAACGATGGAAGTGTTGGTACAAAAGGTTTTGTTACAGATGTAATGAAAGAGCTAAATGATTATACATACTTCTATGCATGTGGACCAATGGTTATGCTTAAAGCAATATGCGGAGCAACAGAAAAGTCTGGACAAGTAAGCTTAGAAGAGCGTATGGGATGCGGATTTGGAGCATGTATGGGATGTACAATTAAAACTCAAGATGGTTATAGAAGAGTTTGTAAAGAAGGACCAGTGTTCAGAAAGGAGAGCTTAATATGGGAATAAATAAAGATTTAACAACAACTTTAAGTGGAGTAAAGCTAGACAATCCAGTAATTCCAGCAAGTGGAACATTTGGATTCGGATATGAATTTACCGACTTTTATGATATTAACATTTTAGGATCTATCTCTTTCAAAGGAACAACTAAAGATCCAAGATATGGTAATCCATTACCACGTATTGCAGATTGTAAATCAGGATTAATAAATGCAATTGGTCTTCAAAATCCGGGAGTTGATAAAGTAATTTCTGAAGAGCTTCCAAAATTAAGAAGCTGCTTTAAGAAACCATTAATAGCAAATATTAGTGGATTTGCTATAGATGAATATGTTCATTGCTGTGAACTTATGGATAAAGAAGAGCAAGTTGAAATTATAGAAGTAAATATAAGCTGTCCAAATGTACATAATGGTGGTATGACTTTTGGAACAAATCCAGAGGCAGCTGCTGAAGTAACAAGAGCTGTTAAAGCAGTTACAACAAAGCCTGTATATGTAAAATTAACACCAAATGTTACAAATATTGTTGAAATAGCTAAAGCGGTTGAAGCTGCTGGAGCAGATGGAATAGTTTTAATAAATACATTACTTGGAATGAGAATTAACCTAAAAAATAGAAAGCCAGTTATTGCTAATAAAATGGGAGGTTTTTCGGGCCCTGCAATATTCCCAGTGGCACTTAGAATGGTTTACCAAGTATATGAAGCAGTTAAAATTCCAATAATAGGTGTTGGAGGAATTGAGTCTGCAGAGGATGTTATAGAAATGATGCTTGCAGGAGCTTCTGCTATTGAAGTTGGTGCGGCTAATTTAAAAAATCCATATGCTTGTAAAGAAATTATTGATAATTTACCAGCAGCTATGGAAAAATATGGAATTGACAGCTTGAAAGATATAATTGGAGCTGCACATCAATAAATTTAAAAATAGTGAAAAAATAAAAGTAAAGGAGTAATGAAAATGGGAAAAGCAGTTATTATAGCTTGCGATTTTAAAGACAAAGCAGATACGCTTGCGTTTTTAGATAATTTTAAAGATGAAAAGTTATTTCTTAAAATTGGTATGGAGCTATTCTATAGTGAAGGACCTGATATTGTAAGAGAAATAAAAAATAGAGGTCATAAGATTTTCTTAGATCTTAAATTACATGACATTCCTAATACAGTTGAAAAAGGAATGAGGTCTCTTTCAAATTTAGGTGTTGATATGACAAATGTTCATGCCGCTGGAACAAAAGATATGATGGCAGCTGGACTTAAAGGCTTAACAAAAGAAGATGGAACAAGACCACTTCTTATTGCAGTAACACAATTAACATCTACAAGCCAAGAAAGAATGGAAAATGAACTTTTAATTAAGGAGCCAATTGAGGATGTTGTTATGCATTATGCTCAAAATACAAAAGAGGCAGGACTTGATGGCGTAGTTTGTTCACCACTTGAAGTACAAGCTGTTAAGGCAAAATGCGGAAAAGATTTTATTACTGTAACACCAGGAATAAGATTTGCTGCTAAGGATGCAGGAGATCAAGTTAGAATTACAACACCTGCTAAAGCAAAAGAATTAGGTTCAGACTATATAGTTGTTGGAAGACCTATAACTCAAGCTGAAAACCCAGTTGAAGCATATAGAAAATGTGTTGAAGATTTTGTTGATTAATAACAAAAATATTAAGTATAAAATATAGGAGGATATTTAATTATGGAAAACATGGAACAAAAAATTGCAAAGGATTTATTATCAATTGAGGCTATATTCTTAAAGCCAGATGACCCATTTACATGGGCAAGCGGAATTAAAAGCCCTATTTATTGTGACAACAGATTAACTTTAACATCACCAATTGTTAGAAATGATGTTGAAGAAGGTTTAGCATCTTTAATCCAAGAAAACTATGCTGGTGCAGAAGTTATCATGGGAACAAGTACAGCTGGTATTGCTCATGCTGCTATAACAGCTGATATATTAGGTCTTCCAATGGGATATGTTAGAGGAAGTAGCAAAGATCATGGAAGAAAGAATCAAATTGAAGGTAGATTAATTCCAGGACAAAAAGTTGTTGTTGTTGAAGATTTAATTTCAACAGGTGGAAGTGTTATAGAAGTTGTTAACGTTTTAAGAGAAGCTGGAGCAAATGTTTTAGGTATTGCTAGTATTTTCACATACAACATGGCTAAGAGCAAAGAAGCTCTTGAAGAAGCTAATGTTAAAAATATAAGTTTATCTAACTTTGATGTAATGATCGATGTTGCTGCTGAAAAAGGATATATCAAAGAAGAAGATAAAGAAAGATTAATTAAATTTAGAAATAATCCAAGTGATGAAAGCTGGATTAAATAGTTAAATATTAAAGGATGGGGTATATTATAC
>CAMNND010000108.1 GCA_946545035.1 uncultured Clostridium sp. | reverse complement strand
GTAGAAATATATTTAAAATTAGAAATAATAAATTATATATTTAAACTGTACATTGAAAAATTAATAGAAAGAGGTGTTAGATTGTGAATATAATAATCGGAATCGCTATCTTTCTTATCTCAGCAATTATTTTCTTTTTTGTTGGATTTATAGCAAGAAAGAAAATTGCCGAATCTAAATTAAATGGGGCAGAAGCAGAGGCTAAAAGAATCCTTGAATCTGCAACTAAAGAAGCTGAAACAAAGAAAAAAGAAGAAATCTTTAAAGCTAAAGAAGAGATAATGAATTCAAGAAAAGAATTAGATGATGAGATTAGAGAAAGAAGAAGCGAAGTACAATTGCAAGAAAGAAGAATATTGCAAAAAGAAGAAAATCTAGAAAACAAAATGGAACAATTAGAGCAAAGAGAAAGTAATCTACAGAAAAAGGATAATGAAATTGAAGCAAAAAGATCTGAGATTGAAAGCATTATAGCTAAGCAAACAGAAGAGCTTCAAAGAATTTCAAGATTATCTGTAGATGAGGCAAAACAATATTTACTTTCAGAAGTAGAAAAATCAATTGTTACAGAAAAAGCTGAAATTATAAGAAGGCTAGACGAAGAAACTAAGGAAAAGGCAGAGAAGAAAGCACAAGAAGTTATTGGTTATGCAATACAAAAATGTGCTGCAGATCACACATCGGAAACAACTGTATCAATAGTATCATTACCAAATGATGATATGAAAGGTAGAATTATAGGTAGAGAGGGAAGAAACATCAAGACATTAGAAACTCTAACTGGAATTGATTTAATAATTGACGATACACCAGAAGCTGTTGTTATTTCAGGTTTTGATCCATTAAGACGTGAAGTAGCAAAAATAGCCTTAGAGAAATTACTTGATGATGGTAGAATCCATCCTGCTAAAATTGAGGAAATGGTTGAAAAGGCTAAAGAAGAAGTATCAGCTATCATCAAAGAAGAAGGTGAAAGAGCTGTTATGGAAGCTGGAGTAATCGGACTCCATCCCGATATAGTTAAGTTATTAGGAAAATTGAAGTATAGAACAAGTTATGGTCAAAATGTTCTTAACCACTCAATAGAGGTTTCAAATTTAGCAAGAATTATGGCTGATGAATTAGGTTTAGATACAAAATTAGCTAGAAGAGCTGGATTATTACATGATATTGGAAAAGCATTAGATCACGATATGGAAGGTACACACGTTCAAATTGGTGTAGATATCCTTACAAAATATAAAGAAAATCCAATAGTAATTAACGCAGTTGAAGCACATCATGGAGATGTTGAACCACAAAGTATAGAAGCAGTTTTAGTACAAGCTGCTGATGCTATCTCTGCATCAAGACCTGGTGCAAGAAGAGAAACTTTGGAAAATTACATTAAACGTCTACAAAATCTTGAAGGAATTGCAGATTCATTCGATGGTGTAGAGAAATCATTTGCTATTCAAGCAGGTAGAGAAATCAGAGTTTTAGTAAAACCTGAGAAAGTATCTGATGATCAAATGGTTGTTATGTCTAGAGATATTGCTAAAAGAATTGAAAATGAGATGGAATATCCAGGACAAATTAAGGTAAATGTAATAAGAGAAAGCAGAGTTATAGACTATGCTAAATAATTAAGATAATAAAAAAGAATCCACTTATATGTGGATTCTTTTTTTGATTATATCAAGTTATTTACTTTGTATTAACTTACTCTTTGTATGAACGATTTTAAAGAGTCACCTTTTGACATTCTAATTCTTCCAAGTTCATACTGATTTTGACCAGGTCTTACTCTTGAATATTCTGTTGTAAATGCTAGAGTAAATCCAGCTTTTTTTAATGTTTCTACGCATTTATCATTATAATGTCCGAATGGGTAACAAAATACTGTACAATCTCCAATAAATGATTTTGAAGTATTTAAATCTTCTAGAGCATCTTTTTCTGATATTGATAGGAATTTACCTTTTCCATTATCTCCAGATGCATGCATATCATTTGAATGTGATTGGAAATTTATCTTTCCTGATGCTGAATATTGTTTTAGATAATCAGAACTTTCAATCCAAGATGTTACAACAAATGATGTAACTTTTACATTATACTTTTCAATTACTGGAGCAGCTAGTCTAAAGAATGACTCATCTCCATCGTCAACAGTAATTACAATACTATGCTCAGGTAAGCATGATTTACCTTCAACATATTTTTGTACTTCATCCCAAGTTGGGAAGTAGTAATTATTTTCTGACAAATATTTTAGTTGCTCTTCAAAGTCGTGAATTTCCATATAATTATCATCTTTACCTGTTTCACCAGCTTCCTTATCATAGAAGAAGTGATACATTAATACTGGAAGTCCGGTAGCTTTCTTTGTTGATACTTCAGATGAATTAGCAGATACAACATTTACGGTTCTACTAATGTTTGCTGAGTTTCCAGATGAATCGGTAACAGTATATTTTACAATATAAGTTCCCTTTGTTGCTGTATCGACTTGGCTATCGATAACAATTTTTGTTGTTAAATCACCATCGTAGTTATCTTGAGCTGTACAACCAAGCTCTTGATATGTTGAATTTTGAGCAATACTGATTTCGTTATCTCCAACAAGTGATAAAGTAGGTGATACAGTGTCTTTTATATTAACAGTTCTAGTAATAGATTTTGTTTTTTTCTTATGTTTAGCAGTGTATGTTATTTTATAAGATCCAACTTTACTTGTATCTACATTTCCAGATACCTCTACAGTATTTGAAATATCTTTTTTGCCATATGTAGCAGTAGCATATTGCTCTGAGTACGTTGAACCAAATTCTATATCCACGGAACTTTCGCCGTTTAATTTCATTTTTATATCCTTAGAGAATAATCTTGAGATAATAAAAAAGAATAAAAATACAATGAGTACAAATAACATAACTTTTTTCATATTTAATTTCCTCATGTTTTCGTCCATGAAAAACACCTCCTTTGTATAATGCGATTATAAAGTATGAAATTCGATAAGTCAATGAATTTTTAAGGGGTTATTTAGATTTTTTTAGAGATTTTGTCACTTTTTGAAATTACATTGACTTAAGAAAATGAGTATGCAATAATTATTTTGATAAGGAGGTTTTTATGAGTGAAAATTTAAAAGTAGATAGAGATATAACTGAATTAATAATTAATAAAATAAAAGAAAAAACGATGAGAAAATCGATAAAAATAAATGAGGAAGAAACTTCAAATTTAAGCATATTTGATAGTAAATTTGGAGGTCTTCCATATTGGGATGAAAATATGGAATATCCAACAGATAAAAACGGGGATGCACTTATTTTATTAGCGCAGATAAATTTCGAAAAGACGCCAATAAAGGATGAGAGATTTCCTAAAGAAGGTATTCTTCAATTTTTTATTGGAACAAATGATTTAATGGGGGCTGATTTTGATAACATGACAGCTCAAAATGGTTTTAGAGTTGTATACCACGAAGATATAAATACCAGTGTAACGAAAGAGCAAATCAGAGCACAAGGAATTAGAGCTAATACTGAATTAGACGGAGCAAGTGAGGAGTATTTTCCTTTTTATAAACAATATGAGATTACATTTGAAGAATCAATGGAACCAATTTCAACAGCATCTAATAATTTTGAAGAAATATTAAAGCAGTCTGCTGAAGAGGTATTAAAATGTGATATTGAAGATGTTTGGTCTATTTTTGAAAGCGATGAAGAAGATTTAATAAATGATACATTTTATATATGTGGACATAAGATTCTTGGATATCCATTTTTTACACAATGGGATCCACGTGAAGATGATGAAATGTATAAGAACAAGAAATACGATACTTTATTATTGCAAATAGATTCAGTTGGTGATATCTTATGGGGAGATTCAGGTGTTGGTAATTTCTTTATTAATGAAGAAGATTTAAAAAATAAAAATTTTAATAACGTAATGTACACTTGGGACTGCTACTAAACATACAATTAAACGGTTAAATAGTTTAAGGGAGGTAATTATAATGATTAATGTTGTTAAAGATTTTGAAGAAGCAAAATATGTGACTCATGCGGGTAAATTTCATGCTGATGAAGTTTTTGGAACTATATTATTAGAAAAAATATTTGGAAATATTGATATTATTAGATTACCCGAAGTAGATGCATTTAACTTAGATGGAAAATTAGTTTTTGATATTGGTGGTGGAAAGTACGATCATCATCAAATTGGCGGAAATGGTGCTCGTGAAAATGGAATTAAATATGCAGCATTTGGCCTACTATGGAAAGAGTTTGGTATACAATTATTGAAAAATATGAAAGCTGAAAATATTGAAGATTGCTATAAAATGTTTGATAAAAATTTTGTTCAGTTTGTTGATGCTGGAGATAATGGACAAATTCCATTTGAAAATATAGATATAAAGCT
>CAMNND010000107.1 GCA_946545035.1 uncultured Clostridium sp. | reverse complement strand
ATTCTTTAGATATAATCAACCTAGATTTTTCTGTTTAATAGAGAAATTAAGACAGAAAAGGAGGTTTGTATGGAAAATAACAATAATTTAAATTGTGCAGATGAAAAGATAAAGGAAGAAGTCTGCAAAATGTTAGGGCAATTTGATAAGGACAAACAACACCTTATTTCTATTTTAAATGAGGTACAAGAAAAATATGGATATATTCCTAAAGTTGCTCAACTTGAAATTGCAGATTATCTTGGAATTCCTCTTGCAGAAGTGTATGGAGTAATAACTTTTTATTCAAGATTTTCTCTTGAACCAAAGGGAAAATATAATGTATCAATTTGTCTAGGAACTGCATGCTTCGTTAAAGGTTCAAAGGAGTTATTAGAAAGAGCTAAACAAAAACTTGGAATTGAAGAAGGAAAAACTACAGAAGATGGTATGTTTTCTTTAGATACAACAAGATGTGTTGGTGCATGTGGACTAGCTCCAGTTTTTACTATTAACAATGAGGTTTATGGAAAAGCAACAGTTAAAAAATTGGATGAAGTTCTAGATGAATTAATGAAAAATAACGAATAATTCTGTGAGGAGGAAAATATGGCAAAGACTATTAATGAGATAGAAGAGATTAGAAATAGTAAAAGAGCTGAACTAGATTTAAGAGTTAATACTGCTGCTGATACTAGAGAAAAACATATATTAATATGTCATGGTACAGGATGTACATCTTCTAAGTCTCCAGCAATTATGGAGAAATTTATAGAAACTCTTAAAGAAAAAAATATAGATAATGTTAGAGTCGTAAAAACTGGTTGTTTTGGACTTTGTTCAAAAGGTCCAATCGTAATTATTAGACCAGAAGATACATTCTATTCAATGGTTACACCAGATGATGTTGAGGAAATAGTAAATACTCACATTATTGGTGGACAAATTGTTGAAAGATTGTTATGCAAAGATGTTACTGGAGAAGTTGTTAATAAATTGGATGAACTTCCATTTTACAAAAAACAAATGAGAATTGCACTTAAAAATTGTGGTGTTATAGATCCAGAAAATATCGATGAATACATAGCTTTCGATGGATTTAAAGCTTTAGAAAAAGTTTTAACTTCAATGTCACAAGATGAAGTTATTGATGTAATTAGTAACTCAGGCCTTCGTGGTCGTGGTGGTGCTGGCTTTCCAACAGGAAAGAAATGGGCATTTGTTAAAATGGCTCAAGGTGAGCAAAAGTATGTTGTATGTAATGCTGATGAGGGAGATCCAGGTGCATTTATGGACAGAAGTATCCTTGAAGGTGATCCACATTCATTACTAGAAGCAATGGCAATTGCTGCTTATGCTGTTGGTGCAAATAGAGGATACATATATGTAAGAGCTGAATATCCAATTGCTGTTCAAAGACTAAAAATAGCTATAGCACAAGAAAGAGAGTATGGAATATTAGGTGAAAATATTTTTGGAACAGGATTTAATTTCGATATTGAAATTCGTCTTGGAGCAGGAGCTTTTGTTTGCGGCGAGGAAACAGCTCTTCTAGAATCAGTAGAAGGAAAACGTGGACAACCAAGAACAAAACCACCATTCCCAGCAAATGTTGGATTATTCCAAAAACCAACATTAATTAACAACGTTGAAACATATGCAAATGTTACAAGAATTATTTTAAATGGTGCTGATTGGTATTCTTCAATTGGTACTGAAACATCAAAAGGAACTAAAGTTTTTGCTTTAGGTGGAAATGTAAATAATGTAGGTCTTGTTGAAGTACCAATGGGAACAACTTTAAGAGAAATTATTTATGATATTGGTGGAGGAATTCCAAATAATAGAGAATTTAAAGCAGCTCAAACAGGTGGACCTTCAGGAGGTTGTATACCAAAAGAGCATTTAGATACAAAGATTGATTATGAAAGTCTACAAGCAATTGGTTCAATGATGGGATCAGGTGGACTTATCGTAATGGATGATACTAAATGTATGGTTAATATTGCAAGATTCTACTTAGACTTTACTGTAAGCGAAAGCTGTGGTAAATGTACACCATGTAGAATTGGAACAAAAAGATTACTAGAGATATTACAAAAAATATGTGATGGTAAAGGTGTTCCAGAAGATTTAGATAAGCTAGAAAAACTAGCTAATGATGTTAAAAAATCTGCAGTATGTGGACTTGGACAAACAGCTCCAAATCCAGTACTAAGTACAATGAAATATTTTAAAGATGAATATAGAGCTCACGTTGTTGAACATAATTGTGAAGCTAAAGAATGTAAAGCAATGGCTAAGATTACCATTGACCCAGAAAAATGTAAAGGATGCGATTTATGTAAGAAAGTATGTCCTGTTAATGCAATATCTGGTGAGATAAAAGAAGTTCATACAATTGATCAAGATAAATGTATTAAATGTAGAACATGTATGTCTAAGTGTCCATTTAAAGCAATTGGATAGGAGAATGGTATGGAAAATGAATTAAACCAAGGGATAAACAAAAATTATGATTGGCTTTTTGTTAAACCAGAAGATAGAGCTAAGCAAATACAAGAGCAAATTGGGGAGATAATTAGAATATCTGATAATGATGAAGCAAGAGTAAAACAAGCTTTAAAGGAAAATGTGGGAGATGGAGTTGAATTTTATGATGATTCATATTTGTTAGACCTAATTAGTTTCATCTACTCTAAAGAAAATATGGAATACAAAGATGATATTATTAGTTTTATTGAAACCTTCTCATACGTAAAATCTGTAAAAAAATCTGACAACTTTTTACAAATTGAAACAGATAGAGGCGTTGTTGAGTGCGCATCAATTAGCGATATGATTAGAAACAGCGGAAAAGCTGATGGAAACGATACACAAAGTAAAGCTTTAGAAATGTTTTGTAAGAGCATTGAGAGCATGAATAATAGACAAAGCAATTGTCATGATTTTTCAATGACTGCAACAGAATTGTTTCAATATGAGTTCAATACTCCAAATAATATTGTCACAGGATATGCTAAATACTATGTTCCAGAAAACAAGTATTTACATAGCTGGATGGAGCTTAAAATAAAAGGAAAAGATTATGTTTTTGACTTTACTAAAAACACAATAATTGATAAAGAGAGTTACTATAGACTACTTCATATCGATGAACAGGAGATTTGTTCGGTTATAAGCTCTGAAGAAATAACTAGTGATAAGAGAAATTTTGGTGGTTTAATAAAGCTACTAGATTCAAAGACATACTTAACATCAAGACATGAGATAATAAGAGATTTAGATAGAAATAAACATCTTTTTGATAATTCAGATATAGATTCTGGGGAAGAGAGGTAGAATAATGGAAAATAATTCAGTAGCTCTAACAATAGATAATAAAGTAGTTAATGTCCCAGCAGGAATTACTATTTTAGAAGCAGCAAGACTTAATGGAATTGATATTCCAACACTTTGTTTCTTAAAAGAAATAAATGAAATTGGTGACTGTAGGATGTGTATTGTAGAAGTTGAAGGTCGTAGAGGATTTACAACTTCATGTATTACAAAAGTTGAAGAAGGTATGGTTGTTCATACAAATTCTCCTGCAATTGTAGATGCTAGAAGAACAATACTTGATTTGATAATTTCAAATCACCATATGGACTGCTTAACTTGTGTTAGAGATGGTAATTGCGAATTACAAGATTTAGCTAAGAAATTTAACATGACAGAGGTTATGTTTGAGGGAGAAAAAATTGATTATGAGATTGATGATAAGTCTCCTTCAATTGTGAAAGATTTAAATAAATGTGTACTTTGTAGAAGATGCGTTGGTGCATGTAAGAAGATGCAAGAAATTGGTGCTATTGATTCAATGAATAGAGGTTTCGAATCATGTGTATCAACTGCAAATGGATTAAGCTTAAACGATGTAGATTGTACATTCTGTGGACAATGTATTGAGGCTTGTCCAGTTGGAGCTTTAAGAGAAAAAGATAGTACAGAAGAAGTTTGGGCTAAAATTAGAGACGAAGAAACTTATACTGTAGTTCAAACTGCTCCTGCAGTTAGAGCTGCACTTGGAGAAGAATTTGGATTACCAATTGGTACAGAAGTAGAGGGTAAGATGCCAACTGCTTTAAGAGCAATTGGTTTTGATAAAGTATTTGATACAGATACAGGTGCTGACTTTACAATTATGGAAGAAGCAAATGAATTAATAGAGCGTATACAAAATGGTGGAGTTATGCCAATGATGACATCATGTTGTCCAGCTTGGATAAGATTTGCTGAGAAAAACTTCCCAGATCAATTAGATCATATATCAAGTTGTAAATCACCACATGAAATGTTTGGTGCAGTCATAAAATCATATTATGCTCAAAAGTTTAATATTGATCCTGCTAAAATATTTGTTGTTTCTGTAATGCCATGTACTGCTAAAAAATATGAAGCGGTTAGACCAGAAATGGAAAA
>CAMNND010000106.1 GCA_946545035.1 uncultured Clostridium sp. | reverse complement strand
ACAACAGTCATAACAAGTACCATATGTACTTTATCTAATAAGTTATATACTTTCTTTATATCCGTTGCTGGATTAACAGCAATACCAACCTTACAGTTATTTGATTTAATATAATTAATAATTTCAACAGCATCTTCTTCACTTTTTACTGCTTCTATATGGAAAGTAATTATATTAGGTTCATAGTTTAAATATATATCAACATACTTCTTAATATCCTCAACCATTAGATGAACATCAAGTGGAAGTGTTGATACAGATTTCATATAACCACAATATTCCTCCATAATACTGCTAGTAAACGCCTCAACAAACTTTCCATCCATAACATCAATATGAAAATAATCTGTTTTAGCAACTTCTAAATCATATATAGCTCTCATTATTTTGTCTTTTTCAATACTAAGAACTGATGTTGATATCTCTACCATCTTCTATTCTCCTTTTCTTTTAAATCTAAATATATTTTGCAAAATCTATCATATCTTTCATTAGATATCTTTCCCTCTTGAACGGCTTCTTTAATGCCACAATTTTCTTCTTTAACATGAGTACAACCAACAAATTCACAATTTTCTGATGGTTTAATAAACTCAATAAAATATTTATATAAATCTTCACTTGCAATCTCGCTTATATCAAATGTCGAAAATCCAGGTGTGTCTGCTAAATATGTATTCTCATTTATTTTATATAAATATGTACTTGTTGTTGTATTCTTTCCACGTTGATTCTTCTCACTTATTAATCCGCTTTTAGTAATTTCATCATCAAAAATATCATTAATTAATGTAGATTTTCCTACTCCAGAATTACCTGAAAAAGCTGTAATATTTCCATCTAAAATATCTTTTAAATCATCAACACCAACTTTTTCATTAGCATTTGTTTTAAATATTTTGTAACCAATTTCACTATATATTTTCTCTATTTTATTTACAGCTTCTTCATCAACCAAATCAATCTTATTTAAACATATAACAGGTTTTATATTATTAAGCTCTGCAAAAGCAAGTTGTTTATCAAGCATCAATAAATCTGGCTTTGGCTTACTCATAGAAACAACAAATATTATTTGTGTAAGATTTGCCATTTTGGGTCTTTTAATGTAATTTTTTCTATCCTTAATAGAATCAATAACACCTTCATTTTTTTCTTCATCGATTACCTCATACTCAACATAATCTCCAACAGCAAGTGTTAATCCTTGCTCTTTAAATTTACCTCTTGCATTACATTTAATTATTTCGTTTGTTTTAACGTCTTCAACTATATATAAGTTAGAAGCATTACTAATTATAATTCCATCTTTTTGCAAAATTTGCCTCCCTTTATTTGTAAAAAGCGAAGAAAGTTTATTTTCTTCGCTTTAATTATTACTCTACTGTTACAGTTCTTTCCTCGCTGTTCATATCCATTGTATATGATTTTTTATTTGCAAGCACACTATTTATATATACTTTTATTGTAACATTTCCTTTTGCCTCGAATGTTTCAGTTATTTTATCAGTATCTCTTGAAACTGCTTTGTCATAAATTGTGTCTTGACCTACAACAATTTTAATATCAACATTTTTCTTATCTTTATCTTCCTCTTCATTTCCACTTAATGGAACCTCTTTATCGGCCAAAGATTTTACTCTAACATTTACTACACCTTTAGTTGCAGTTTTTAATTTATTAACTGTAAGTGTAATCTTTTCTCCTTCTTCTGATTGAGAGCCTGCTTGAACATTTTGCTCAAGAACAACCCCATCACTTTGATTTAGATCTTCTTTCTCTTTTATTGTAACTTCCATACCAAGTTCAGTTAATGCTTCTTGAGCCTCATCTTTCGTCTTACCAACTACATCTGGTACTTCGAATTTTTTCTTTCCATTACCTTTACTTACATGGATTTTTACAGTTGTTCCAACTTGAATCATTGCACCTTTTTCAGTCTCCTGGCTAATTACATAACCTTCTTGTACTTCTTGGCTTATTTCTTCAACTTTTTCAATCTTTAATCCTAAATCAGTTAATGTTGTTTCAACTTTAGAATACTCTTCTCCAACTACCTTAGGCATTTCAACTTCTTCAATACCTTTACTTACAACTACTGTAATTGTATTGCCTTCTTTAATTGCAAAGTCAGCTTGATATGTTGGATCTTGAGATATTATACAACCTGCTGGAACATCTGCACTATATATTTCCTTTGATACAACATATTTAAGATTTAAACCTTCAACTTCACGTCTAGCTTCCTCCTGTGTTTTACCAACAACATTTGGAATTTGAACATCTTTTGGTCTACCAGAATTTCCAACATTTAATGCAATTAAGAACGCAATTAAAACAACAACTGCAGCAACTCCTAAAATTATACTAGAAACAATCACTTTCTTATGAGCTTGGAAGAATGTTAAATATTCCTCTTCATCTTCATTATCATAATCATCTTTATTTAGTTTACTGCTATAATTACTTCCAATTTCATCATCAACAGTTGGAATTCTTCTTGTTAATCCATCTGTATAATTGCTCTCATCAATAAATCCACCTTCTGGTCTCTTCAATGCCATATTTAAATCTTTAATCATTTCAGAAGCATTTTGATATCTGTCGTTTGGATCTTTCTTTAATGCCTTCATAATAATTTGATTAACAGCATATGGTACATTTTTGTTAATCTTAATTGGTTCTTCTGGCTCTTCTTGCATATGTTTTAATGCGATTGATACTGGAGTATCAGCATCAAAAGGGACTTTACCAGTTACCATCTCATACATAACAACGCCTAGTGAATATAAATCTGATTTAGCATCAGTATATCCACCTCTAGCATGCTCTGGCGAAAAATAATGTACTGAACCAAGTGTTGTACCAAAAGCAGTAATTGTTGAATTTGAAACAGCTTTTGCAATTCCAAAATCTGTGACTTTTGCAACACCGTCTTCTGTAATCATAATATTATGTGGTTTTATATCTCTATGGATTATATTGTTTTTATGGGCCATATCTAATGCAGAAGCAATTTGAATTGCTATATTGATTGACCATTTCCATGATAAGAACCCATCTTCATCAATTATTTGTTTTAAAGTCTTACCTTGTATTAATTCCATTACAATGTAATAGACATTATATTCTTGACCTACGTCATATACAGAAACGATATTTGGATGAGTAAGTCTTGCAGCTGACTGAGCTTCTGCGTTAAATCTTTTTATAAACTCTTCATCTGTTGTAAACTCATCTCTTAAAATTTTAATCGCAACATAACGATTTAAAATTTTATCAAGAGCCTTGTAAACAGTTGCCATACCTCCGTTTCCAATTTTCTCTATTATTTCATATCTGTTTCCTATAACACTACCTTCTAAATTCATATTCTATCTCTCCTTATAATATGATTACAGCTGTAATATTATCTTGTCCGCCGTTCTCATTTGCTTTGTTTACAAGTACATCACATGCACTTTCAGGATTTTCCTTTATGATTTCACATATTTTGTCTTCTCTAACCATATTTGTTAATCCATCTGTACACATTAACAAAATATCGTCCTTTTGAAATCCCTTTACCATTACATCTGGCTCAACGAAAGCTGTACATCCTAGTGCCTTAGTTAGCATATTCTTTTTAGGATGATTATAAGCTTCTTCTTTTGTAATATTTCCTTGTCTTACAAGTTGTTCAACGTAACTATGGTCTGTAGTTAATTTACGGAAAAAGTCTTTTCTTAATCTGTAAACTCTACTATCTCCAACATGCCCTATATACAATCTTCCAGATTGTATAATAACAACATCCATTGTCGTTCCCATTCCATTAAGTTCTTCAACTTCCTTAGATCTTTCATATACAACCATATTAGCATACTCAATTGCATTCTTTATTAAATCAAGAATTTTTTCTTTTTCTCGATTTGTTTCTTCAAAGTTATTTGTAATATAACTTTTAGCAGATTCTATTGCAAGAGCACTTGCAATCTCCCCACCTTTATAGCCACCCATTCCATCAGCAACTATAAACATTTTTATTTCGTCGTTTGGATCAGATACGTAATAATTATCTTGATTCATTTCTCTAATCCTACCTATATCTGACCTAGCAAAAGTCTTCATAAAACCTCCTATAATATCGGCTACTGTTCTTTAAGATTTTTTCTTCTTAATTGGCCACATGCAGCATCAATATCCGAGCCTAGCTCTCTTCTTATTGTTGCTACAATACCGTTATCATTTAAATAGTCTCTAAACTTTATGATATTTTCATTTGTGCTCTTTGTATATTTACCATTCTCAATTTTATTAATTGGAATCAAATTTACATGACAAAGCATTCCTTTTAACAACTTAACTAATTGTTTTGCATCTTCTAAATTATCATTATTATCTTTAGCTAATGCATATTCAAAAGAAATTCTTTTATTCGTTATCTTTATATAATCTTTACA
>CAMNND010000105.1 GCA_946545035.1 uncultured Clostridium sp. | reverse complement strand
TTCTTAAAAAAGTTTATAACCTTCTCATACCATTTTTCTGTTTTAATTTCTACTAGCGCTCTTTCATCTATTGTCTGTCTATCTTTAAAAATATCATCCGGATTATACTTCTTTTGTTTCTCTTTCTCTACTGCTTCAAACTCAGCTTTTTCTTTTTTTATAATCTCCTCTTTTTCTTCTGGAGATGCTAAATAATCTCTATAAACTATGGCAAGAAGAGCTCTGGTCTCGTCAAGCATTTCTTGATTTTCAAAATCTTCAAAATGTGTTACTTCATATTCATAGTTCGTATCCATATTATCTTTTATATTTTTTAGAAATTGCTTAGATATTTTTTCTTTTTCATGCTCTGGTATATAATTTAGTATTTCGTACAATTCTTTGTATGGCTTTGATCTTTTTTTCACAATCTCTTTTTCAATATTAATTGCATATGGTAATTGATTTTCATTTTCTTCTAATAAGTAACTAAAGCTTACAATATCTCCATTTTTTAGCTTTTCATTCTTTTTTACATTTATCTGATGAAAAAAATACATAGTTTCATCATATCCCTCTATGTATCCCAATTCATTCACTTCATCATAATTAACTACTTTCCCTAACATATCTCTTCTCCTGTGTTTTATTTATACATATATGATATACAAAATCCGTAATTATTTCAATAAAAAAATCGAAGACCTTTACCCCTGTCTTCGATTTTTTCTATTTCAAATAGAGCCCCGAATCTCTATTTAAACACTTGATTATGCTCTTGGATGAGCTTTCTTATAAATATTCTTTATTCCTTCATCTTGGAATTGCATATATACTTGTGTAGAAGATATATCAGAATGTCCAAGCATTGTTTGAATAGCTTTTAAATCTGCACCATTTTGTAATAAATGTGTAGCAAATGAATGTCTTAAAACACCTGGTGTAATTTCTTTATCTATATGAGCTTGCTCTTTATAGAACTTAACAATTTTCCAGAAACCTTGTCTTGTTAATCTCTTACCATTTATATTAACAAATAGAGATGGTTCATCATCACTCTTAATTAAATATGGTCTTGATTCATCAACATAGTTCTTTAAAGCTTTAATAGACATTTCTCCTAAAGGAATAGTTCTTTGTTTTGTTCCTGTCTTACAAATTACATATCCTTCTTTTACATTAATATCTTTAATATCCAAAGAAATAATTTCTGTAACTCTCATACCTGTTGCGTATGCAAATTCAAGCATAGCTTTATCTCTTATTCCTTTTAAATCTGTATCTTCTGGTTGTTCAAGTAAAAGCTCTACTTCCTTAGTTGATAATACATTTGGAATTCTCTTTTCAATTTTTGGAGATTGAACATTTTCTGTTGGATCTTTCTTAATATCTTTTACTCTAACAGAATATTGATAGAAAGATCTAATTGATGCTAAATTTCTAGAAACAGTTGATGTCTTCTTTCCATTTTCTTGTAAGTATGCTAAATAACCCTTAATTGCATCTTCATCTACACTTGCATAATCAAGGTTATTTTTTTCTATATAATTCTCATATTGACTAATATCTCTCTTATATGATTGTAATGTGTTTTCTGTTAACTTCTTGTCCTTTTGTAGGAACTCTAAAAAATTATTAATTTGCTTCTCCATTTTGTTTCTCCTCACTTATTTTTTCGAATTTACATAAACTACATATGTTATATCAAATAAATAGCCAAAAGTAAATAGTTTTTTAACAAATTCTATACAAAATTTATTATTATATCACTAAAAATCAAGGTTGTAAAGTAATATTCCAAAAAAGTTGAAAAAATTAACCCAATTGTCATAAAAATAGAAAAAATCGTATGCCTACTGATTTCTTCTCGTAAAATCTCTTTGTTTCTATTTATGGTAACTGATTTATACATTTTATTAGCACTTACCATCAATGCAAGATAGCATGGAACCGCAATAATATTTTGTACAAGCATAGTACTCAATGAAAATATTATACCTTTTGATCTCCCCAAAGTTGCTATTATTGCTGAAATAGCATAGCCTATACACATACCTTTATATGCAATACTAACATATATAATTGGTATCCCAATGATAGTTAGACCTGCGACCCATATAATTACCGCAAGCTTTAGATTTGAAATTATGGATTTAATCAATAGTTTTTTCCCATCAATTGTATATTCTTTGCTTTTTATGGACTCAATAAAATTACAAATATATCCTGTAATTTCTCTCTTATTCTCTTCAGATGATTTATTTACAAGCATAACACCAATGGCGATTCCTATAAAAAATATAAGAATCGCAATTGTATAGTCTTTTTTATTTTTATTAATATGCTCTGATATAATCTCAAAAAATCTATTTTTCTTTTTATTTGATAATCTTCTTTTGTTTCTCATTGTTCCTCCAAAATACTTTTATTAATAATTATTCTAAGTATTTATAAATAGAACAATGAATAAAATATATTATTAAATCATAACCATATTTCTAGTATAATCTAGTCCAGCTATGCAATCATTCTTGCATGCCATCGTATAAATATCTGTTGCAAGCATATCTATGTCTAGCATTCTATTGTATGTTTTATTAGTATTCGTATCTTTAAATTTCTTAACTGATGTTATAACTGGTAATCTTGGATTTGCTTTTTTTATTCGAGAAAGAAGCTCTCTTCCATTTTCATTAAAACCTAAAACTCTGATATATGGAGTTGATTTTTTAGCCATCTCCACATCCTTTTTCTTAATTCCGAGTAAAACACATATTAGAATTCTTTGAATTCTTGATTGTGTATATCTCTTAGATTTAACAATATCTATAAAGTCAGTTAGATTATTTGTATAACTTGCTGCATTCTTTATGTTATTTTCTAATCCCTCATTAACATCCGGAATATCTCTTATCTCCTCAATAGACATTTTTCTCAAATTATAGATAATTTGTTTTTCGTAATAAGATAAATCTAAAATTACGTTACCAAGCTCCGTTTCTCTGCTTAACAACTCATACGTACTATTTGGTACAACTCTTCTAATTTCTCTAAAATCGTTATCTGCAAGCAACTTTCTAATAGCAGTGGCACTAGCAAATTCATCAATTATTTGATTATCGTTATAATAAACCTTCTCTCTCTTTACAGGAATCGGTTGTATTGTAGATTTTATTTTCTTTAAAGATTTTAAATACTCAACAGCCAATATATTATTTGGGCCATTTAAAATGTTTGCATAACGCTCGTTATTGTCAAAATAAAGCATAAGAGCATTTTCTCTTGCCTTTGGAAATGATAGACCTTTTTTTAGCTCACTACTAAGCATATCCTTGTATTGTTTTGGTTCATCACAAACAACACCCGCGATATTATTAAGAGCGCCATAATCATCAGTTTCTGTTCCAAATGAAATTGAATCAACAATTCCTAAGCTATTAAATATTTTCATAGCACCAAAAGAAAAACCCTCTGCACTAGAAACACTATATATGGTTGGAAGCTCTATGACAAGATCAATACCGTTAAGCAAAGCCATTTCTGCTTTTTTCCATTTGTTAACAACTGATGTATTGCCTCTTTGAACAAAGTTACCACTTGTAATACAAATGCTATATTGTGCTTCTGATTTTTCCTTTGCCTTTTCTAAATGATAAGCATGACCATTATGGAAAGGATTATATTCTGCAACAATTCCTAAAACACTATTTTCTTTCATAAGACCTCCTTTATAATATACATAATTCCTATACATTTATATCAAAAATACATAAGTCTTGTCAATGATTCCATAGCTAATTGTATATACATTTATAAAACATACTTTTTGATAAACAAAAAGAGAGGCCACATGCCCCTCATAATTTAGAACCATCCAAGTATACTACCAACTACAAATAATACAGCTCCAGTTAACATTGCAATAATTAATAAAGAAACAAATACTGTAACTACAACTTTAGTTGATTTTTTACCTTTAGATGCTTTTGCAAATATCAATAGTCCAAGTAAGAATATTATTGGAACTAAGAAAAATGTTAAACATCTTATCCAAAACATTGAATCTGGCTCAAATGAAGATGATTCTTCAACAGTCTTCTTTACCGTATTAGTTACTGTATTATTTGTAACGTTACTAAAATCCTCTGGTGGACCATATAAAGCTGCTTCATCCCTTGCTGCAAATATCTTAGTAGGTAACATCATTAGAGTTGTACCAAACATCATAAGACCATATTTAATCTTCTTAAGTATCTTCATATTTTTCCTCCTTTCTCCTTTGTATTTATTAAAAATAATTAAAACCAACCTTGAATACTACCAACAATAAATAATACAGCTCCTGTTAACATTGCAATAACTAATAATGAAACAAATATAGTAACTGCCACGTTAGTAGATTTTTTTCCTTTAGATGCCTTAGCAAATATTATTAATCCAATTAAAAATATAATTGGTACTAAAAAGAATGTTAAACATCTTA
>CAMNND010000104.1 GCA_946545035.1 uncultured Clostridium sp. | reverse complement strand
AATGATGGAGATATATTTGCATTTATTGGACATAATGGAGCTGGTAAGACAACTTTAATTAAAGCAATTGTTGGAATACATGATTTTGATGAAGGAGAAATCCTTATAAATGGCAAATCTATAAAGAAAGATCCGATTGCATGTAAAAAGGAGATGGCATTTATTCCAGATAATCCAGAGCTATATGATAATATGACAGCTGCTGAGTTTATTAATTTTATGTGTGATATGTACGAAATAGATGAGAATACAAGAAAGGCAAATATCGAAAAATATGCAAAAATGTTTGAAATTGAAGATAATTTAAATGATTTAATTGGCTCTTTTTCACATGGTATGAAACAAAAAGTGGCTTTAATTGCTGCTCTTTCTCATAATCCAAAAGTTCTAATAATGGATGAGCCATTTGTTGGCCTTGATCCAATAGCAGTTCATGCTGTTAAACAAGTAATGAGCGAGATGGTTAAAGATGGAAAGATAATATTCTATTCTACTCATATTCTTGATGTTGCTGAGAAGCTATGCTCTAGGGTTGCTATTATAAAAAAAGGTGAGCTTGTTAAAGTTGGTAGCATGGATGAGATAAAAGGTGATAATAGCTTAGAAAAAGTATTTTTAGAATTGGAGAATTAATTATGAGTAAAATGATGTCGTTAATAAAAGCTTGTATGACCGATAATATGAGCCTTTTTAAGATAAAAAAGAAGGATAAGACAAAGAAGAATGGAAGAGGACTTACTATTTTTCTTTTTATAATAATAGCAATGTCTATTTGGAGCTATGCGAATATGTTTCTAGATGCTCTTGCACCGAATCATATGGAACATGTTTTACTTTCATTATTTGGTGTTATTGTAACCGTTTTGATTATTATGGAAGGTGTTTATAAAGCAGGATCTCTTATTTTTAATTGTAAAGATGATGATCTGTTACTTTCTTTACCAATTAAAAAATCAACTGTTGTGTTTATTAGAATACTAAAATTTTATGTTTTTGAAGTACTATATGGTTCATTATTTTTATTACCAGCTATCATTGCATATGCAACAAGAGTAAGTGTTACTCCGGTATTTTATATCGTTTCAGTAATAGCAGTATTTTTATTACCAGTTATTCCAATAGCCATTTCAACGATAATTGGAGTAATTACATCTGCAACATCAACTAAATTTAAGAACAAAAGTATTATTCAAATATTCGTTAGCATGGTAGCTATCTTTGGAATATTATATTTATCATTTAATTTACAAGGATTACTAGTCAACTTTGGTGAGAATGCTGGAGCAATTAATGATGCAATTACTAAGTTTTATTATCCTGCAGCAGCATACTCTAGATTATGCTCAAGCTTTGATGTTAGAGAGCTACTTTTATTTGTTGGAATAAACATATTAGTATTTTTAGTTACAATATTTGCTATAAGTAAAGTATACTTTAAAATAAACTCTGGTTTAAAAAGAATACAAAGAAATAATAGTAAGAGAAGCTACAAGATGAATGTAAACAAACCACAAATTGCTCTGATAAAGAAAGAATTAAAAAAAGCAATTAATACTCCAGTGCTTATAACTAATGCAGTATTTGGTATGGTATTATTAGTTATAGCATGTGTAGTGTTAGCAATTAAATTTGATTCTTTTATGAGTATGCCACAAGATCAGTTACCATTCACACCAGAGAAGATAAAAGAGATTATACCGGTTATTCTTACTGTTTTAATCGCATTTGGTTCACTTACTTCATCAATAACAAGCTCTATGATTTCTTTGGAAGGAAAATCATTTACACTTCTAAAGAGCTTACCAGTAAAACCATATACCATTTTAATGGCAAAAGTACATACAGCAATATTGATGATGATGCCATTTGTGCTTACAAGTGATTTAATATTCTATATCAGGTTTAGATTTAATATAGTTGAGATTATACTTACTTTAATAGCTTCAATTCTATTACCATTTATAGCAGAGCTTCTTGGTATCCTAATTAATTTAAAATATCCAGAGATGAAAGCTGATACGGATGCAGAAGTAGTTAAGCAAAGTAGTAGTTCGAATGTAAGCACAATGCTTGGATTTATACTTATGATGATAATATCTGGAGCTATAGTTTCACCAGTTGCTGCTGGTGGGTCACCAATTATTGTACTTATTTTGGCAAATATAGTATTTTTCTTTATGGTATTATTATTGCTAAAAAAGGTAAAAGGAAAAGGTGTTAAAAGATTTAACGATATAGATGTATAGATAAAATATGTTGAAAGGATGATTTATATGAAAGAAATTATTTTAAATGTTAGTGGAATGATGTGTGGAGGATGCGAAAATAGAGTTAAGAATGCTGTTGGGGAAATAGCAGGAGTTAAAGAAGTTTTTGCGGATCACAATACTGGTAAAGTTAATATAAAAATGGAAGATAATACTTCTGTTGATGAAATAAAAGAAACAATCGAAGATATTGGGTATGAGGTTAAGGAAGATTAAGTATGAAGAAAATTATTTTATCAATTGATGGTATGACTTGTAGTGCCTGCTCAAGTGGCTTGGAAAAATATTTAAATAAACAAAAGGGGATTGAAAAAGCTGAAGTCAACTTGGTAATGGCAACAGCATATATAAAATATGATGAAAAGATATTGAATATTAATCAGATTGAAACTTTTGTAAAAAAAGCTGGATTTAGGAGTTTAGGCGAATTTAAAGAAATACAAGTAGATAAGAAAAATAAAATAGAAAAAGTAAAATTTATTTTCTATACAATTCTTGCAATATTTCTTATGTATGTTTCTATGGGAAGTATGATAGGTTTGCCATATATTCCAGGTTTAAACCCACATGAAAATACTATAGGTTATGTATATGCACTATTAGTAATTACAATTTGTTTTTTGATCTATGGATTTGATATTCTTAAGAATGGCTTTAAGAATCTAATTCATGGAACACCAAACATGGATACTCTTGTTGGTATAGGAGTTATAACAAGTTTTTTGTATAGTATATACAATATGATTCTTGTATTAAATGGAAATCATCATTTAGTTATGAGTTTATATTTTGAGTCATCGTGCATTGTTATCTATTTTATAAAACTTGGTAGATATATTGATGGGGCAAGTAAAAATAAAACAAGAGAAGCGATAAAGAAATTAGTGGAAGTAACTCCAAATAAAGCAAATATACTAGTAGACGGAAAGATTAGAGAAGTTACTCTTGATGAAATAAGTAAAGGTGATATAGTTGTTTGTAAAGCTGGTGAAAAAATTGCAGTTGATGGTGAAATTGTAAAAGGAAAAGCTCATGTTGATGAATCTTTTATAACCGGAGAAAGTAAACCTGTATCAAAATCTGAAGGTAATAAAGTTATTGCGGGAAGTTTAAATTATGATGGTTATATTGAATATAAAGCTGAGCGTATTGGAAAAGAATCTACTATATCTGAAATTGTTAGGATAGTTGTTGAAGCTACAAATACAAAAGCTCCAATTGCAAAAATTGCAGATAAGGTATCTGGAATTTTTGTACCGATTGTTATGATGATTGCTGTACTAACTTTTTTTATAAATTTAATTATGGGACAAGGTTTTGAGCTTGCTATTAAAACTTTTACAACAATACTTGTGGTTGCTTGCCCTTGTAGCTTAGGACTAGCAACACCACTTGCTATAGTTGTTAGTGAAGAGCTATGCGCTTCAAAAGGAATTTTGATTAAGAAAAGTGAAATATTAGAAAGAGCTTGTAAAATAAATACAGTTGTTTTTGATAAAACAGGAACTTTAACATATGGAAAACTTAGAATTTCTGAGATAAGAAATTATAGTAAATATGACGATAATGAATTAATAAAGATTGCCTCTAGTATAGAGCTTAAATCAACTCATCCAATTAGCAATGCATTTATTACGTACCTTGAAGACAATAAAATGACTACTATTGATGTAACAGATTATAAAAATATAGAAGGTTATGGTGTTAGAGCAACTGTTAATGAAAAAAATTATCTAATTGGTAATGCAAAATTAATGGAAAATAATGGAGTTGACAATAAATATAAAGATGAAGAAACAGACTTAGCTAAGCAAGGTAATAGCATTGTTTATATTGCTGAAAACCAAAAAATAATTGCTTTAATAGGAGTTAACGACATTATAAAAGACGAAGGTGTAAATACAATAAAAGTGCTAAATGATTTAAATGTTGAAACAATTATGCTTACTGGAGATAATGAAAATACTGCTAATATAATTGCCAAAAAGCTTGGAATAAGTACGGTTATATCTAATGTATTACCAAGTAAAAAAGCTGATTGTATTAGGGATTTAATGAAGAATAATAGAATTGTTGCTATGTGCGGTGATGGTATAAATGATAGTCCAGCTCTTACAAGTGCGGACATTGGAATAAGTGTAGAGAGCGGAACAGATATTGCAATGGATTCATCAGATGTTATCTTAACTAGCAATAATATAAATAGTATTGTTGATTTAATAAATATAAGTAAAAAAACAACAAG
>CAMNND010000103.1 GCA_946545035.1 uncultured Clostridium sp. | reverse complement strand
TAATTCAACAACTGTCATTTTCTTGATTTCTTCAATCATTTCTTCTTTATTCATTATTAAATCCTCCTATAAATTTATTTGAGCATACGCTCTATTTTTATATAATTTTCGTTACGTACTCGTAACTCCTCTGCTTATTCAGCTTCTTTTTGTGCTCTAACTTGGTCAAGAGCAACAGCCAATTTTGAAATATTTGCAAGTAAGCATCCAGCAAGTTTTGATAATAGCTCTTGCTTTGATGGTAATTTTGCAAGTGTAATAATTTCTTCAGCTGTAACAACTTTACCATCAATGATTCCTCCTTTAATTTTGTAGAAATCATTGTTCTTTGAATAGTTGTAAATAACCTTTGTAGGTTCTAGGTAATCTTCATCACCCATCATAATAGCTGTAGGTCCAGATAATAATTCATCTAAACCTGTTTCACCATTTTTATCTAATGCTCTTTTTACAATGTTGTTTTTGATTACTTTGTATTCAGCATTAACATTTCTTAAATCTGATCTTAGTTTAGTAACATCAGCAACATTAATTCCTCTGTAATCTGTTAATATAATAACCTTTGCAGTTTTTAATCTTTCTGCTAAAGCATTAACTTCTTCTTCTTTTTGTTTAATAACTGTCTCGCTAGCCATTTGTTTAAATTTCACCTCCCAAAAATTTGCAAAAATAAATCCAATCTTTATAGCCACACAGGCATAATAAAGATTGGATAAATCCGTTCATTATTTATGCCTCGGTAGGACTTACTGATGCCTACTTTCTTTGGCTATTTATTTATAAATTATTTTTGATCAATATACATACTTGGTCCCATAGTTGTAGAAATTGCAACACTCTTGATGTATTGTCCTTTGGCTGCAGCTGGTTTAGCTTTTATTATAGCTCCCATAATTGCATCATAGTTTTCTACTAACTTATCTTTTCCAAATGAAACCTTTCCGAAACCTAAGTGAATAATATTAGTTTTATCTAATCTATATTCAACTTTACCTGATTTAATTTCTTGAACAGCTTTTGTAACATCCATTGTTACAGTTCCTGATTTAGGGTTTGGCATTAATCCTTTTGGTCCTAATACTTTACCTAATCTACCAACAACACCCATCATATCTGGTGTTGCAACGATTACATCATAATCAAACCAGTTTTCTTTTTCAATTTTTGGTATTAACTCCTCTGCACCTACATAGTCAGCTCCAGCTTTAACAGCTTCTTCTGCTTTTGGTCCTTTAGCAAATACTAAAACTTTTTGAGTTTTACCTGTTCCATGTGGAAGTACTGTAGTACCTCTAACTTGTTGATCTGCATGTTTAGAGTCAACTCCTAGTTTAACATGTAATTCAACTGTTTCGTCAAATTTTGCTTTTGGCATTTTTACTAATACATCCATAGCTTCTGCTATAGGATATACTTTTGATTTATCAATAAGCTTCTCGCTTTCTTGATATCTCTTTCCATTCTTTTTCATTTTAATCCTCCTTTGGTATTAACGAATATACATTCTCCCAATAATTTAATTTAGAATTAGTCAGCTACGACTACACCCATTGAACGAGCTGTTCCGGCAACCATACTCATTGCAGCCTCTATTGATGCAGCATTTAAGTCTGGCATCTTCTTTTCAGCTATTTCTTTAACTTGAGCTTTAGTTAATGTAGCAACCTTTTCTCTGTTTGGCTTTCCTGAAGCCTTTTCAATTTTTGCAGCTTTTTTTATTAATACAGCTACAGGTGGAACTTTTGTTATAAATTCAAAAGATTTATCTTTATGAACTGTAATAACAACTGGTATTATCATACCTGGTTGATTTGCAGTTCTATCATTGAATTCTTTAACGAAAGCCATAATGTTTACACCTGCTGCACCTAAAGCTGGTCCTACTGGTGGAGCTGGTGTAGCTTTACCTGCAGGAATTTGTAGCTTTACTATTTTATCTTGCTCTTCTTCGTTGTTTTTGCCTGCCATTTCAATTGCACCTCCTTTAATATGATATTGAAAAAAATAATTTATATAATTTTAAATTATTAACTAAATTAATTAACCTTTTGTACTTGTGAAAATTCAAGCTCAACTGGTGTTTCTCTTCCAAACATAGAAACTAATACTTTAACTTTATGTTTTTCTTTATTAATTTCTTGTACAGTTCCAACACAATCAACAAATGCGCCATCAATAATTTTAACAGAATCGTTAACATCATAGTCTACATTGATTTCTACTTTAGCAAGACCCATACTTCTGATTTCATCATCAGTAAGTGGTATTGGGTCTGTTCCTGAACCAACAAATCCAGTAACACCTCTTGTGTTTCTAACAATGTACCATGTTTCTTCTGTTACAATCATTTTAACTAAAACATAGCCAGGGAAAACTTTCTTTAAGTTTGTTTTTCTCTTACCATCTTTTATTTCAATTTGTTCCTCCATTGGAACAACTATATCAAAAAAGAACTCTTCAAGCTCTCTGTTTTTCACAGTTTTTTCAAGGTCTGTTTTTACTTTATTTTCATAACCTGAATATGTATGAACAACATACCATCTAGGAACTAATTCCTCGTTTTCTCGAGACATGCTTTAGCCTCCTTTTATTTTATAAAGATTACTCTGCATTTTCAGTAGTTTCTGGATTTGATTCTGAATCTGGAGTTTCATTATTTTGTTCTTGGTTTTCTTCATTGTTTGGTTGTTCAACTACTTGCGTTGTTGTAGCTTTGTTTCTTATATTTTGTTCTGCTTTATATAAAACATCTTCATTAAATCTTAAAAATAAGAAATCTAATATTACAACTATAATAGCAACAACAAGTACAATACCAATAACGGTAGCTGTATCATTAGCCAATTCCTTTGGAGTTGGCCAGCTAACTTTCTTTAATTCAGCTCTTGATTCTTTAATAAAACTACTTTTTTGTTCTTTTACATTCTTTTTGTTTTTATTTTTTTCATCTTTAGCCATAACAATTTCCTCCCTAAAAGGTTATTTTGTTTCTTTGTGTGTTGTACGTTTTTTGCAGAATGGACAGTACTTTGTTATTTCAAGTCTGTCTGTATTATTTCTTTTATTTTTTTCAGTTGTATAATTTCTTCTTTTACAATCTGAACATGCTAATGTAATAAATTCTCTTGGTCCTTTTGCAGCCATCTTAGTTACACCTCCAGCTATATATTTTTTTGCTTTTTCAAGCTACTTTTCTAATCATATGCTTTCCTATTTTATCACTAGTTAAGCCATCTGTCAACCTCTTTTTGTGTTGTTTTTTCTTTTATTTTTCTTTTTTTCAACAGAGAAACCAAACTTTCCAATTTTTCTTCCTAAAGAGTAATATTTTCCATTAGAATATGCAATTAAATCACACTTTGAAATATCAAAGGCACCGTTCTCATCTATATATTTTTTGTCTGCATCAATCGATAAAACATCAGCAATTATCATATGATGACTTCCAAGCTCTTTAATTTCTCGTACTTTACATTCAACCGCAACAGGGCTCTCCTTGATAATAGGACATTTAACAAATTTTGCTTTTTCTTTTGTTAGACGCATCTCCTTAAATTTATCATATTTAGAGCCTGATCTAACTCCACACCAATCCGTTGCATACGCTAGACTTTCATTTGTTAGATTAATAACGAATTCTCCGCTTTCCTTTATTAGATTGTAGGAAAATCTTTCTGGTCTAACAGATATATAGCACATCGCAGGATTAGTATTAATAATGCCCGTCCAAGCTACTGTCATTATATTTGAATTTTCCATATCTCCAGATGTAATCATAACAGCTGGTAATGGATATATAAATGTTCCTGGCTTCCATATTTCTCTTGACATATAATATTTCCTTTCAATTATAAATTATTAATATATGCATTGAATTGCTGAAATGATAAACCTACTGGAACATCAAAAAATTCCTTTGTTGGGCTATCTTTTCCTCCTCGAAGTTTAACATAGTATTGAACAATACTATTGATTGCTTCCTCTTCACTACTATACTCATATATACCGGTCCTTGTAAAATTTGGGTGTTCCATATGATATACCTTTCCATTTATATAATATAAAAGAAAACAATGCATATGTTCCTCTTCTTCTAAATTATTATAATCATCTGGTTCCCATATTCTACAACAAAACATTTTATTTTTTATCCCTAGTTTATCGAATAAATAATGCATCAAATGAACCTGCTCAATGCAAACTCCCATACCAAATTTAATGGTATCTTCAATACTAACTGTTCTGTATAATTTTCTATACTCCTTCATGGTCATTATATGAGGCTCTTTGTTTAAATCCAACCATCCATATTGAATGTTTTCTTCAAAGTATTGCATTATATCTTCTGGTGTTTTTATTTCATCTATTTTCATGCTAACCCCCTGTATATATTTTTGGATAGATTATATCACAGGATAGATAATAAATAAAGCATAGATTAAAAATGTATAAATCTCTAATCTATGCTCTATTTATAAAATAAAAAAAATCTGGCAACAACCTATCTTCTCAGCAGGGTAACCCGCAAATATTGTCGGCA
>CAMNND010000102.1 GCA_946545035.1 uncultured Clostridium sp. | reverse complement strand
TACTCTTCACCAAGATTAACATTTTTTTCTGAATATAACTCAACCTTCATATACTTAACATCAGATCTTAAATCTGAGTTATTTGATATTTTTCCTTGTATATAACCGTCATCTTTTGAAGCTCTCGTACCTGATCTATCTATTGTTACAGTCAATTGATCATCGCTTATTTCATATGATTCAATTTTATAATATGATGTTTTAATATACGCATTTATTAATAACTGACTTATTACATATATTCCTACGAATATTAGGAAATATATGAAAAAGGTTTTCATTCTAGCCATATTCAAACTCCCCTTTTACTATAATTTTCTAAATACACCAGAAACAACACCAAGTATCTTACAGTCTGGAACAATAATAGGATCCATTGTGCTATTCTCTGGTTGTAATCTTATGTGATCTTTTTCTTTATAAAATGTCTTAACTGTTGCTTCATCTTCAATTAGAGCTACAACAATCTCACCATTTCTTGCAACATTTTGTTTTCTTACTAGGATAAAGTCTCCATCTAAAATACCTGCTTCGATCATACTTTCTCCACTAACTGTTAGCATAAAGCTTTCACAATTTCCAACAAATGAAAGTGGAATTGGAAATGTATCAGTGATATTTTCTACTGCTAAAATTGGTGCACCAGCTGTTATTTTTCCAACAACAGGAACATCAACCATTTCTTTATCTGTATAAAAATTTTTAGTTTCTTCTTGTTTTACTTGTTTCTTATCGTCCTTTTTATTTCCCTTAACTAATCTCAAAGCTCTACCTTTTTGATTCTCTTTTTTAATATAACCTTTTTCTTCAAGTTTAGTTAAATATCCATGTACAGTAGCTGTTGAGCTTAATCCAACAGACTTTCCAATTTCTCTAACTGATGGTGGATAACCATATTCTTTAATGTTCTTTTCAATAAAGCTTAATATATCTTTTTCTCTTTTACCTAATTCTAGGCTCTTTTTTCTTGGCATATAATCACTCCTTAAAAATAACTAAGAAAATAATAACATATGTTTTATTAAAAGTCAAACAAAAGTTCTTGTTTCTATTATTTTTTCAATTTTAATTTTTTATTTTTTTCTTTTTCTATTTGTTTCAGGCTTTTTTTCGGAGTTGGTAAATCTTCTGGCATCGTTCCTCCTAGTTCTTTAATTGTCTTTCTTACTTTAGCCCCAACATTATAATGGGTTTTATTTGCATCATTTTCTGTATGTATTTTATCTTTTTTTAGTTTTGATTCTGTTTGAGTTATTCTAAATAAATTTGCAGCAAGCTCTTCACTCCCCATGTTATCAAGGATATCTTCTCTATATCTCAAACCTTTTCTCTTAGCGATATCATCTGCAGTTTCTCCGTTGTATAAACCTTTATATCCTTCATTATGAAATTTATCAAAATTCTTAACACCTGCATTTTTTGCAGCTTGGTTTAGTGAATAATTGCCTTTTCTTGTTAAATCTCTCTGATAGAATCTCTTTTCATCTTCAGAAAGCAGGCTATATTCTCTTTCGCTAAGCTCTTGTTTTCTGGTTTGAACAGCAAAATAAGTTTGAGCTATTGCAATTACTTTCTTTCGACTATCACCATTTTGAGCGATTAAGTAGCATGCATAACGAGTTAATTTATAGTCTTGTTGCTCTCTTTCAGCACCCGAGCCTATTTTGACCATTTTACTGACGTCGGCAAAATGGTCTAACACGTTTATTTCGCTGTTTGTACACGAAATCATTGCCTTATTAATTATTGCTTCAAAATTTTGCCATTTCTTATACTGCAGTACAACCATTAGCTCTCTTGCATACCAATATTCTCTTCCTTCCTCATCTGTGTGTTTGATTCCTTCAAAATCATTTGTGTAATTTGTTTCCAATGAATTATTCATAAAAACTACCTCCTTAAATAGATTTAGCTCTTACTACATTCATTACAATATTTTGTACTCCGTTTCTTAATTTAATATGAACTTGTGTTCGCATTATAATATCGAAACTTTGTGTTGTCAATATAATTTTAAATTTTTAAATATAAAAAGAAAATGGTATGATTTAATCATACCATTCAAGTTCATATCCACAAATATTGACTGTATCTCCGTCTTGAACTCCTTCTCTTTTTAATCTTTCATTTACACCTAAGCTGTCTAAACATTTTTGGAAATAGTACATTGACTCATTATCATCTAGATTTACTCTTCTCATTACTTTGTCAACAGCTGGACCATCTACATAAATAACTCCATCTTTTCTAGTAATTGTAAATCCTTCTTTTTCTTCCTCAAGTGTATATACTTTCTTATTTTCAACCTCAAATAAATCTTCTTTTGGAAGCTCTTTTAATACTTCAGATACTCTCTTTAAAAGCTCTGGTAATCCCTCACCTGTTGCAGCAGAAATTTTAAATATTTCCATATTATTCTTCTTTGCTAATGCCTCTAAATCATTGTATAATGATTCATCTTGCATACTATCAATCTTATTAGCTACAATTATTTGTTTTCTCTTACTTAGTTTTTCACTATATGTTTTAAGTTCATCATTAATTACTTTAAAGTCTTCTACTGGAACTCTACCTTCTATTCCTGAAACGTCAATAACATGTAAAAGTAATCTTGTTCTTTCAATATGTCTTAAAAATTGAAGACCAAGTCCAACTCCTTCACTTGCTCCTTCAATAATACCAGGAATATCAGCTATTACAAAGCTGTCTCCATACTCGCTCTTAACAACTCCTAAGTTTGGTTCAAGTGTTGTAAAATGATAATCTGCAATTTTAGGAGTAGCTGATGTTGTTCTAGATAGAAATGTTGATTTACCAACATTTGGAAATCCTATTAATCCAACATCTGCTAAAAGTTTAAGCTCTAGAATTACTTCTTTTTCCATTCCCTTTTCTCCATCTTGAGAAAAACGAGGAGCTTGTCTTGTTGAAGTTGCAAAGTGGCAATTTCCTTTACCGCCTCTTCCTCCTGGAAGTATTAGCTCAACTTGTCCTTTTTCAGAAAGGTCAGCTAGAACATTTCCAGTTTCAGCATCCTTAATGATTGTACCTTGAGGAACTTTTACATATAGGTCCTCTCCGCTTCTACCATATTTTCTTGCACCTTCACCATTATTTCCATTTTCAGCTTTGAATTTCTTTTTAAATCTAAAGTCGATAAGTGTATTTGCATCTGGATCAACCATAAAGTATACACTACCACCTCTACCGCCATCTCCACCATCTGGGCCTCCGGCAGCTACATATTTTTCTCTTCTGAAGGAAACAGCGCCATTTCCTCCATCGCCTGATTTAATTATTATTTTTGCGTAATCGGTAAACATTGTTTCCTCCTTCTAATGATTCTATAATTATAATCTTTCGCTTTCATTATGGAAGGCATTTTTATACATAAAATATAAAAATGCCTCTTAAGTAAAAAATTAAATTAGCCCTACTTTTTCATATACAAGTCTTAATGTCTTACTTGCTTTTTCTGAAGCTTTCTTAGCTCCCTCAGTGTATATTTTCTCTAGATATTCTCTATTATTCATAAGTTCATTATATTTTTGATGGAATGGTTCTAGCTCTTTGACAATTGCCTCGGCAACCGCAGTTTTAAAATCACCATAACCTTTTCCTTCAAATTCTTTTTCAACATCATCAAGTGAAATATTCTTTATTACACTATATATAGTCATTAAGTTACTTACACCTGGTTTATTTGCTACATCATACTTTACAATTCCATCTGAATCTGTTACAGCCTTCTTAACCTTCTTCATTATCTCTTCTGGAGTATCAACAAGAAGTATTGTATCATTTGGAATTGTACTGCTCTTACTCATCTTACTTGTTGGATCTTGAAGTCCCATGATTCTTGCACCAGCTTTTGGAATATATGGCTCTGGAATTTTAAATGTATCTCCATATAATTTGTTAAATCTTTCTGCAATATCTCTAGTTAGCTCTACATGTTGTTTTTGATCCTCACCTGTTGGAACTATATCTGCTTGGTAAAGTAAAATATCACCAGCCATTAATGATGGATATGTGTATAACCCAGCATTGATATTGTCAGCGTGTTTAGCAGATTTATCTTTAAATTGAGTCATTCTATTTAACTCACCCATATATGTGTAGCAATCTAAGACCCAACCTAGCTCTGCGTGTTCACGAACTTGTGATTGAACAAAAATTGTGCTCTTCTCCGGATCAATTCCAGCAGCAATGTATGTTGCTAAAACTTTTAATGTATTTTCTTTAAGCTCTGCAGGATCTCTTCTAACTGTTAGTGCATGCATATTTGCAATCATATAATTACAATCAAATTCATCTTGCATCTTAACAAAATTCTTTAAAGCTCCAATATAATTTCCAAGAGTTAAATTTCCAGTAGCTTGGATACCACTTAGTATTACTTTTCTATTTTCCATATTCAATTCCTCCATTTTTTTAATCTTATTTATTAAAAAAATTAGAGCGCCATCGTCTTCCAATCATGTTATTTATTACTATCTTCATAAAAATCCCTTCTTTGGTCTAAATTAGTATCTATTATACTTTAATTTAAGCTTTTTTTCAAGT
>CAMNND010000101.1 GCA_946545035.1 uncultured Clostridium sp. | reverse complement strand
TTATAATTATACTATAATTGTTAGGTTATGATTAAACAAAAGATAAGAGAGGAAGATGTAAGATGAAGATTTTAGTACTTAGTGAAAGTCCTAAAAATCAAACTAGTGTAACTCTAAATACTTTGAGAATCCTTGAAAAAATGACAACATTTTCAACAAAAGATGAGTTCACTGAGCTACTAGTAGGAAATGGTTTTTACAAGGACAATGTATCTGAAGAAATAAGAAAAGCTGATTTCGTAATTTTCTGCTCTTCACTATTTCATTTCTTCGTTCCAACAGAAGTTATAAGCTTTCTTGATGAGATGGAGAAACATATAGGACAAGATTTAGAGAACAAACCAGTTACTTTTTTTAGCACAAGTTCACTTCTTATGGATTGCGAAGCACATGCATACATGAAAAGACGCTTAACTAAGATGGGGGCAAGATACATCAGAGGTTTAAGTTTGCGTGATTATTCAGTACTATCTCCAGAAGGAAGAGAAGAGATGGCTAACTGGTTTCATTATGCAAGATCTTATGCATTAGGAGAAGACGAAAGATTTAAAGACGACAAATGCCAAGTTGTATTTATTGATGCAACAGATGGTACAAATCAAAAGATTAATGAAAGCATGCAAAAAGTGGAAGCTGAATTCTATAATCTAGGAGTAGGTATGGTTAAAAAATTTGCTCTTAGAGATTATAAGATAAATCAATGTCAAGCATGTACATATTGCTACTCTATGGATGAATGTATGATTAAGGATGACTTTAAACCACTAACAGAGCAGGTTTATCCAAATACAGATATAATTGTAACATTTGGTGAGCTACAAGACGGATTGCTTGGAAAGACTCACAAAGTATGGCTTGACAGACATGTTAAATTTGGATTACATCCAACTGAAGAAGAAATAATTTTTTCATATGTAATTGATTCGAGTAAAGCTGGAAAATATGATAAATTTGCTATGAATATTCATGAAATGGCATTAGGTAACTTTAATAAGAACTATCATTTAGGTATATGGGATAGTGAAGACATGCAAAGTTTAAGCGAAATGTGTGAAGATGCAGTTAAGGCATATAATTATGAGCTATATCCACAATCTAATATGTATAGTCAAGGAGCTAATTTTATATTTAAAAAAATAGCATGGAATATTCAAAAAATGGCTCCAAAGAACTATGAGTTTTATGCAAAAAATAAAGGATATGCGTTACCAGAAGTAAATCCAAATATGAGAAGATTTAATAATCCAAAAGAAGCTAGAGAATCACAAAAACATAGATTAACACCATATAAAATGACACTAGCAGGTACGAATGAAGACGTAGCATTAAAAACTAAAAGAAGAGTTAACAACATGTGGAATAAACCACAAGATGTTAAGATGCAAAAATACGAAGAAAGACAGAGCCTACTTGCTAGACTCATAGAAAAAATTAGAAGTATATTTAAAAAAGACTAAATATATTTAAACAAAAAAACAAAAGTAAAAGGAGGGAGTGGCTCTAGAATTAAGAGCTGCGAAAAAATTATGGAAGAAATTCAAAAGAAAATTGGAAGAAGCATGGGAATGAAAATGGGATTCACAATGAGTTTTGTTTTATCATTGATTGGAAATTTGTCATCTGGACATTTTTCAATAGTTGGATGGTTAATTTCATTTGTTATATCATCAATAATCTCAGTATTTGTTTTAGGAACAATATTTCCAATGAAAAAAATGTCAGATGGTGCAGCTAAAGCATTAAAATTAACACCTGGTAAAATACCAGCAAGAATAGTTAGTTCATTGATATCAGCAATTATTTATACAACAGTTTTAACAACATTAATGATTACGGTTGCATATCATACTCAAGCTAAGAAACAAATTCAAGAAGAAATTGATAAAACAAAAGCTGAAATAACTGCAGTAGAAAAAGAAATTAGTGAAACAGAAGCTCAAATAACAATAATGGAACAAAACGGTGTCCCACAAGAAGCAATAGCTGGATCAAGAGAAAAAGTTGCTGGACTAAGAAATGGTAAGTTAAATGGTGAGCTTAAACATAAATTAGAAGGACAAGAAAATGCTCAAAAGAACCAATATAAAGGAATGCTATTAAAAGGATTAGCAATAAGCTACCCAGTTTCATTCCTAGTATCATTTTTTATTCAACCAATATACTTAAAAATGACATTCAAAAAATATGGAATTGATATGTAATTATAAGCTAAATTGAGGTTAATACATATTTAATATACAAAAGATGAGGAAGGAAGATTAATATGAAAATTGTAATATTAAGCGCAAGTCCTAAAAAAGAGGCTAGCCTTACCTTACAAACAGGAAGATTAATTCAAAAAGTATCGGAATTCTCAGTAAAAGATGAGTTTTCAGAATTCTTAATTGGTGATGGTAAATATACAAAAGAAATAGGAGATAAAGTTAGAGAAGCAGATTTAGTTATGTTCTGTTCATCGATATTCCATTATAACGTACATCAACAATTAATGGGATTTTTAGACAATCTAGAAGCTGATCTTGGGCAAGCTATGGTTGGAAAACCAGTTACATATTTTACAACTAGTGCACATTTATTAGATACTGAACCACACTTCTACATGGAAACACGTCTTTCCAGAATGGGTGCTTATTTTATTAGAAGTCTAAGTATGTTAGATGATGATATGTTAAGAGAAGACAGAAGAGAAGAAGTTGCAAACTGGTACAAATATGTAAGAAGCTGTGCAATGAGACAACAGGAAAATTTTAAAGATAACAACAGTCAAATAACATTACTAGATGTATCTGATGGATCAAATCCCAAGATTAGGGAATATATGGACAAAGTTAAAGCTAAATTGCAGGCTCTTGGTGCTGGCATAATAAAAGAAGAGCAAGTAAGAGGTCATAATATACATCCATGCTGTGCTTGTTCATGTTGTTATATAGATGGAAAATGTGTAATGAAAGATGATTTTAATGCATTAGCAGAAGCTGTATATAGAAAAACTGATGCTCTTATTATATTTGGTGAATTACAGTATGGCATACTTGGAAAATACCAGAAATTATGGCTCGATAGACATGTTCAGTATGGGTTATATCCACATTACGTTGAAACAATATGTGGTTATGTTGTAGATACAAGCAATTCAAATGAAGATGATTTAATGGAGTTTAAAATCCATTCAAGAGCAAATGATAACTTCGGAGGAGAATATCATGTGGGCATCTATGAGATGGGAGATGAGGCAAAGCTTGATGCGTATTGCCAAGATATAGCTAAGATATATAACTACGAGCTATATCCACAAAGAAACTTCTATCAAAGAGCTACATATGAAAAATTTAAATGGCTTTGTTGGGATTTACAAGCTATTACAGCAAGAAAGAATTTTGCATTCTATTCTCATGATGGAGATGGATACAAATGGCCAGAGCTAAATCCAAATATACAAAGATTCTACGATTATAAAGGTGCTATTCAAGCTGAAAAGAATAGATTGATACCTTATAAGATGATTTTAAGTAGTATAAATGAAGATATTAGTTTAAAAACAAAAAGAAGAGCTAATAGTGATTGGTTTAGTGATAATCCAAATAAAATATTTGAAGGACCTAAGTATCCGGAAGAAGAGCAAAAGAAAGGATTCTTTGCTAAATTGTTTGGAAAATAACTAGAATTCAGCGTAGTTATCAGAAAAACTTAACATAAAGTTGACAAAAGCCAGATTATATGATATAATCTGGCTTGTAATAATTTTTTGGCAGTTGGCATATTAGACGAAGAAAGCCAAATTATTATTACAAATACTTCAACGGATTCAGGTGAAGTGTAACTTAAAAATCATATTCTAATTAGATTAGATGATAACAACAAGATATGATTAAAAATCATAAAACAAGTCATTACTCATAGTAATGACTTGTTTTCGTTTTAAATATATAATATTATATATTTTTTACATTATATATTTTTATTATTTCTCTCGGTAAGAAATCTTAGTTTATCTATTCTCATCGTCAGAATGAGGAGATGAAGTATCATCTGGTTTATTAGGATTAGTACTATCATCTAGATTTTGTTGTCTGTTATGTATTTCTTTTATCATTTTTTTGAACGATGAGTAAAAGTCACCAATTATATGATAATATTTTTCTGGATCATTTAGTGATAAACAATTTAGATGTGATTGAACATATTCAAATCCATTTTCAGTAATTAAATTACTTATTTCTAATAGCTCAGGGTGTTCCTCCATATAGTAGAGACTATCATTAGCATCGTCAATAAATGCAATTTTTAAACGAATCATTCTATTATCAGGATTTAGATCATACATAAGACGAACTTTTAAATCTTGATTTATTATCTCATCTGAATAGTCATCTGGGTTAATTATATCGCTTGCAAGTACTGTACAAGTAGTTTCGCTATATACGTATGAACCAGATTCAGGATTGTATAAAGATTTTTGTTCCATACTCGTTCCATCCGGATATGTAATTAGAATAATCTGTGTTCCATTATTTCTAGATACAGAATAACTGCTTATTGGTGTATGATTCTTACTAAATAGTTTTAC
>CAMNND010000100.1 GCA_946545035.1 uncultured Clostridium sp. | reverse complement strand
GCTTGTTTTGGATCTACTTGAATATCTTCAAAAGCAGCTTCTTTTTCAGCTTTTTCTGTTTCCTCTGCAATATATCTATCATCTGATAATTTACTTGCATCCAACTTTCCAGCTCTAAATTTTTCTTTTATCTTGTTTGCAGCTTTTGCTGGCATACTTGTAATTTTTATTAAGAAATTTAATATTACTGTTAAGAAATTATTTCCTGATAAAGTTCCAACTGAAGATGGTGCATTTGGTACATATCTAGATCCTAACATAGCAGCTTGCTCTTCTGTTAAGTTTCTAAATCCAGCCATTTGTCTATCCATATCCTCAGTATAGTATTCATCTATAAGTTCTGAACTTCTATATGAACGAGTTGAAGTTTCATAATCTACATATCCATTATTTCTTGAACTTCCAATTAATTTACCATTTTTATCTCTTCTATAGTGTGGGTTATAGTTTCTATCTATTGTGTGTCCATCAAATTCAGCATCGCTCTTTAAGCAATACCCATATTTTCCTTTTACATGGTTTGCATCCCATGTTGGATCAGCATTATACCATTCTCCATCAATTTTAACTCTAACCCATGCATGGTATTCCTTATGGCTCATTTTAGCTGACTTAGAATCACCTTGAACATATTGCATTTCTAATCCAACCATAGTTCCTAATTGAACCAATGCATCTGCAAAACCTGCACAAACACCAGACCCTCCATTGCAGAAGAAGTCTTGTAAGTTTCTTGATGTATACTGAGACTCACCTTTGCTATCAACTGCCGCATAATTATATTTTGCTCTTTTTATAACCATATTGTATATAGCCATAAACTTGTCTCTATCACTCATTCCTTCAAATTGTTTACCTGGATTTTTCTGAGCTAATTCAGATTTTGCCTTATCAATCATACCAGCTGCATTTGATGCAATCTTGTCATATACATCTGGCGTATATCCTCTAGCTGCGGCTTCATCCCAACCACTATTTACATATACCTTACCAACATTAACTCCCATTGCTCTTATAGCTCTGTAATCTTCTACAGGTAATTCACTTAGGCTATTTACATCAATGTCAATTTTTGGCATTTTTGCATTTTGGAATAGTCTTTTTACTTGGCTATTTTCTTTGTTAGCAAGTAATGTACTAACCGCTGAAGCATCCATACCAATTTTTACTTTACCAGAGCTTATGTCATCACATAGTGATTTAAAATCATCTTCTGAAATTCCACTTTTTACGTATTCGATAACATCTGTGAAACTAATTGCTCCTACATTTTTGATACTATCATTATCATGTGACTTTTCATTTTCATTAACTAAATTTTCTAAAAAACTATTTTTCAATTTTCGCACCCCTTAATTTTCAACATCATATATATAATTATTTTCCTCATGATCAACTCTGATCATTGGATTCTTTAGCACGTCTGTTAACTTTTTAACTTTTGTACCATTCAGATTTATATATTCAAGTTTATCTAATCTAGATATATTATCAATATTGTCTAATTCAAGATTTTGTAAATATAGCTCTGTAATATCTGATAAACCTTCTAAGCCATTTAAATTTACATGTTCACAATTTACAACTCTTAGTCTAGTAATTGATTTCATATCACTGAAAATAGATGCATCAAATTCTGCACATCCATCAACAATTACGTATGAAGCATGCATATTTATCTTTTTACCTTTTGGAAAAACACAATTTGTAAATTGAATTGATTCAATACTTTCTAACTTATTTAAGATGTCTATTTCACCTGCTGATATATTCATATTTGCTATCATACATGTTTTTAGGTTGTTAAAAAATACCAAATCATATATTGTTGCGTCTGTTGGTTCATCTAAAAAGTCTAATGCATCTAATGTTACATCTTTAATTTTATCGATATCATCATCATATATTGGAGTACTTCTATCTTTGTTTAAAGTAAGATATATGTACTCTGTTAATTCTTTACTTTTTAATTCAATTTCAACCATACTATTCTCCTTTTGTAAAACTACTACTATTGTATCATATATTACAATATATTACCAGTATTTTATGTAAATTTACACAAATTTATTTTTAAGAAATATGAATAAAATCCCAGAAATTAAATAATTAATTTCCAGGATTATAAATTAGATTTCCATTTGTGTCCCTAAAAAACTTGCAGCTGACTGAACTACTTTTTGTTCTACTTCACTCATCTTTTCATTAGGTTCCTTTGAAAGTAGTACTACACTACCTATTGATTCGCCTTCAACAATTATCGGATAGACAACTTGAGCATTTTTAGATTTATCATTTGTCTCATTATTTGTAATTGGAATTGCGGTATTATTATTTTCTTTACTATTGTAATTTTCCTTATCATCCATAATCTGCTCTAATTGTTTACTAACACTTTTTTCTAGATATTCCTTTTTAGATGTACCTGATACAGCAATAACAGTATCTTTATCAGTAATACAAGCAATATGTCCTGTAGTCTTAGCTAAGGTTTCTGCATACTCTGTTGCAAATTCAGATAGCTCACCTATAGGAGAATATTTCCTTAAGATTATTGATCCTTCTCTATCAGTAAATATCTCAAGTGGATCACCTTCTTTTATACGAAGTGTTCTTCTTATTTCCTTTGGTACAACAATTCTACCTAAATCATCTATTCTTCTTACAACACCTGTTGCTTTCATGTTTTTCCTCCTTGTTTTCAAAGTTTTATATTGTTAGTATTGCAAAAAAATGCAAAAATATACAAAAACCTTCGAACTATAAATTCAAAGGTTTTTGTATATCAAAAATTTCATTCACTGTATTTTCATCAATTTGGTTGATGTCATAATTCATATCTGGATATATGTTAATATTTACATCTGGCACATCATATTTTTTTAACGAATTATTATTACTCTTTTTTATCTGCTTTTGTAAAATAATGTATAGTATTATGCAAATCAATACTATTATTGTAAAAATAAGACTAAATTGTCCTAAATTTTTAGTTTTATTTTTCTTCTTTGTTTTTTGTGGTATTGTTGAAATTTGAAGGTTTATTTTATGATTAATATCTTTTGCTAATATCTCTATTTTCTTAATTTCGTCCAATTCACATATAAATAGTACATATGAATCACTATCTATATCAATACAACTAATTCCTAAATTACACTTTTTTAATGCCTTATTTATCTTGTCACACCAAACTTCAATATTATCATTCTTATCTAATTTTGAATAATCTATCAAATTTCCCTTCTTTATCTTGCTTAAGCTAGCTTTAAACTCATCAAGCTCTTCTTTCCAATCTAATTCACACGCATAACCATGTCTTATTAAATTATTCACCATACCAATCCAGATAATTGTATCTTTATCATTGCAATCAAATATCGCCCTATCTTGTTCAAACTCAGATTTAACTGTGTCATAATATACTTCTGTATCATTGACGCACTTTTCTATTTCTTCAACAGACCCCTTATCGTTCTTTGAAATTATTTTTACTATTTCAATGCATTTATTATAATCTAACTTTTCATTTTCCAACATATAAAATTCTCCTAATCATACAATAAAACATTGAACAATATTTGTTCAATGTTTCTATTCTATTCCCATACAATTTTTACGCTTCCAATTGTTTTCTCTGGTGCAAAATACATTTTAACTGAATCACCTACTTTTAGATTATGAGCTTCTTGTTCAGCCTTTGTTATACTTGTATCTGCTATTGTAATTGTGTTATATTCATTATTTTGTATTACCTTATCAAACCATAATAATCTAATACTTAGCTTATTTCCTTTATCAACTATTTTAGCAACAATTGCATCTTGAACCCAAGCATTCTTTTCAACAAATTTAATCTCTGTTGATTTCAAGAATTCTTTTTGCTCCTCAGTTAATTTAGAAACCATTTCCTCACACTCTTTTGAATCTTTTTTTGCTATCACAAAAATCACCCCAATAATAGCTACTACTATTATCGCAATAATTGCATATTCCATACTTAATTACCTCCTATTTTTCTTTTTCCATTATTTTCTTTGCTCTTCTTAATTCGTTATAACATTCTCTACAAACTGGGATGTATTCGTTATCACCAATTCTAATATCTCCGTTTTTATCGTTTAGCTTATAGAAACTAAATATTGCATTATCTCTTTTACATATTTCACATATAGAAGTCATAGTTTGTACATTATCAGATACACATAGAAGATCTCCCATTTGTCCGAATGGTTTTCCTTCAGAAGTTAAATTTAATCCAGCTATATAGAATTTTTTTCCATCTTCTGCCATCTTTTCAATACAATCCACATCTCCATCTAGAAACTGAAACTCATCTATAACATATACATCAGCATCATAATTTTGTATTTCTTCAATGTTTGATATATTTACAGTCTTTAGCTTATTACCATTCCTATCCATAATGTAATCTTTTGTATCTATTTCTGGTTTAAATATTTTTATTTTTTTACCAGCTATCATTTGTCTTTTAGCTTCATCTATTATTTTGTTGCTCTTTCCGCATTTCATCGGTCCTGTGTATACATTAATGTCGCCCATTTTT
>CAMNND010000099.1 GCA_946545035.1 uncultured Clostridium sp. | reverse complement strand
TTATTCAAAATCCATTAAATCAAGTACTTCATACGAATTATTTGTTTCATCAAGTACTGTTATTTTTCCATCAAAATAATCATTAACATCTATTTTTTGACCATTTAAATACAAGACTCCATATTTGTAATCAGAAATAGAGCTAAAGTTTTCATATTCTTCACACATTTTTAGTTTTTCATCTAATCTGATTCTGGCAGCATTTTTAACACCATTTTGTTTTAAGAAATTAGAAGTAATTCCTTTTAAAAGTCCATGGCTTTTAAATTTTATATATGACATTTTCTTTTCAGGTGAAATATTAAAGCATTTACAATGCCAATATACTGGACCAGATTTATATACACTATTAAAGTACTCAAAGAAATACTGAGAAAAAACTGAAACAACATCATGTGATCTAAATGTTTTATCATTATTAATTGAATCAATAAAAGTATCAACATCATCTATAATAAAGCTTATTTCGTCAGTTCCCCAGATAGATACGCAGTTGTATTTTTGAGTAAAATACTTAGCTGTTTTACACATACAATCAAAGAAATCATTTTCATAACCTTTCATTAAATTTCTTTTATACTTTGATGAATCTTTTGCATCAAGAAAAATTACTAAAGGTTTTTTAGCACTTATTCTCATATTGTATTTATGTCTCATGTTACAAAAATAATTAAACCATTTACCTTCTAATGATTTATTGTCCATAAACATACCTCAACTTTTTATTAAATATAGAGCAAGTATTTACATACTTGCCCGTGCAATATGCTAGTAACCTATGTACTAGATCTACCTCGTGAATCGTGAATTACGCTCCAATACTTAAATATTGCACTTTAATTATACAATAATAGAAAATTTAATTCAAGTTTATTATTGACTATGCGAATTTATGTGTTAGAATTGCTTCAAGAAGTGGTAGAAATTTCATGAATGTAGTACATTGATGAGAGGAGGATCAACATGAAGATACTACTTCCAAACCATGACTTTGTGATTGGGGATTCTGCTGAAGTTAAAGGTGAGATGCTGTATCTTTTTAAAAAAGGTGATTTTAAGGATGTTATGTATGCACTTACATACGAAATTTTTGGTGATGACGAATGCTACTATTGTCACCGAAAGCTGAGAAATCACGAAACTCAATGCAATAACCAAGCGTACTTTTCTAAAATATCAATGGATCATTTGATACCGCAGGACTTTGGAGGTCCGACTATCACGAACAACTTGCGTCCGGCTTGTACGGCATGCAATTCTCGAAAGGGAAATATGTTCGAAGATGAGTTTTATGAATTCCTGAAAGTATATCAGGAAGCCATTAAGACGGGAAATCAAGAGCTATTGGAAAGGTTTAGAGAAAAACTTTTGGCGAGGCAAGAGAAAAGAAGAAAAGGCAAAATTCCAAGCTTGCCTGCAGAATGGCTTGCTGACCGCAGTCCCAGGAGCATATGGGTCAATTATCGGATTGGAGAGATAAAGGGCGGATCATACATGCGTATGCTTGAAGATGTTGCACAATATGAATATTTGATTAAGCCGATAACAGTCACGGCAAATAACGTACTTGTTGATGGTTTCAATGCAAATCTTATTTCAACTATCAAGGATATACCCGCACTTATCATTCCTATGGACAATGTAGTTTATTCTGGATACCCGTATGGTGAAAGAAATATCTGAACCGTAGGATTCCCTTTTCAAATGCTAGTATGGTGTTTGAAAAGGGAGTTTTTTATTTTCACAAAAAATTCACAAAAATACTTAAAAGAGGTATTGACAATCCATCCTTTTGGATATAATATATACACAGTTTAGCACTCAAGGTTGAAGACTGCTAAAAAAGAAGGTGAATAAATTGTTAGATGATAGAAAAAAACGTATTCTACAAGCTATTGTAGATGAGTATGTTAGTACTGCTGAACCAGTAAGCTCTGGTAGTATTTCTAAGAAAAAAGGTTTAGATTACAGTAGTGCAACAATCAGAAACGAAATGTCTGAGCTTGAAAAAGGTGGATATCTTGAAAAAACTCATACATCAAGTGGTAGAATACCATCTGTAAAAGGTTATAGACTATACGTAGATGAGTTATTAAAAGAAGATAATATAAGTCTTGATGAAATTAAATACATTAAGGATAAGTTACAAACAAAAGTTAATCAAATTGAAGATTTAATGAAAATTGCAACTAATACATTATCAGAAGTAACCCACTATACGACAGTTGCAATCGGACCTAAAGTCGCAAAACAAATTATTCAAGAAATTAAATTTATACTGCTTGGTAATAGAATGCTAATGGCAGTTATTCTTACAAATGAGGGTATGGTTAAAGAAACAATCATAAACTTTGAAGAGGATATATACGAAGATCAGATTCAAACAATTAATTTACTATTCAATAGTAAATTAAAGGGAAAACCACTTGATCAGATTAATGCTCCAATTGAAGAATATATTTTCAATGAAATGGAAGCTTCTGCTAATATGATAAAAACAATCATAGAGCAACTGAATAAAGTTATTAATGAAGAATCTAAACTTTATTTAGAAGGTACAAATAAATCATTTGACCTACCGGAGCTAAGTAAGGCAGAAACAGCAAGAAACTTTATTAATATATTGGAAAGTAAAACTGAAGTTGTTGACCTACTTGATAACGATTTATCAAATGATATCCACGTATATATCGGAGATGAACTTGACGATGAAAACTTAAAAGACTTTAGCATCGTAACTCTAAAAGGTGATGATAAGGATATGGGAACCATAGGAATTATCGGACCAAAGAGAATGAATTATTCTAAAGTTATTTCAGTAATGAGGTATATACAAAAATTGATAGATCAAGGAGGTTTATAATGGACGATATCGAGAATAGCGAAGAAATTAAAGAAGTAAATGAAGAAATAAATAAAAATGATGTAGAAAAAATAAAAGTACTAATAGAAACTCAAAAGCAAGAGCTAGAAGAAAAAGATGATCGTATAAAACGTTTAATTGCAGAATTTGAAAATTTTAAAAAGAGAAGTAGTAAGGAAAGAGAAAATTTATACAACTCAATAATTGGAGATATAATCACATCTTTCTTACCAATAATAGACAACTTAGAAAAAGCAGTACAAACAAAAACAGAAGATCAAGAATTCAAACAAGGAATTGAACTTGTTTTAAAACAATTTAAAGATGTTTTAGAATCAAATGGAGTTAAGGAGATTGAAGCAGTTGGTCAAACATTTAATCCAGAGCTTCATGAAGCGGTAACATCAGTTCAAGATGATAATCTTGGCGTACAAGAAATTAAAGAAGAGTACAGAAAAGGTTATATGATTGGTGATAAAGTAATAAGACATTCTTTAGTTGTTGTTGCAAATTAGTTATTTACTAATAGATAATATTAGTTTATATAAATACAAAAGACTATAAAAATATAGATAAAAGGACGTAAAAAATTAAAATTAAGTCCACAAAGTTTAAAGGAGGATTTTTAAAATGGGAAAAATTATAGGAATAGACTTAGGAACAACAAATTCATGTGTTGCAGTTATGGAAGGTGGAGAGCCAGTTGTAATTCCAAATCCAGAAGGAAATAGAACTACTCCATCAGTTGTAGCTTTCTCAAAAAATGGAGAAAGATTAGTTGGACAAATAGCTAAACGTCAAGCTGTTACAAATCCAGACAAAACAGTTATTTCAATTAAAAGAAAAATGGGAACTGCAGACAAAGTTAATATAGATGGAGATGAATTTACTCCACAAGAAATTTCAGCAATGATTCTTCAAAAATTAAAAGCAGATGCTGAAAGTTATTTAGGACAAAAAGTTACACAAGCTGTTATCACAGTACCTGCATACTTCTCAGATAGCCAAAGACAAGCAACAAAAGATGCTGGTAAAATTGCTGGACTAGAAGTTTTAAGAATTATAAATGAGCCAACAGCAGCAGCACTTGCTTATGGTGTTGATAAAGAAGATAAAGATCAAAAAATTATGGTATACGATTTAGGTGGAGGAACATTCGATGTTTCAATACTTGATATAGGTGATGGTGTATTCGAAGTTTTAGCTACAAGTGGTAACAACCAATTAGGTGGAGATGACTTTGATGAAGCTATTATGAAATACTTAGTTGATGAATTTAAGAAAGAAAATGGAATTGATTTATCTCAAGATAAGTCAGCTATGCAAAGATTAAAAGAAGCTGCTGAAAAAGCTAAGATTGAATTATCAGGAATGCAACAAACAAACATTAACTTACCATTCATTACAGCTGATAGCACAGGACCAAAACACTTAGATATTACATTAACAAGACCAAAATTTGAAGAATTAATTGGAGACTTAGTACGTAGTACAACAGGACCAGTTAACCAAGCTTTAAGTGATGCTGGATTAACATCAAACGATATTGATCAAGTATTATTAGTTGGTGGTTCAACAAGAGTTCCATTAGTTCAAGAAACAGTTAAACAAATTACAGGTAAAGAGCCAAATAAAGGAATTAACCCTGATGAATGTGTTGCTATTGGTGCATCAATTCAAGGTGGTGTATTATCAGGAGATGTTAAAGA
>CAMNND010000098.1 GCA_946545035.1 uncultured Clostridium sp. | reverse complement strand
TTTCTTTTAATTTTTCTAAATACTCTCTATATCCTGGATATTTATCAAATGCATCAATATCAGATTTATCATAACTATCTACGCTTACTGTATCTCCACTCGTCTTAGGTGTCTCGTTTGTGTCTTGACTTTCCACCAATACTTCTACTGTAGTCTCTGTTATATTTTCTGTGTTTGTTTCTTCTGCAGGTTGCTCTGTTGGTTCCACAGTTGTAGTCTCGATTGTTGTAGTTTCCGTCTCCTGAGTTGTAGCTTTAGTGTTAGTTTCTGGCTCTTGAGTTGCAACTTCATCCATAGTTTCTCTCTCCGTTTCAGCAACATATTGTGCATCTATATATCCACCAACATATATTCCATCAACGTTATTATGGTAAATTGCTTTCTTCCAATCATGACTCATATCAGTGTTTCCGCTAATATTTTCTTCATTTTGCGTATCATCTTTATATAAGAAAATATTATTTCCTTCTTCCAATTTTGAAATTACGTTTTCCTCAACAATTTCAGGATCTGATCTGAAATTTAAAACTGGTGTATTTACCTCAAATTTATCTACTTCAAAATACTCTTCACTTTCTAGTAATTTATCATCTTGAGATACTTCTTGCACATCTTCATCCTTTATAATAACTGCCGCTTCATTTGCTTGTACACTTGATAATAAATCTGCATCAACATATCCATCCACATATTTTCCATCTGTTTCACTGTAGTACATAGCAGCTTTCCAGTTATTTGTTGCTTCTTCATTATCTGTATCAGCTACTGGTAAATCATTTATAAATACAGCTTGTCCAGCATTCAATTGAGTAATTATATCACTTTCAAGTGTTGGTTGTGATCTAAAGTTTATAAAGCCATATTCATTATCGACACTATGTGCTTTGTATACAGCCTGTTGATTTACTATGTAATGCTTTTCCTGTAGTCTACTTTCATTTTCCTCTAACTCTTCTACTATTGCATTATTGCTTGTTTGTGTTGGTATTTTGCTTGTAATATGCTCTAGTCCTACACCTGCTGCTCCAGCCATTACAAGAGCTAATAATACAGCTTTTACATTTACTTTATCTGTTTTTTTCGTACTATCTTTTTTATGTGTTCCTTCGCTACCACTTTTTCCAACATCATTGTCTTTGCTTCTTATTTTTGCAACAATATCCCTTGCAGCTTTTAATAATTCTCCCTTATGCTCTTTTGCATATTGATTTCTCTTTTCTTCCAAATTCACTTTTACTTTCTCAAGCTTTTCACCATAAAGCTTCATCTTAGCCTGTATTTTTTCTTTTGCTCGCTCTATTTTTAATTCATTTAGTTTTTGTGTCAACTCCCCAATTAAGTTAATATTTCCTTCTAATCCAAGAGCTCTTAATTCTTTGTTGCAAGCTTTTACTTTCCTTTTTAATGCTCTAATCTTCGCACTAACTTGTTTAATATCCACGTTTGGCTTATTAAGTTCACTCTTTAATTGCTCAATTTTTGTTTCTTCTTTTTTTAATTTTGAAATTAATATAATACCTTTTTCATATGCATCTATTTTCCCTTCTAGCTCTGTCATATGATTCCTCCCCCGAAAAATTTGTTGAAAGACATTATATCATTAATTTCACATTATGTCAATCTGTTTAAAGAATATAATAGAGACGGAGAAAATTTTTTCCTCCGTCCCTGTTTTTACAATCTAAATTATTTTTATATTTTATCCAACACCATTCTCTATAATAATAGTATATTTATCTTGTGGTACTATTAAATCATCTTGGTTATACTCTTCTGGTGGTGTGATAATATGGATATTTTCTAATTGCTCTAATATCTCAAGATCTTTTAAATTTCCTTCTCCAATTCTATCCATACCATTTTCTTCGTCCATCAAAATATAGATATCTGTTGCAATAACTGGTTTCAATGCATCTGCATCCCATAATAGTCTTCTTGGTATATACATTGGAAGTCCCGAATCATTTCTTTCTCTATATTCCTTTAGCTCTATTGTTAATAAATCATCATCAGCTCTTACATATAAACCATCCCAGTAATCTTTAGCTATATTATATAGCTCTTCACTATCAAATCTTAATGTTGGGAACTCTTCTTCGAAGTCATCTGGTGGTGTTAAATCCTCACATAAATTAACATCAATAATATTGTATCCAGACATTCTTCCTACTGCATATTTAGCTGTATAATCACCTTGAGATACTAACATATAGTATTTTTCAGGAACATATATATATCTAGAATCAAGTCCTTTGCCTCTCATTACATTCTTACATGGTAATTTATATATTTCACTACCTAATTCAAAATCTGTAGTTTCTTTACTAATTCCATTACCATATGTCTCGGCCACTCTAATGTTTTCTGCTTTTATTTCATTATCGTTTTTTAATCTGTTTAGATATGGACTATACATTACTTCGATTCCAGAATTTTTCATCTCAGGATTAATTTTGAATTTAATTGTTGTCATTCCATTTTCATATGACCAATAGGTAATGTTTGTAGTCTCATCGATTGGGATTAATACAAATGAAGAAAAAATCTTACCATTTACCTTAATATTACCTATAGGTCCTTCAATATTCTTTTTATATCTAACGAAATCCATTTTTAATCCATCTTCATCTGGTATTTCAATTTCAACTACATTATCTACATTATCTTCATTTTCTTCTGAAGATACACTTATATATGCTCCATTTTTTGTTTCTTTGTTACCATCATAAGAATCCATATATATTGTCCATGTAACTTTATCTTCAAAATTATCTATTTTATCTATATCATTTTCGCGTATATTTAATTCCGTAACTAAATCAATATTAAATATATTGAAATCATTATTTAATCCGCAATCTATAACTGTAAGGAAATAGATATCCATACCACTTAAATCACCTGTCAAGTTATGATTATGAGATAAATTAATATTTTTTAGATATTTTAATTCCTTTAATTCTGTAATATCTCCTAAATCACAGTCTTCAAGTGAAATTGATTGTGCATTTTTTAATGCTTTTATGTTATATATTTCTTTATTTTCAGATAAAACATATGATATACCAAAGCGTAAATCCTCGGGTTCATACATTGTATCTTCTATTAAATTAGAAGTCTTTTCTAATTCTTCCTCAGTTACAGTTTCAATTAAAACCTCACTTGCATCTTTAATATTACAGTTGTTAAGGACAACACAATATATATCTTTTATTTTTCTAAGAGGCTCAAAATTCTCTATTTCAGTATTATTTGATAAATTAATTTCATACATTGATGCATTCTCAAGTCCTGTAATGCTCGTCAAGTTGTTATCCGATACATCAAGATAACTTATACTATTCATTTTTAATATATCTTTGATTTTTTCTAAACTGCCAAGATTGCAATTATTTAATTCTAAAACTTGTAATCCCTCCAGCTTAGTTATATTACTAAAATCATCAATAGTATTTCCGCTTAAATTTAGTGATTCAATGCTCTTTTGCTTTTCTCCAACATCAAATGACGTTATTCCGCAATCTTTTAATGATAATTGATAGCTAATATCTAAATTCTCGTATCCTGTTACACCATAGTTTCCATCAAGTTTTAGTGTACTTATTTTAACATTTTGCAAACAAGATACATCTTTTATATTATTATTTGCTAGAATAATAACTACGTCTTCCTTACAAATATAGTTTTCAATTCCATCAATACTTTCTAAGTTGTTGTCTGATAAATTGATCCATGAAGCTTTACTTATCAAAGAATAAAAGTCACTGATATCCGATATATTCAAGCCTGATAAATCTACAAAACCTCCAAATACTTCTTCTCTTATATATTCCTCACCATCAAGCTCCACAATTTTATCATTGTAATTATTTCTTATAAATTCTATCATGTTCTTTCCTAATTCATTTACCTTAATTAAGTCTGATTTTTTATTTATAGAAATAATTCCTGACATTTCTTTATTTACCAAACAATCTTCATATGAAATGTAGAAATATCCACTTTCACCAAAATCTTCTCCCCAAGAGTTTAATGCTATATATGCACCATCATGCTCTGGCTTTTCATCCTTAATTGAATAGAAATTTTCCCTTGAATAATTATCATCCCATCCAACAATTGATATCATATGATTTGCATAAGCCCCATCATTACTTGATATATAAAGATCTTTGCACCATGGTCCATAGACAGAAGCACATACAGATCCATAATTCATAATATGTGTTTTTACGGCTGTTTGAAATTCTTTAAACTTGGCATCATATTCTTCTTGACTCATTTCATCATTCTTCACCATTCTTGGAAAATCTACATATTTTGTAATATACATATCTTCCTTTGGTACATTGTAAAATGTGTTGTATTCGTAGTCTTCGTATATATTTTGAGGAATTTCTTCTTCTAAAACAAATCCCTTAAACTTTTCATTGTAATTCATAAAAATTGCAAAATTACCACCTTCATTTACATCACGACCACCTATACTCATTTCATTTGAAGTCATATAATCAATATGACTTTCAGAAAAATTGTAATCTTCCCCTTGTGTTAAAGCTAAATTGCTCTGGACAGATGTTAGAGATGCATAATCCC
>CAMNND010000097.1 GCA_946545035.1 uncultured Clostridium sp. | reverse complement strand
ACTTAAAAAAACAAATGTAGTAAAATTATATTAGTACCTAAATAGTCGAAAAATGGAGAAAGGGAGGGATTGACATGAACAAAAAGAAAATTTCAGTATTATTTATTATACTAACAATTTGCTTATCAATTTGTCTATTTCTTCCAATTCAAGTTAGCTATGCAGATGAATTAACTCCAAATGATCTTATAAACAGTGGAATTGGTTCAAGTGATCCAAATTCAGGTATTGATGGTAGCTTTGTACAGAGATATGGTGGAGATATATCATCGTATTTGTTTACAGTAGCAATTATAATATCAATCATTGCATTATCATATGTTGGTGTTTTATACATAACAGGTGGTATTACTCAGAAAGCTGATTACAAAAAGAACTTGATTCCAATGGGAGTCGGTGTGTTTATAATTGTATTTTTAGCGACTATACTAAGAATAATTGCAAGCGCCGCAGGAAATATATAGATAGGAGGCGTTGTTAATGAGAGTAGTTAAAAAAATATCAATAATTGCAATAATTATTCTAAGTACAATTCTGGTTATGCCTCAAAAATCTGAAGCTGCTTTTGATATGGGTACAATAATGAATGGTGCGAATTCGTTTATGCAAAACGCAGAGAATAGAGAAATATTTAATGCAGATAACGAAAGGTCAGCTGTAGATCAAATATATTTTACAATGCTTACCATAGGAATTGTTTTAGCAATATTTGTTGGTTCAGTACTTGGAATTCAATTCATAACAACAGGTGCAGAGGGACAAGCTAAAGTAAAAGAAAAATTAATACCATTTGTTGTTGGTGCGTTTGTTGTATTTGGAGCATTTGGAATTTGGAGAGTTACATATAACATTTTAAATGGATTCTTCTACTAAATTAGTTTTTATTATTTATACATTATATAAATAAAATTTTATAAAAGGAGGAGTTAGGTATGAAAAAGACTTTAAAGATTTTATCTGTAGTTTTACTATCTATGGCAATGCTATTTGCATTTGCACAACCAGTAAGCTTAGCAGCTGCTAATAGAGATGTTAACGGTGTAATTGCTACAACAGAGAATGGAAACCAAATGAGCAATGAATTTGGTGGTGTTGCAGGAACAATCATCAACTGGATTTGGGGTATTTCAATCATCGTTGCAATCATTGTTGTAATGGTTATTGGTATCAAATTCATAATTGGTGGTACACAAGAGAAAGCAGAATACAAGAAATCATTAATGCCAGTTGCTGTAGGTGTTATCTTAGTTGTATTTGCTACAACATTAGTTAGATTCTTATTCAGCATGGGATAAAATTTAAAATAAAAATAATAAGGGGTGTTATGCGAGAGCATTGCACCTCTTTATTTTTCTAAATTTTAAAATGTGCTCTGAAATGGTATTTAAGTCTAGGGAAATAACGACTTGAAGAGCATATCTTAAAGTTTAGATAATAGATGTAAAAAAAATGTCAAAGAAATGTAAAATATTAGATAAAGAATTTATAAGCAATTATTCCGTAAATTCTTTATATAAATATATATATATGCATAACTTGACTATATATATATTATTATTTAAATTATTCATAAAAGTATTGGCAGGAGGTAATGTATGGGAACGTATAATATTCCAAGAAACACAAAAGGTGAAGGTAGACTATTTTATATATTTTCAACAAAAGCATTATTATGGACAGTTGGATGCTTATTTGTAGGCATAATTATAAAAACAATTTTAAAATCCATTGGATCATTATTTAAAATGGCTGGACCATTTAACGTAGTTGGTATAATTATTACCGTGTTACTTGCCATTGCTGGATTTGTCATTGGAACATTTAAGATGCCAAAAAACGACAGATTTGAGATAACAAGAAAAGCAGGAGGCATAAGTCTGGACAAGGTTCTAATTGAATCTATTAAATTTAAAATAAACCGCGTAAAGCTATACGTTTATGATACAGATGAACTTTCTAGAGAAGAAATAGAGCACGAAATTGATGAAAAAGAGAAGAACGAAGAAAAAGAAGAAAAAATTAAACAAGAGGAAGTTGAGAAAGCAAATAGAAATAGAAGGGGGTATATCAGATAATGGATGACTTTTTATTATTAGCAGTTGTAGGAATTATTATTGTCATTATAATACTGGCAATGGTATTGCTATACATTAGCATGAAAGAGAAGAGAGAAAAACAAACATCTACAAACAAACAAAAGGATGAGGAACTTGATACAGCAAGAGCTAAAAAATCCATGTTTAAATTTATGGAGTTTGATACAATCGAGGACAATATGATTGTACAAGATGGTGGAAAAAGATATCTAATGGTTCTTGAATGTAAAGGTGTAAATTATGATTTATTATCTGATGTAGAAAAGAATGGTGTTGAACAAGGCTTCATAGGATTTTTAAATGCACTTAAATTTGAAGTTCAACTATATGTTCAAACAAGAAAAGTAAATCTTGCACAAAGCACAATGAAATACAGAGAGCGTTTAAGGTCAATTGAAATGGACATGAGAGAAGAAGAGCAAAAATACCAAAATCTTCTTAGAAGTCCAAATGCAACAAGAGATGAAATTTTAAAAGCTCAAAAGGAAGTTGCTAAAAAGAGAAATTTGTTTGAATATGGTAGAGACATAATAGAAAATACTGAGCAAATGAGTGAAGATGCTGATTTAACAACAAAGGAATACTATATAGTTGTACCATACTATACTGATGAAATTACATCAGCAGGAGAGTATGATAAAAGAGAAATTGGAAAGATGGCCTTCTCTGAGTTATATACAAGGGCACAGTCATTGGTTAGCTCATTAACTGAATGTGATGTAAGAGGTAAAGTGCTTACTTCAAAAGAATTGATTGAGCTTTTATTTATTTCATACAACAGAGAGCAACATGATACATATGACTTTGATGAATATATCGAAAATTCAGGATTTGATTCATTCTATTCAGTTACACAGGATGTTCTTGAGAAGAGAATACAAGCATTAGATGAGGAAATTGAACGTAAAGCAAAAGATAAAGGAATTGAAGCATATAGAAGAATTAATAGAAGAGCTGAGTATAAAATGCAACAGATAAAAGACAGAGAAGAAAATATGAATGCATATGTTAATGAATTAGCAAGAGAAGCTTTGGATTCTCAGGTCAATGTACTTGGCAAAGAGAAGACAGAAGAAGCTAAAAAAGAAGTTGATGAAATTGATAAGGAACTTGCAAGAAAAAAAGCTGAAAGACAAAATAAAATAAAAAAAGCACGTGAAGAAGAAAACGGAGAAAATGAAGGAAACGAAATTATTATTGAAAAGAAAGAAAAATCTAAGAAGCTAGAAAATTTGACTCGTGAAGAAAAAATTGAACTTGCAAAGAAATTAAAGAAAAAGAGAATGTTGAAGGAAATGGAGGCAAAGAAGAATGGCGAAAACTAATTTTAATTTATTAGGTAAGAAAAAAGAAGACAATACAGAAAAAGTTGAGCAAGAGCTTAAAAGAAGAATAATTAGAAAGAAGACCATAAAAGAAATGATTGCTCCAACTGGAATTGATGCATCAAGTCTAGATCATATTGAAATTATTTCCACAACAGATAGATTTGCAAGAAGCTTCTTTGTTGCTAACTTACCACGTATGTGTACATTCCCAGAGCTATTTAGAGATATGTATATGTTTGGTGATATTAATACATCGGTATATATAAATCCAATACTTGAATCCACATCACAAAATGACTTAAACAGAACAATTAATGAACTTGAAACAGAAAGAATTCTTGCTGAAGATAGAGGAAATATCAACAGAGCAAGATTACTAGCTCAGAAGAGAATTGAAACAGAGCAATTGAGAGATGAGATTGCAGCAGGTTTTAACAAAATGTTTGAAGCAACAATAGTGTGTACATTATTTGCATATGATTTAAAAGACCTTGATACATATACTCGTTTACTATCAACTGAAATGGCTAAAAGCTTAGTAGATATAAAATCTGCATGGGCAAATCAAGACGAAGCTTTTAGAACAAATTTACCTTTAATGAGAAAGAAAATAAATGAAAAACACCTATTTGATAGAGAATCAATTGGAACAGTATTTCCTTTCACTTCATCAGAAGTAGGACATCCATCAGGTATTCCTCTTGGATATAACCTTCAAACTGGAGTTCCAATATTATTTGATAACTTCCATGAATCATTAACAAACTATAATATGGTTATATTTGCTAAGTCTGGTGCTGGTAAATCTGTTACAATGAAAACTTTAATTTCAAGATCAGCAGTATTAATGGGAATCGAAAGTTTAGCTCTAGATGCCGAAGGTGAGTATTCAATAGTGGCAGAGAGCTTAGGTGGTACGAATGTTATTATAAGTCCAAATTCGGATACAATTATTAACTTATTCGATATAGAAGTTGAAAATATAAAAGACGAAATCACAGGTAAGGAACGTGAAGTTCTTAATGTAGAAAGTAAAATAGAGGACGTTACTCAAGCTTTACTTACAATGGCGAAAGGTAGTACAAGAAGTAAGGAAGTAAACGAGCTTACAAAGCAAATCATCGCTGAATCAGTTGGAGATGAGTATGCAAGACTTGGTATAACAAGTGATCCTCAAA
>CAMNND010000096.1 GCA_946545035.1 uncultured Clostridium sp. | reverse complement strand
GGTAAAAATGTTACAGCCTATCTAATGAGTAATCCAGAAGATACTTATGTTATAAAAGGTAAAGTAACAAGAGCTAGTGAAACTTCTACAACAATTGAGATTGAAGAAAGAAAAAAATTTGGAGAAATGAAGAAATACCAAAGAACAATTAATAATAGATACATAACATTTATTGATCTTGTTGAAAATAAAGTAGAAGAAAAACAAGAAGAAAAAGCTGAAGAAAATGCTGAAGGAAAACAAGAATAAAAATAATATTTACGAGGCGGAACCTAGTTTAAATGGGGCCGTCTCTTTTTTTGACTGATGAGTCAGGATTGGTAAGAAAAATATTTTTATGATATAAATAATAATCGGTTTAATAGGAGTGTTGTATATGAGTAAAAAGATTTATGAATACATAGAAATTAGCGATTTAAAGGATATGCTAAACAAGACAAAAAAAATATATGGCGATGAAATCGCATATAAAATAAGATGTGGTGAAAAAAGTTATAAAACATATTCTCACGAAGAAATAAGAGATATGGTGGATGCTTTAGGAACAGCATTAATTGATATTGGATTAAAGGATAAAAGAATAGCTGTCATTGGCGATAATTGTATGGAGTGGGAGTTGGCTTATCTTTCTGTAGTTTGTGGGACTGGGACAGTTGTTCCACTAGATAAATCATTACCAGAAAAGGAGTTAGAATCACTTATCGAGAGATCGGAAGTTGAAGCAATCTTTTACCAAGATAAAAATGAGGAATACGTAAAAAAAATAAAACTATTAGAGAATAATAAACTAAAACATTTGATTTCCATGGATAAACTTCAAAACGAGGAGGGAGTTTATTCTCAAGCAGAGCTAATTGAAAAAGGAAAAAAATTAATTGATGAGGGCGATAGAAATTTTCTAGATGCAAAAATAGATGCAGAAAAAATGAGTATTATGCTATTTACATCTGGTACAACATCAGCATCAAAAGTAGTGGCACTTTCTCATAAAAATATATGTTCAAATTTGATGGCTATTGGAAGTATTTTAAATGTACAGAGAGGAGATGTTGTTCTTTCTGTACTTCCAATACACCATGTGTTTGAGTGTACAGTTGGATTTTTATTTTCACTATATAAAGGTGCTCAAACAGTTTTTTGTGATGGTTTAAGACATATAGCTTCAAATCTAAAGGAGTATAAAGTTTCTGTGATGGCATGTGTTCCAGGAATATATGAAAGAATTTTAGGGATGGTATCAAAGAAATTTGCGAAAGAAGGAACTCTTGATGAACTTCTAAAACAAGAAGTACTAAATGAGAATTGCTCTATGGAAGAAAAACGTGAGATATATAAAGATATTCACGAAATGTTTGGAGGAAAACTAAAAACACTAATATGTGGAGCTGCTGCTCTCGATCCAAAGATTGAAAGAAAATATAGACAACTTGGTTTTCCTTTAGTGCAAGGATACGGTCTAACAGAAACATCGCCAGTAGTTGGTGTTGGGACAGAGCTTGAATACAGAACGGGGTCAATTGGTAAAGCAGTTCCTGGTGTTGAAGTTAAAATTGAAGATGCAAATAACGAAGGAATAGGTGAATTATTAGTAAAAGGACCAAGTGTTATGCTTGGATACTATAAAAATGAAGAGGCAACAAAAGATGCTCTTCAAGATGGTTGGTTTCATACAGGAGATTTAGCCCAAATAGATGATGATGGATACATATTTATTCGAGGAAGAAAAAAGAGCGTTATTGTTTTAAAAAATGGTAAGAATATATTTCCAGAAGAAATTGAGAATTTAGTTAATAAAATCGAGGGAGTTAAAGAATCATTTATTTTTGGTAAGCAATTATCAGATGACCAAAACGATATCAAGATTAATTGCAAAATCGTATTTGATAGACCGGTTATTAAGGATGTATATAAGGTTATTAGCGATGAAGATATCAATAATGTTCTATCCGATAAAATTAAGGAAATAAATAGAGCAATGCCTCCATATAAAGCTATTAGAGGATTATTATTTACAGAAGATCCACTTATAAAAACAAGCACTAATAAAATAAAAAGACAGGAGAATTTGGATGCAATTAAAAAATTTGAATTGTAATTTTCTTGGTAAAACATTTTACTTTTATGAAGAAATTGATTCTACACAAGACGAAATTTGGAGATTAGTTGATAATAAAAAAATTGTAAATGGGCAGCTAGTTGCTGCAAATATTCAAACCAAAGGAAAAGGAACTCATGGAAGAGTTTGGCATACTGATGAGTCAGATAATATAGCTTTTTCATTTTATATAGAAATGGGTAAAAATATTAGCTCACTTGATGGGCTTACGTATGAAATTGCAAAAGTGATTACTGATATATTTGAAGACAAATATGACATTTCTTTGGATATTAAACTACCAAATGATATTATGTGTAATGGTAAAAAAATAGGTGGTATTTTAACTGAAGCAAAAGTAATTGGTAATAAAGTTAAATACTTAGTAATTGGTGTTGGTATTAATACAAATAAATCATTTTTTGCTAATGATATTAAAAATATAGCAACATCAATAAAAAAAGAATTTAATATTGAAATAAATTCTTTTGATTTTATTTCAGAATTCTGCAATAGATTTGAAAAAATTATCCAAAGGAGGAGTAAATAAATTGAAAATAGCATTTTTATTTCCTGGTCAAGGAAGTCAATTCGTTGGAATGGGAAAAGATTTATATGAAGAATATGATGAAGCGAAGAAAGTATATGACATGGCTCAGAATATTTCAGAATCAAAAATAAAAGAATTATCATTTGAGGGACCAGAAGATATATTAAATGAGACAAAAAATACTCAAATGGCGATTCTTACACTAAGTATGGCTATAGTAGAAATACTTAAAAAGTATAACATAAAAGCAGAAGGATTTGCTGGACTTAGCTTAGGTGAATATTCAGCATTAATAAGTTCAGGGGCACTTAGTTTAGAAGATGGAATTAAGATTGTTAAGACAAGAGGAGAGCTGATGCAAAATTTAGTTCCGGAAGGCAACTGGAAAATGGCTGCTATTCTTGGTTTAGATGAGGAGCAAGTAACAGATATTTGTAAAGCAGTTAAATCAGGGTTTGTAGTTCCAGCTAACTTTAATACAATTGGTCAAATCGTTATTTCTGGTGAAGAAAAAGCTATTATTGAGGCAGGAGAACTTGCAAAGGAAGCAGGTGCTAAGAAGGTTATGATTTTAAATACAGCTGGACCATTCCATACAGAAAAACTTGTTAAGAGCGCAGAAGGTTTAAAGGAAGAATTAAAAAAATACACATTTAGTAGAGAAAATGTGGAAAACGTTTACAAAAATTTAGATGGAAGAGCGTATAAATTAGATGACGATTTTTCAGATATTTTATCAAAGCATATTATTAATCCAGTTAGATTTACAGATACATTAAAAAACATGTATGATGATGGGTTTGATTGTTTTATAGAAATTGGACCTGGCAAAACATTATCAGGATTTGTAAAAAGAATGAAGTTTGAAAAAGAAGTCAAGATAATGAATATTTGTGATGTTCAATCACTAGAAAATGTAGTAAAAGCATTAAAGGAGGAAGAATAGATGAGTAAAGTTGCATTCATAACAGGAGCTACTAGAGGAATAGGAAAGCAAATAGCTTTAACTCTTGCAGAAAATGGTTATGATATTTGTTTAAATTATAGAAAAGAAAATGATGAATTGATTAATACTAAAAAAGAGATAGAAAGTAATAATGTTAAATGCCTAGCTGTTCAGGGTGACGTTTCAAACTTTGATGATTGCAAAAGAATGTGCGATGAAATTATTGCAGAATTTGGAAAGATTGATGTTTTAGTTAACAATGCAGGTATTACAAAGGACACATTAATTATGCGTATGAGCAAAGAAGATTTTGAAAGTGTAATTGATGTTAATTTAACGGGTACATTTAATGTTACTAAAAATGTTGTTCCATTTATGATGAAAGCTCGTAGTGGTAAAATTATAAACATTTCTTCAGTTGTTGGGGTTGCTGGAAATGCTGGGCAAACAAACTATGCAGCTTCTAAGGCTGGAATTATTGGATTTACAAAAAGCTTAGCTAAAGAAATTGGTTCAAGAAATATACAAGTAAATGCTGTAGCACCTGGATTTATTGAAACTCAAATGACGGAAGTATTAAGTGATTCAGTTAAAGAAGAAATATCTAAAAATATACCATTAAAGAGAATGGGAACAACTACTGATGTTGCTAATTTAGTAAAATTCTTAGCTTCAGATGATAGTTCATATATAACAGGTCAAGTTATCAATGTTGATGGCGGAATGGTAATGTAAGAAAGGATAAAAGATGGAAAAGAGAGTTGTAATTACAGGAATGGGAGCTATTACTCCTATTGGAAATAATATTGATGAAATGTGGAAAAGTATAGAAGAAGGTAAATGTGGAATTGGTGAATTAACACTTGTTGATAAAACAAAGTTTAAAACTAAATTTGATGCAGAAGTTAAGAATTATGAACCAACAGATTACTTTGATGCAAAACAAGCAAAAAGAATGGATAGATCTTCTCAATTTGCTATTATTGCAGCAAGAGAAGCTTTAAAAGATAGTGGAATTACTGCAGAAAATACAGATTTTAATAAAATTGGAACTTATGTAAGCTCTGGAATTGCAGGTTTAACAAC
>CAMNND010000095.1 GCA_946545035.1 uncultured Clostridium sp. | reverse complement strand
TATAATTATCTGGTAAATCGTTCTCTAAAAGAACTGTTATCTTATCTTGTATACCAAGTGTCATAATCTTTTGCATTGCTTCTTGTGGACTTCCTACCACAAATATTTTCGATTCATTAAATCCTTTTGATCTAATCCCCTCTTCAACTTTCTTAGAGTGCTCTCCAACCATAAATGCATAATCACATACAGTTGTTATATATTCACCAAACTCAAAGTTATATTGATCTTCTTTATCTCCTAGCTCTATTAATCCTGGAGTTACAATTATTTTTGTTCCTTCAAACTCTCCTAATGTATCAATAGCAGATTTTGAGCTAACTGGATTTGAGTTATATGCATCATCAATTACATTAATATTTCCTTTATTAATTAATTGTAATCTGTGATCAACATTCTTTATTTCTCTAACACGTGGAATCATACTTTCCATCTTAACACCTAACTTATTTGCAACTGCTATTGCTGCCATTATATTAACAACATTGTATCTACCAATTGCTTTAGTTGTGAATTCAATTTCTTTTCCACTTTCATCTTTTACTTTAAAAGAAACTCCTTTTTCAGATGAATGTAAGTCATATCCGTTATAATCTAACTCATCATTATTAACTCCATACTTAATAACATCCATATCTAAATTTTGCTCTTTTAAATATTGGTTGTCACAATTTAAAAATACTGTTCCACCTTGTTCCTTAACACTATCTGCAAGTTCAAGTTTAGTTTTTATTACATTTTCAATTGATTTAAAGCTCTCTAAATGTTGAGGTCCAATTGAAGTAACAACACCATATTGAGGATGAACTAAATCGCATATTTCTTTGATATCATTTAATTTAGTTGCTCCCATTTCACATACAAATATTTGATGTGTTGATTTTAGATTTTCTCTAATTGTTCTAACAACACCCATTGTTGTATTGTAGTTAAGAGGTGTTACTAAAACTTCATATTTAGCAGAAAGTGTTTTTGCTAAGAAATTCTTAACACTTGTTTTTCCGTAGCTTCCTGTTACACCAATTATTGTTAGATTAGGACAGCTCTTTAATATTTTTTTAGCATCATTTATATACCATTGTCTTACACCAGCTTCTATTGGTGAATTTATTACATTTGCAAGCATTGCTATAAATACTGCTAAAACATTTATTACTTCTAATTTAATTAATGGTAATTCTGTTATTCCACAAATAAATAAAATAATAACATTTATTATTAATTCAGTAGCAAACATTCTCTTAACTCTACTTGTTAATTTAAGAGGAATTTTGCTCTTTCCTTTTGGTAAGTTATAAATAATTGATCCAATCATGATTACTGCTGCCACTATTTGTGACCAAGTCGTATCTATTTGTACAAATATTGTAGATATAACTACAAGTAATAATTGAGTTACTACCTTTATTTTATTTTTCTTCATCCAATTCATATTTTTTTTGAAAAAGTATGAATTTAATTGAAACATATGCATATGGAACCACATAAGTAATAAAGCATTTATTACAAATTCTATTATCAATAAAATCTTCATTATTTACCTCCTGTCAAAAATGTTTTTATTATATTATTGATATACACTGGTTGTTCCAAAAATACGTAATGTGAACAACCTGGTACTCTAACTAAACCGGCATCTGGAATAGATTTTTCCATTAGCTCCGCATCTTCAATAGGAGTTGCTGTATCATTTTCACCCCATAATAAAAGTGTTGGTGCTTTTATATTAGGAAGTAAATCTCTCATATCATCATTTAATAATTTAACCATTGATTGTTTAAGTGCTGGTGGTGAATTTCTGTAATCTTCTGATCCAGCATTCTTTTGAAATTTCTCAAGTGCATTAGGAAATATTTTTTTAACTAATTTCATGTTTAAAATTTTCTTTCCTAATTTATATTTTTTAACTTTAAGTCTAATTTTTAATGGTTTCTTATGCACAATTCCTGCACTACCAATTAATATAATTTTTCCAACTTTAAAACTTAGATTTGCTCTACTCATCATTTTTATAATTATTCTTCCACCATTTGAATGACCGATTAAATCTAATTCTTTTATACCTTGTGACTCAATTAACTCTACTATAAAATCAACCCATGCATCTGAATCCCAAGCATCTTCTGGAGCTTCTGATTTTCCATATCCTGGCATATCAAAAGCAATTACATTAGCGTATTCAGAAATACTATTTATCATATTTCTATATACATCAATTGTCGTTCCCCATCCTGGAAGAATTAGAACAGTTTTTCCTTCGCCTATTTTTTCATAATTTATATTTATATTTTTTACTTTTATATTAATAAAAATCACCTCTCAAATTTCATCTAACAAGGTTTTACCATTTATTGTCCCAAATGTCAATTCACTCTAATTCACGTATATTTTATTAATCCTCACAGAATTCATTGACTAAATAATAAAAAATCATTATAATTATATGTAATAAATTAAGGAGAACGCCTATGAATAAAAATTTTATTAGACTAAATACCAATGATAACTACTTTTCCTTTGGTAATTTTTGTAGAGTTGTTAAAGAAGTCTCTGAAAACAAATACTTTGTTCAAACAGATTTATTTGAGATTTTATTTGATACTGAAGATGTTGCTGATAGTACAGTAAATAACTATTGCACTGGCTTCCGCCCTATTAATATTAAATATAAAAATTATTATAGGGATTTATTTGACTCTTATAAAACTAATAAAAAAGTATTTACATCAATTATTTCTAATATGATAGATTTATTAAACAATAATAGCTATGATTACTCAACAAAAACAATTTCTTCAATCAATGAAGATAAAAAATTATATAGAGCATGTGAACGTCTATACTCTATTTCTAAAAATGATTCAGATGTATCTAGCATGCTTTCTAGTGACTTATTAAATTGTTTGAATAATAATGATTTATATACATTTATTATTAAGACTTTAAACTATATTATTCTTGAAAAGAAACAACCTATATATATTGAAGAAAATATTAATAATTTAATTGAAAAGAGTATTTATGATACAAATATTTCTATGAAAGATATCCAGGAATTTATTCAGATACAGTTAAACTCTGGCATCTGGTCACTAAGAGCAATTAAGCAATTAGCTGATAAAGGAAATCCTTTTGCGTGTTTCGAAATGGCTTCTATGGAGTATAATGGTATTATAACTGGAAAGCCTAGATATGATAAGGCATATCTGTATTATATGACAGCCGCAAAATATAATCACCCTGTTGCAACGTGGGCTATTGGTTATCTATATTACAATGGTAATATTGGTACTAAATCAAGAAGAGATTTAATGCTTGCGGTTAAATATTTTAACAAAGCACGTAAGCTAAAATGCTCTAATGCTTTTAATAGCTTTGGTTTAATTTATTTAAATGGTACTATTCCTCATATAAAACAAAATAAGGAAAGAGCTATTGAGATGTTTGAAGAAGCGATTTCTCTTGGAAATGTTTATGCCTATAACAACTTAGGATCAATCTATGAAAAAGACAAAAACTATGAAAAAGCAATTGAGTTATACACAATTTCTGCAGATAATGGGGATAGTTGGGCTAATAATAAACTTGGAGAGCTCTATCGTAAAGGAATCTATGTAAAAAAAGACTTAAAAAAAGCATTTGATTATTATGAAAAAGCATCTGATAGTACACAATTTACGCTGTGCCCTTGGGCTAACTATAACCTAGCTAAGTATTTCTATATCCCTGGTTGTCTCGAGATTGGAATAGAAAAAGATTTAAATAAGGCGGTTGAATTATTACAATACATAGAAAACAAGCTCTCAGAATCGATTGTAGAGCTTATGGATGTATATAGCAAGTTATATACTGAAACTTCTAATATTTTCTATTTAAATATGTATAATCATTACAAAAATTTAAACTAATATTAAAAAAGAGCGTACATTAATATATACGCTCTTTCTCATTTCAATTATATTATACTTTAGTCCCTTCTTCTTGTGAATATTAGTAAAAGTCTTATCACTTGAAGTAATGCAGTTGTTGCTGCTGCTACGTAGGTAAGTGCTGCAGCTATTAATACTTTTCTTCCGCCTTTATATTCTGATTCGTTTAGCAATCCTAATTGTTTTATTTGGTTAAGTCCTCTACTAGATGCATTGAATTCAACTGGTAATGTTACTACTTGGAATAAAAATATTAAAAATTCACATGCTATACCAAACATTACTATATCAAATATTGATGCTGCAGCTCCAATTACAATTGCAAAATATCCCGCGTATGACGCTATATTTGTTACTGGTACCATTGCGTGTCTCATTCTTAAAAAGAAGTATCCTGTCTTATCTTGAATAGCATGACCACATTCATGTGCAGCTATTGCAACTGAAGCAACTGATTTTTCAGTATAAATTTTTTCTGATAAATTAACGCTTTTATTTGCTGGATTATAATGATCTGATAATGTTCCTGCTACTGAGTTTACTGCATCTCCTTCTAGGTTATTACTATCTAGTATTCTTCTTGCAGCTTCTGCTCCATTAACTCCATTTTCATTAAATACATTTGAGTATTTCTTATATGTATGATTAATATACCATCTTGATAGCAGTGAAATAGCTACTGATACTAGTATTATTCCCCAACTTAAAATCTCTATATCCATATTTCATCTCTCCTTACAATATGATTTTAACATATTATTATGA
>CAMNND010000094.1 GCA_946545035.1 uncultured Clostridium sp. | reverse complement strand
TTTTATGCAGATAATGGAATATCATTTGAAGCTCACGATGGAGAAATAGTTGGTATACTTGGTCCAAATGGAGCAGGAAAAACAACACTTTTAAGAATGATATCGGGTATTTTAGAGCCAACATCAGGTAGTGTTTCTTTTGATGATAAAACCTATGATAAATATGAGATTGAAATTAAGAAAAATATTGCTTGTTTATCAGGTAATACAAAATTATATGATGATTTATCTATATATGAGCTTCTTATGATGTGTGCAGATATTTATGAGGTTCCTAGAGCAAAAGCAAAGGAGCGTATTAAAGAAATTGCTAAGAGATTAAATTTAGAGGATCTTTTACATAGCAGAATTGCAAACATGTCTACAGGACAAACTCAAAAGATTAATATTGCAAGATGTATGCTTCATGATCCAAAATATTATATATTAGATGAAGCTACAACTGGTTTAGATATTATTGCAAGCCAAATTATATTAAACTTTATTAAAGAAGAGCGTGATAATGGTAAAACAATTCTATATTCTACTCACTATATGGAAGAGGCTGAGAATATATGTGATAGAGTTATTATGATTAATAAAGGTGTTATTATTGAATCTGGAACTCCTAATGAAATAAAACAAAGGACTGGAACAAACAATTTAAGAGATGCTTTTTTTGCTTTAATAGGAGGTGCTGAAAATGAATAATAATACAAAAAATATTCTAAAGAAAGAATTAAGAAGAACATTTAGAGATAAAAAGTCATTACTTATGATGCTTTTAGTTCCAATAATTATTCCTGCATTTATAATTGGTATGGCTGCTTTTTATAATATGATGGGAGATAAAAACCCGGAAGAATACAATAAAATTGGTTTTGTATATGAACTAACTGAAGAAGAGAAAGCTATAGCAAATGAACTTAAAATTGATGTGATAAACGGAACTGAAGATGAGCTAAAAGAAATGTATAAAAATAAAGATATTGATTTATATATCACAAAGGAGAACAATACATATACAATTAATACAAACAATTCTACTAATGCTGCATATGCAGAAACATTAGCAAGTACATATTTTGAAGCATTAAAGAATAATATGCAAGCTCAAATATTAACAAATAATAACATTAATGCAGTAGAGTTTTTTACAATGGTTAATGTTGATAGAAAAGTAGTTGAGGAAGAGAGCATGATGGGAAGTATGCTTAAATCATATGGATTCTTATTCTGTATAATGGCAATTACTATTGCAGCATCTTATCCAGCAACTGATACAACCGCTGGAGAAAAGGAGCGTGGAACACTTGAAACATTACTTACTTTTCCGATTAAAGCAAGGGACATTATCGTAGGAAAGTTCTTGTGTGTATCAATTTCTTCAATCATTACAGGGATACTAAGTTTTGCTTTATCAATAGTGAGTTTAAATATTGTACAAAATTCATTTGAGATGTTTAAGGGTGGAGGTATAACGTATAATGTACCAACAATACTATGCGGTATAGCACTTATTATTGCATATGGTATTCTAATTAGCGGTATTTCAATTGCGGTAGCTAGTAAATCTAAAACATTTAAAGAAGCTCAAAGTTCACTTACTTTAGTTATGTTTTTATCATTTTTCCCTGGTATGATATGTTCAATGATTTCTGTTAAGACTACACTTGGTTTAGCTTTAGTACCATTCTTAAATACTGCACTTATATTTAATGATGCAACAACGGGGGTATTCAATATAACAAATATAGCCGCTGCATTTGTTTCATCGATTATTTATATAGCAATTGTTTTATATGTAATAATAAAACAATATAAATCTGAGAAAGTTTTATTTTCGTAATAATAAAACATTAAAAAATGTAAGAGCATAGTATAAAAGCTATGCTTTTTTATTGAATTATTTAGTTAATTGTAATATTATTTAATAAATGTTTCAGGAGGTAGACTATGATTAATAATTTTTTTGATGAAAATATTACAAGACCAGTTGTTATGGAAGTCAATTTAAATAACTTTGAATATAATATAAATAAAATACAAGAGCTAGTTGGAAACGATGTTAAGCTTATGCCAGTTATAAAGGCTAGTGGATATGGTACACATATTAATGAAAGATTAGATGTTATTAACAAATTTGATATTATTGCTGTTGCTAATGTAGATGAGGGTGTCTATATGAGAGAGCTTGGATATGAGAAGGAGATATTTGTATTAAATCAACCATACGTATCTGAGATAGATAAAATACTAAAATATAACATTGTAGTTGGTATAAGCTCTCATACATTTGCCGATGCTCTTGGAAAGACAGGGAAAGATGTAACAGTTCATGTAGAGATTGGTACCGGTATGGGAAGAACTGGAGTTCATCCATATAAAATTGAAGAGTACTTAAAGAGCATTCCATCTAATATTAAAGTAGAGGGAATATATACTCATTTTTCTTCTGCTGATATTGATGATGAATATACTAAAAAACAATTACATTCATTTACAATTGCAGTGGATAAAGCAAAGGAATTACTTGGAGATATTAAATATATCCATGCTGCAGCTTCTAATGCACTTATTAATTATCCAGAGGCAAGATTTAACTTAGTAAGACCTGGAATAATTATATATGGTTATCCCGGAGCAGATGATACTTTAGAGAAGATTGATTTAAAACCAATAGCTAAGTTAAAAGCTAAGATAACATTTTTAAAGACTGTTGAAGCGGGAACAAGTATTGGTTATAGTAGAAGTTATATAACAGATAAACAGACTAAAGTTGCAACCATTCCAATAGGATATGCAGATGGATTTAGAAGAACTTTTTCTAATGGTTGGGAAGTTATGATTAGAGGTAAAAAAGTTCCTATCATTGGTAAGGTATGCATGGATAGCTTTATGGCAGATGTTACTGATATTGAAGATGTTGAGCTAGGTGATGAGGTTATTATCTGGGATAATGAAAATATAAAATTAGAAGACTTAGCTGAAAAATGTGATACTATTAACTATGAAATAATGTCTACAATTGGCACAAGAGTACCAAGAAAGTTTGTTAGAGAATAGATAAATATTGAGGAATAGCTTGCATATTATGTAAAATTACGATATAATGGTCGTTGACATTTGGTAAGTTACCAGTGTCGGCGATCTTTTTCACTTTTATTGTGAAAGGGGAGATGCTCTTACTTTTTTAGCAAATCAACAAGAAACATCAACAAATTGAAAGGTAAGGTGAAACATTGTGCAGATTGAAGAAAAACGTAAAGCACTGCAGAAAAGCATCGAGGAGGATGTCATGTCGTTCTGCGGAAAAACCGTATGGGGACCTCCGTCAAACGACAAGGTGATTGAGATGGGCAAGAAATTCTGCGAAAAGCTGATTGATTATGCAAATAATATGGAAGATGAAGGTAAAGCAGGTCAGCTTTGTTTCTTTACACACGCAATTATCCCACCCTTTGTTGCTACAACTCGGGCGTCTGAAGAACTCGGCGAAGAAGATTTGGCTGTAATTGGCAAAGTCTTCGATGACATCAGTGCAGTTGTTGAAGGTTTCGTTAACGGAAATCCATTTGATGAAATTTTCATGCAGATGATTTTTATCCATGAAATCTTTTTGACAAATGCTATGAGACGAGAAGATTCTGATGGTAAGTATCGCCAGTACATGATCTTTCCGGATTATAGCGATGTCTACGAGATTGTTCACAAGGTTCTGTCAAACTGGGACAAGCTGAATCAGGATAAGGATTTTTCTCTTCTGTTTGTTTATTTCAGAAAAGAATGGTATCACAAGGAAATTAATCCAGATTATTACGGCGATTACATCATGGACAAGATTAACGGCTGGAAAGGCCCAAAGCCTGAGACAGCGGTTCAGGATCAGGATCCAAGATTCTATGCACGTGAGTTCATTAGAATGCTTGATGAGCGCATCAGCAAGTAATCGGCACAAAACAATTCAATCAAAAGCAGCAGGAAAGCTGGCTCCGTATGGGGCCAGCTTTCTGCTATATAGAAAAATAACTTGCATATTATGTTAAATTAATGTATAATGGACGTTGACATTTGGTTAAACACCAGTGTCACGAATGTTTTTTCACTTTAATTGTGAGAGAAGACAAGCTCTTACTTTTACAGTAATACAACCAGTCATGCAACTATTAGAAAGGTAAGGTGAACGAAATGCTTACAGAAGAGCGGACAAAAGTAAAAGCTGAGATTCAGCAGAATGTCACAGAGTTCAGCGGGGAGACTCGTTGGAAATGGGTTCCTAACAAAAAGGTTATCGAGATGGGGACCAAGTTCTGTGATGAGCTGATGAATCTCGCAGACACACTCGAGGACGAGCACAAGGTACATTGCACAGCACTGTTTGCAAATGTTGTACTCGTATTCGTTGCAGAAACGAGATACTATGACCAAATTTCTGAAGAGGAGCTCGAAGCTATTGACAAAATCTTTGAAGAGCTGAGAGCACTTAGAGATGAATTCCTGTGCAATGGGCTGACAGACGAGATGTTCGACAAGATCATGTATGTCAGAGACATCTTCTTGACGAATACGGTTTGCAGAGAGGACTACGACTGCAAATACCGTCAGGGGATGCCGTTCCCGAATTTCGATGATCTGTACCAGATTGTGTACAAGCTCAATAGAAACTGGAATAAGCTCATTGCCGACGAGGGATTCAAACGCAAGAAGGTCGAGTTCTTCGAACTTAGACACTTCGGTACATGTACAGAATCTGGCGACAATCGTGCGATGGCTCGTGAATACCTCGAAATGCTTGATAACATTCTGAAGTAAAGCAGCGGGAAAGCTGGCTCCATGTGGGGTCAGCTTTT
>CAMNND010000093.1 GCA_946545035.1 uncultured Clostridium sp. | reverse complement strand
GTACCACCAGAGATGCCAAATGGAGAAGCTCCAGCTGATATGCAAGATAGTGAACAAAATAATAATGAACAAAGCAATAGTAAACAATCAAGAAAACAATCTAGGAATAAAACAACTGATACAACAAACCAAAGTAGCGATGTATAATTCAAATAATAATTAATAAATAAAATGTTAAAAGACTGGTAATTAATTGTAATTATCAGTCTTTTATAATATAATCGAGTCAATAAAATGAGAAGTTTTTATAAAAAATGCAAAAGCTAAAAGGAGAATATCTATGAGTGATTATGTAATAAGATTAGCTACAGAAGATGATATAAAAAGAGTACAAGAGCTTAGCCAGGAGCTTATGGAATATGAAAAGAGCATCTCTAAAAACGAGTTTATGTTTAATTTGGACTGGGCTCTTACTGAAGAAGGATATGAGAATTATAAATCTAATATAAGTCGTGATGAACTTTTTGTCGTATGTGATAATGATAAAATAATTGGTTATATGACATGTTGGATTAATAGAAGACTTCCATGGCTTGCATATAAAACAATGGAAATTGGTAATTTATACGTTGATAAAGATTATAGAGGCGAAGGAATTGGAACCGAACTTATTAATAAGGCTAAAGAATTATGTAAGAAAAATGATATTAAATATTTGAAAATTGATGTTTCTGCAGATAATAAAAAGGCAGTAGATTTTTACAAAAAGAATGGTCTATATGATTATTTAATTGAGCAGTATACAGAGATTAGATAGGGAGTAGAGAATGTTTAAATTAGAATCAATAACAATTGAAAAGAATGAAAAATATCTTAGACAAGTCTCTAAGAAAGTGGAAATTAATGATCCAGAGCTTCATAACAACATTGTTACTTTACAAGATTACTGTATCCAAAATGAAGTAATGGCTATGGCAGCGGTTCAACTTGGAATTCCAAAACGAATAATATATGTTAAAAATAGTAATTTGGATGTATTAAATAAAAGAGCTACTGCTGAAGGTAAAGAAGAAACAAAAGATTACAATGAGGCGAAAGTAATGATTAATCCAGTGATAATATCTAAAGAAGGTATAACTACTTTTTGGGAGGCGTGCGCTTCATCTTCATTTTATGAGAATGGTGTAAAAAAATGGTATAGCGGAAAAGTTAGAAGGCCGTATAAGATTACGGTGAAGTATTTAGATATAAACGGCAAAGAGCATACTGATAATATTGAAGGTTTTGAGTCGACAGTTCTTTGCCACGAAATAGATCACTTAGATGGTATACTTCATATTGACATAGCAGATGAGGTATTGAAACAAACCAAGGAAGAAAGATCAATATTGCGAAGAAAAGAAGGTTATACGATTATAGATAAAACTGGAGAATATGAAAAGTTAAGAAATAACTAAAAGGTTATTGCTATTATTGTATATTCATGATAAGACACGGACAATAGTTCACATACATAAAAATATGAATATAATAAAGATAATAAATGAAGCAAGAACTAAATTCTAAATATGGAAGGAGGGGCTTGCTTTTTGTGTCCTTAAAATGAATAAAAAATGAAAGTAGTTCAAATCAAAAATTATATTAAAAGTTTAATGGAATATAAAGAAAAGATTGGTTGATAGTAATATGTTTTTATGATAGTATTCAGTTAGAAAATTAATGAAACAGAGAAGGACTATATATGGGAATAATTGTTTATGCTTTTACAGCAACAGGGAAATCTGTTGCTTCAAAAAAATATAGTAATGTTATAGATATGGAAAGTACAGTATATAAGTATGAAGAGGTTCCAAGTGAAGAATCAAAGGGAACGAAAAGAACATTAAGAAAAGATTGGCCGGAAAATTATTTTAAAGCTCTTAGAGATGCATTAGAAAAATATGATTATGTTCTTGTTGCAGATACGATTTGTGATGAATTTATAAAGAAGAATAACTTAGAATACTGGAGAGTGTATCCAAATTGGGATTTGAAAGATGAATATATTGAAAGATGTAGAGCTAGAGGAAATAATGAAACATTTATATATTACTATGGAAAGTATTGGAATAAATGGATTAGAATGTATAAATATGATTTGAATGCGTCGAAGATTATAGAGCTTCAGAGCAATCAATTTATAGAGGATGTTTTACCAAATCTAAAAGAAAAATAAAGGAGAATTATATGAAAGCTATTGTCTATTATTCAATGTCAGGTAATTGTGAATATGTATCAAATTATATTACAGGAAAATTAGATACAGATTTAATAAAGATCACACCAAAGAAAGAATATCCAAATTCTGGATTTAAGAAATTCTTTTGGGGTGGAAAGAGTGCTGTAATGGGGGAAACTCCAGAGCTTGAACCATATGAATTTAACAGTGATAAATATGATCATATTATATTTGGAACACCAGTATGGGCAGGTTGTTTTGTACCACCAATCAGAACTTTTGTAAAGGAAAACAGGGAGAAACTTAAAGGAAAAAAGGTATCTATATTTGTATGTTACAGCGGTGGTGGTGCAGAGAAAGTTATTGAGAAGTTAAGGAAATTCTTAGAAATAGAAAAATTTGAAGCGGAACTTATTTTAATTGACCCAAAAGATAAACCATCGGATGAAAAAAATAAAATGATTGATGAATTTTGTAATAAATTATTGTCATAATTTGATGAACGATTTTACTTGAAAATATAATAAAAATATTATAGGATAATATTTAATTTAGGGGGCACTTATACAATATTGTATAAGTGTTTTCTAATTCTTGATCAAGATTATTTTATTCTAGTAATTTAATTCTTTGGAAATTCTTCCAACATTCAATTAAAGATAGAAATTTAATAAATTAAAGGGGCTAGCTCTAATATGAAAGTATTAGAAGGAGTTGTTTATTCATGGAAAATGAAAATATTAAGTTTGATTTAACAAATGATTATCTGTTTAAAAGAACATTTGGATACAAAGGACAAGAGCACATAACGAAAATATTTTTAAGAGACTTGTTTTTAGAAAAGATAAAAGAAATAACATTAGATAATAATACAATAACAGAAAAAGATATAATGACAGATAAAATGGGGATAATGGATATAAAAGCAGTAATAGATGAAAATGTGCAATGTGATATTGAAATGCAAGTTGTTCAGCAAAATGATATAGATAAAAGAATATTATTTTATATGAGTAATGAATTTAAGAAAACGGTAACATCTGGAAAGAGATATTCAGATATGAAAAAAACGATAGCAGTACTTATTACAGATTTTCGAATTAAGAGCATTGAAAAAGTTCCAAAGTATGCAAGTAAATGGAATTTTAGAGAGGAGAACTACCCAGAAGTAATATTGACAGATGCAATGGAGATATATATAATTGAGCTACCAAAGTTAACTCAGTATGCAAACAATACTAATAGAGAAAGATTGAATCTTTGGGCAAAATTTATAAAGAATCCAGGGGTGAAGATTATGATAGATGAGAATGATGATGAAGAGATGAGAGAGACAAAAGAAACAATACAAGAGGCACAAGAAAGATATAATGATGTATTACAAGATAAACATGAACAAGACTTAGCAGAATTAAGACTAAAATACATATTAGATCAAAACTCAATAAGAAGCTCTGGATATGATGATGGTAAAGAAGAAGGTAAAAAAGAAGGAATGAAAGAAGGAATAGAAAAGAAAACAAAAGAAGTTATAATAAATATGTTAAATAAGGGGATGGATGATAGAGTTATCATAGAAGTAACTAATGTATCAAAAGAAAAACTTGATGAAATTAAGAATAATAACGGTTAGTATATATGGAGCAGAAGATTTATTGATTATCTTCTGCTCTTATGTTAGTATTAGGTTGTATAAAACGAGATATTTCTAGGGAGGTAAATATGGAAGAAGTACAAAAATTTTTAAAAGAATGTGGAGTATATTATTTAGCAACTGTGGATGGAAATGAGCCAAGAGTTAGACCTTTTGGAACTGCGGAGATATTTGAGAATCGTCTATATATTCAAACTGGTAAGAAAAAAGATGTTTATAAACAGATTGAAGCTAATAATAATGTTGAACTTTGTGGTTTTAAAGATGGCAAATGGATTAGAGTTTCTGGTAAATTAGTTCCAGATGATAGAATTGAAGCAAAAAAAGATATGCTTGATAAAAATCCAGAGCTTAGAGGTATGTACAATGAAAATGATGATAATACAATAGTTTTATATTTTGAAAATGCTAAAGCTGTTATTTCATCATTTACAGATGAGCCAAAGGTTATAGAATTTTAATTAAAAGAAAGAAGATATACAAATGAAAGTTATTGATAAAGAAGAGCTAAATAAGTATAAAGACTATAAGTATGTTTGGTATGCATGCTATGGTTCTAATATTAATTTTGATAGATTTATGAAATATATTAATGGAGATGCTAAGTATAGTACATCAGAAGGGTGTGATGATAAATCATTGCCATTGGAAGAGCGCCAATATATATTTGAACATCCAATCTATTTTGCTGGGAAAAGTAGAATTTGGGGCGGAGGTGTTGCTTATTTAGATTATGAAAGACCAGGGAGATGCTATGGAAAATTATATAAAGTTTCAATGAATCAATTCAAAGGAATTCTAGAGCAAGAGCAACGTGCACAGCTATATAATGTAATACTTTTAGTAGATGAAATAGATGATTTGCCTGTATTTTCTTTTACAGCCAAACATAGAATAGATGAAATATTGTCAGAGCCAAGTGAGGAATATTTAAATGTGATAAATAAAGGTATTCATGATTTATATGGTAATGTAGAAGAAGACTTCAAATAAGAAAAATAGATAACAGATATACGAGGTAAAAATGGTA
>CAMNND010000092.1 GCA_946545035.1 uncultured Clostridium sp. | reverse complement strand
AATTATTTTATTAAGCTCTAATTTTTCAAAATATTTATCCAATGTAAATCTCCTTTAAACTATAATTTATACGCATAATTATATCACAAAAAACGCCATAATTAAAGTAATCTTTGACATTATGGTTTCTTTGTAGTAAGATAATAACTGTTTTAAAGGAGATAGATAATATGAAAATTAATATAGTTATGGTAGAGCCAGAAATACCACAAAATACAGGAAATATCGCAAGAACTTGTGCAATCACAGGAGCTAAACTTCATTTAGTAAGACCACTTGGATTTCAAATAACAGATAGAACTTTAAAAAGATCTGGGCTTGATTATTGGGATAAACTTGATGTAGAAGAACACTCATCATTAAATGCTTTTTTAGAGAAGTATCCACCAGAGAAGAACAATATGTTTTTTGCAAGTACAAAAGCCACACATTGTTATTCAGATGTAGATTATTCAAAATTTGATGAAGTATTTGTTTTATATGGAAAAGAAACAAAAGGACTTCCAGAAGATCTACTACAAAAGTATATAGAAAATACAATACGTATTCCAATGAGAAATACATTAAGATCGCTTAATTTATCTAATTCAGTTGCTATTATTACATATGAGATATTAAGACAAATAGAGTTTGATGGTTTACAAGAAACAAGTGATTATTTTTGGGAATAAATAAAAATCGAAATAAGTCGAATTAAATCAATAAATTTATCAAAAAAAGTGCCAAAAATGCTTGATTTTTAAAGGCAAAGAAGATATAATATATTAGCATAAGATTGAAACAGAAGAGTGGGAGCAAATCCCACTCTTTAATTGTAGATAAGGAGGCAGTCTATTGGCAAATATAGAAGAAAAAATTGAAAATAGAGTATCTGGAATTATAGAAGATTTAGGATACAAGCTATATGATGTTCAATATGTTAAAGAAGGAAAGGATTATTTCTTAAGAATTTTTATTGAAAAAGATGATGGGGAAATAGACCTAAATGATTGTGAAAAGGTTAACAATGCAATCACAGATGTTCTAGATGAAGAAGATTACATCAAAGAGCAATATTTCCTTGAGGTGTCATCTACTGGAGTTGAAAAGATGATTAGAAAAGAGAGACATCTTAAAGAAAATATAGGTGAACTTATTACAGTAAAATTATTCAAGCCAATAGATGGTTCAAAAGAATTTGTTGGAGAGCTTATTAATTTTGATGATGAAAATTTAAGTTTGAAATTAGATGATGAATCAAATATAGAAATTGAAAGAAAAAATATTTCACTAATTAAGAAATTTTATGATTGGAATAATTAAGGGGGAGTAAAGGAAAATGAAAAAAGATTCAAAACAAAATAAATTAATTGATAGCAAGGAATTAATACTTGCGTTAGAAGATTTAGAAAAAGAAAAAGGAATTAAGAAAGATTATATGCTTGAGTCAATTGAGACAGCATTAGTTACTGCTTATAAGAGAAATTATGATTCAAATTCTGATAATGTTAAAGTTACAATGAATGCTGAAACTGGTGAGGTTCATGTTTATGCAGAAAAAACTGTAGTTGAAACAGTTGAAGATGATAAACTTGAAATAAACCTAGATGAGGCACATAAAATTAGCAAAAAATTAAACATTGGAGATATTGCTCAAGAAGAGATAATTCCAAGAGATTTTGGAAGAATTGCAGCTCAAACTGCTAAACAAGTTATTATTCAAAAAATAAGAGAAGCATCAAGAAATGTTTTATTTGATGAATTTTCAGCTAGAAAAGGAGAAATCGTTTCTGGTATAATTCAAAAAGCTGATGGTGGAATTGTAGTTGTTGATTTAGGTAAATTAGAAGCAGTTATCCCTCTAAAAGAGCAAATTTCCACAGAAACTTACAAGGTAAATGATAAAATTAGAGCTTGTATAGTTAATGTTGAAAGAGGAATCAAAGGTGCTCCTCAAGTTATCATTTCAAGGGCAAATGGAGATTTTGTTAGAAAATTATTTGAACTTGAAATTCCAGAAATATATGAAGGTGTAATTGAAATTAAGAGCGTTTCAAGAGATCCAGGAAGCAGAAGTAAAGTGGCTGTATATTCTCCAAATGAAAATATTGATCCAGTTGGTTCATGTGTTGGTCAAAAAGGAATAAGAATTCAAAATATAATCAACGAATTAAATGGAGAAAAGATAGATGTTATTGAATGGAATGCTGATCCATCAATATACATTTCAGCAGCACTATTACCAGCTCAGGTTTTAGCTGTAGATATTAATGAAGAAGAAAAATTTGCACAAGTAATTGTTCCAGATGATCAATTATCTTTAGCAATCGGTAAATCAGGACAAAATGTTAGATTAGCGGCTAAACTAACAAATTGGAAAATAGACATAAAGAGCGAATCTCAATTTAGACAGTTAATAGCTGAACAACAAGAAAATGTTGAAGAAGTTTCAGAAGAAAATGTAGAAGCTTCTGAAGAAGAATAATAATAAGTATTTGGATGAATACAATAGGAAGTGAATAATTTGAAAAAAATACCACAAAGAACATGTGTTGGTTGTAAAACACAAAAAAATAAAAATGAATTAATAAGAATTGTTATAAATAAAGAAGGTAACATTTTTATTGATAAAACGGGAAGAGCGAATGGACGAGGTGCATATATATGCAATAATCCAGATTGCTTAGAAAAAGCAATAAAAACAAAGTGTATAGAGAGAAGCTTTGAAACAAATATTGAAGAAGAAATCTATAACGAATTGAGAAAAGAAATTACGGATAATAAATAATTTAATGGGGGTGAAATTTATTGGCAAAGATTAAGATTCATGAGATAGCAAAAAAATATGATTTAACTAGCAAAGAAGTTCTTGATAAAGCAATAGAACTTGGAATTGATGCCAAAAGTCATTTAAGCTCTATAGAGGGCGATGATATTAAAAAATTAGAGAATGCATTAGGGGGCAAAAATAATAAGTCTAATACTAAAGCTCAGACAGCAGATAAAAAGGAGAAAGACAAGAAAAAAGAAAGTACTCCTGTTATTATTAGAAGAGAAGTTATTTTAAACGAAGAGAATAATCAAGAAAAAGTTAATAAAAAACCTGAAGAAAGAAATAATATTGGTTTTGTAGAAAGAAACAAAAATCAAAATTATAATATCGTATATAGAAATAAACAACAAAAACCAATGACAGCAGCAGAGCTTTTCGGATTTAAAGATAAAAAGAAGGAAGAAGAAGAAAGAAAGAAAAAAGAGGCTGAAGAGCTTAGAATAAAAGAAGAGGAAGCAAAGAAAGCTGAAGAGCAAAAGAGAATTGCTGAAGAAGAAGCAGCAAAAAAATTAAAGGAGAAGACTGAAAAATCTGAGAATAATACTATGGAAGTAGCAACAAAAAAAGAAAGCATTAAAACAGAAAATAATTATGAGAATCGTAGACAAAATAACAACGGAAGATATAACAACGATGGTGGAAACAATAGATTCAACAATGGCGAGAGAAGATTCAATAATAATAGAGATGGAAATCAATCAAATAATAGATTTAATAATAATTACAGCAATAATGGAGAGCGTAGATTTAATAATAACAATAATAGAGATGGTTATAATAATTATAAAAATAATAGATATAATAATGATGGCAATAACAGATATAACAATGAAGGAAACAATAGATATAACAATAATAGATACAATAATGATGGAAATAATAGATACAACAATTCAGGAAGACCATTGGATGATAAAGGTATAGATAAGAATATTAAAAATATTATGTCTGTTGATATTGTTGAAAAAGAATCACAAAGAGATTACAGCAGTAAATCTATTGACAAAGCAAAACAAAGTAAATTCGAAGAAAATAAAGCAAATAATACAAATAAAAAGAATACTAAAAATAGAAGAAATGATAGATTTTCTGAATTTGATGGAAGTAAGCTTAAAGATTTAAAACAAGCAGATAGATTATCACATATGTTTAATGAGCAAGATGGTGGAATGCTTGATTATTATGATTTAACTAGCGGTAGATCTAAGAAAAATAAAAAGAAAAACATTAAAAATGGCGAAGAAGGTGGAAGTAAGCAAAAAATCTTCCAATTAACAGAGATTACTATACCAGAAAGTATTACTGTTAAAGATTTAGCTATTGAGCTAAAGAAAACTAGTGGTGAAGTTATTACTAAACTTATGAGTTTAGGAATAATGGCTACTATCAATAATGAATTAGATTTTGATACAGCATTCTTAGTTGCTAGTGAATTTGGTGTTACTGCAACAAAGAAAGCAGTTGTAAATGAGGAAGATGTATTATTCGACGAATCTGAAGATAGAGAAGAAGATCTTTTACCAAGACCACCAGTTGTTGTTGTTATGGGTCACGTTGATCATGGTAAAACATCATTACTTGACGCTATAAGAAAAACTAATGTTATCGAAGGTGAAGCAGGAGGTATTACACAACATATCGGTGCTTACAAGGTAAATGTAAATGGTAGAGAAATTACATTCTTAGATACTCCAGGACATGAAGCTTTCACAAGCATGAGAGCTAGAGGTGCTCAAATTACAGATATAGCAATATTAGTTGTTGCAGCTGACGATGGTGTTATGCCTCAAACAGTTGAAGCTATCAATCATGCTAAAGCCGCTGAGATTCCAATTATTGTTGCAGTTAACAAGATTGATTTACCAAATGCAAATATAGATAAAATTAAACAAGACTTAATGCAATATGATTTAGTTTCAGAAGAATGGGGTGGAGATACAATCTTTGTTCCAATTTCTGCTAAGAAAGGTTTAAATATTAATAACCTATTAGAGATGGTATTATTAGTTGCCGATATGAAAGAATTAAAAGCAAATCC
>CAMNND010000091.1 GCA_946545035.1 uncultured Clostridium sp. | reverse complement strand
AAAAAATAATATATAGACTAAAATTTGATTTATGTTATAATTAGTTTGTAAAAAATAACAAATTAGAGGAGGAAAAATTTATGAAGAAATTATTAAAGAAGGTATTAGTATTTAGCTTGTTAGCTGCAATGTGCGTTGCTTTAGCAGGATGTGGAAGCAAAGGTGAAGGTTCAAGTAAGAAGGATGATGAAAATAAAACAAAAAGCATTGTTGGATCTAGATATTTTGAGAGCGGAAATTATAAAGAAACTATAGAGGCAGTTTTAGACAATGATGGATACGCTACTAAGTTTATTATTACAATGATTCCAGATGATGCAGAGAAAATTGAAGATTTCAAAACTTTAGCAGAAAATATTGTAGATGGTGGTAATGTTACAATTGATGTAAAAGATGATAGAGTTGTTATTGAAATGAGTGCAGAAGAATTTTTCAATGAGGAAGGATTAACATTCGATGATAATAAAGCATCTGAAGATGATATAAAAGAATTATTTGAAAAAAATAGTTTTACAATTGAAGAGTAAAAATAAAGCATATAGTCGGAGGATAAATTAAATATAACTAAAAAAAGAGCGTTGATTAAACGCTCTTTTTTTGAATTAAATACAACATATTTTCGTATTTATAGGAATCTTAACAATAATGTGTTTTACTTGCTTATTTAAATTGGTTATGATATTATTTGTCTGGAAAGTCAATATTTAGTATTGAAATATATAATAAATTATGATGTTGAAAGGAAAATGAATAATGGAAGCTTTAGAAGTTAGAGATATTAAAGATATGTTAAAAAAGACTGGCGATTTATATGGAGATAGACCAGCATATAAATTTAAAACAGATAAGCCAGGTGTATTTGATACTATTTCACACAAAGAAGTTAGAGAAATGGTTGATAACTTAGGTACAGCTTTAATTTCATTGTTGGAGCTTAAAGGAAAAAGAATTGCTATTATAGGTGAAAATAGATATGAATGGGAAGTTTCATACTTTTCGATAGTTGCAGGTACTGGCGTCGTTGTACCACTTGATAAAGCATTGCCAGAAAATGAACTTGAAAGTTTAGTTAGACGCTCTGAAGTCGAAGCAATATTCTATTCAAGAGCATATGAAGAGACATTAAAGAAGTTGGCTAAAGATGGAGATGTTGCTTTAAAGCATTTAATTTGTTTTGATGCAGATGATCATGAAGATGGTATATATTCTTTTAAAGAGCTAGTTGAAAAAGGTAAGGAACTAAGAAATAGTGGAGATAATTGCTTTGTATCTGCAGAAGTTGATCCAAACGCAATGTCAATAATGTTATTTACTTCTGGAACAACATCTCAATCAAAAGCTGTTGCTTTAAGTCAAGCCAATATATGTGCTAACCTTTTTGCAATGAAGGATATTGTACATGATATAGATTGTTATGATACTTTTCTTTCTGTACTACCTGTACACCATGTATTTGAATGCTCAGCAGGATTTATGCTTGCTATGTATTTAGGAGCATGTACTGCATTCTCAACTGGACTTCGTCATATAGTTGATGACTTAAGAGATTTCCAAGTATCATTCTTAGTTTGTGTTCCTGCATTATATGAATTAATGTATAAGGGAATACTAGGAAACTTAAAGAAAGCTGGTAAGCTTGAAGCAGTTATGCAACTTGCTGAGGCTCATAAAGACGACACAATGGAGCAAAAGAAAGCTATATTTAAAGATATACATGCTATATTCGGTGGACATGTTAAATTATTCATAAGTGGTGCTGCTGCCCTTGATATAAATGTAGAGCGTGGTTTTAGAAATTTTGGTATCAACTTTATTCAAGGATATGGATTAACAGAAGCAAGTCCTGTTGTATGTGCTAACCGTACAGCAACAAAAGATGAAAATAAACATGTTTATGGAAGTATTGGTAAAGTTGTTATAAATGGTGAAGCTAAGATTGATAACCCAGACGATGAAGGTTTAGGAGAGCTTCTATTTAGAGGTCCAAATGTAATGCTTGGGTACTATGGAAATGAAGAAGAAACAGCAAAGACTATAGATGCTGATGGATGGCTTCATACAGGAGATCTTTGTACAATGGATGAAGAAGGATATATATTCATCAAAGGTAGAAAGAAAAGTGTTATAGTTTTAAAGAATGGTAAAAATATATTCCCAGAGGAAATGGAAGCTTTAGTAAATAAAATCGAAGGCGTTGCTGAATCAATGATATACCCACTTCCAAATAAAGATGCTGTTGATGAAAATGATATAAAGATTGGTGTCGAAGTTGTATACAATAAAGATATAATGAAAGAAATGTATGATACTGAAGATGAAGAAAAAATTCTTGAAATTGTAACTTCAAAGGTTAAAGAGATAAATAAGTCTATGCCATTATATAAATCAATGCGTGATGTAAAAATAACACAAGTGCCAATCATTAAGACAACAACAGGAAAAATAAAGAGATACGAAGAGCTTAAGAAAATTGAAAGCAAGTAGTAATAATTATTATTTCAGATAAGATAATATGAATAAAAAGGAAATCAAGATTAATTAAATCTATGGTTTCCTTTTTTATTGTTATATGATATATTCTTAAAAAATAATAAAAATAGTATATAACGTAAGGAGTTAATATATGGGGAAAATTGTAGCTATAGGTGGTGGAGGTAACGGTAGAATAAGAGATGATGGTAGTAAAGCACCTTATGAAACGGGTCCAATGGATGAAGAGATAATAAGACTTACTGGAAAAGAAAATCCTAATTTTTTGATTATTGCGCATTCACAATTAAATCCGGATAATGAAAAATCATATTACAAAACAATGAAAAGAATATACGGAGATAATCATGGGTGTGAATGTAAGACTATCACAAGGGATGATTTAAAAGAAAACTTTACTAAAGCAAAAGAAATTGTAGAATGGGCTGACATCATCTATGAAGGTGGTGGAGACACTAAATCAATGATTAAGCTTTGGAAAGAAACAGGTTTTGATGAATTACTAAGAGAAGCATTTGAAAGAGGAGCTGTTATGTGCGGTGTTTCTGCAGGGGCAAATTGTTGGTTTGAATCATGTAGCTCCGATAGCTTACAAATAGAGCTTCAAGATGAAACAGCACCACTTATTGAAGTTGAGTGCCTTGGTTTTGTAGAAGGATTTTTTACACCACATTCGGATGTTGCAACTGAATATACAAATAGATTAAAACATATGAAAGATACTTTAGAAGGAAGAACTAGAAGGGGTATAGCTTTATCTAATTGTTGTGCGATAGAAATCGTAGATGATAAATATAGATTAATAAGAAGTGATGGCTCTAACTATGGTATTGAACCATATGGGATACTGGGATATTGGAAAAGTGGAGAGTACTTTGAAGAAAAAATAGATACTTCAAGTGAATTTAAAGAATTATCTGATTTATTTCCAATGATGAGTGCTAAGAAAATTGTAGATAATAATAAAGAAATTTTCGGTAACGGAAATCATGATATAACAATGATTAATGCCGGATTCTATAATAATGTTTTTGATGTTGATGGTAAATTTATCATAAAAATATGTGATAAGGAAGATGAGTCAAAATTTGATGTTGAGGCGGAATTTTATGATAAGAACAAAGAATCAAAACATATTCCTAAATTGTATAAGTACGACAGATCAAAATCAATTATAAAACATGTTTACGAGATAATTGAAAAGATTGAAGGAAAATCTTTATACTATTATTGGTATAAAATGAATGAGTCTGAAAGAGAAGAAACAATTAAGGAGATAATTGATATTGTTAAAGATATCCATAAGAATAATGTTAATGAAAAAGAGCTTGATTGGGGAGCAACAATAAAAAGAAAAAACATGAAGCTATATGATGCAAACAAAAATAAATTTTCAGATGACCAAAGAGCTATTATTGAAGAATCTTTTTCAAAGTACGATAAATATTTAGAGCACACAGAGCTTGCTTTTATACATAATGATATTCACTTTGATAACATCATAAAAAACGATAGAGGACTATTTTTGATAGATTTTAATGAAGCAAGAGTTGCTGCTATTGATTTTGAGTTCAGGATTTTATATATGTGCAAAGACGTTCCTTGGAAATGGGCTAATTTAGAAATGGATCCATATCAAAAGCCAGATGACTATAAAAACATAGATGTATATATAAAGAAGTACTATCCAAGATTTGCAAAAATAGAATATATAGATGAAAGAATGACCATATATAGAATATTAAATGATTTGTATTTATTAAATAAATATGATAATAAAGAGCTTATCGAAAGTATAGTTAATTATTCAAAAGAGCTTATTAAAAAATAGTAAAAACAGGGACGGAGCAAAAAATTTCTTTCTCCGTCTCCAAAATAAAAGGAGAATTGTAATGGAAATATGGGACATATTAGATGAAAATGGAAACAAAACGGGAAGGACAATTGATAAGGCAGATCCGATGTCTAGAGCTCCAGGCATATATCATCAAGGGGTTGATGTTTGGATTATTAACTCTGAAAATAAAATATTGATTCAAAAAAGAGCTCCTCAGAAAAAACTTGAGCCTAATGTATGGGCTATGACTGGTGGATCTGTTATAAAAGGAGAAACAGAAATAGAGACTATAAAAAGAGAAGCTTTTGAAGAGCTTGGCATTGATTTGGATATGGATCATGCCGTTAAAGAGCTTCACTATAAAACAGGATGTGTTTGGATTGAGGGCTATATTGTCAGACAAGATATAGATTTAGATAAAGTAGTTATGCAACCAGATGAAGTTTCTGAAGTTAAATTTGCTACATATGATGAGATAGAAGAGCTATATAATACAAATAATTTTATTCAAAATAGATGGGAATTTGTAAGAGATAAGATAAAAAAATATAT
>CAMNND010000090.1 GCA_946545035.1 uncultured Clostridium sp. | reverse complement strand
ACCATCTTCATAATTTAGAATTAAATAAAAACCATCAAAAGAGCTAATTCTAATTATCATTTCATTTTCATTATCTCTATCAAAATCAAATAAAGTATATTCTACTTTTGAATCAATACCTTCATATCTACTCATGTACTCGCTAAACAAAGTCTCTTTGTTTTCTTCAGAAACATATTTTGTCTCATCTTTTAAAACACTCATATAAATATCATTTACACTTACTTCTTGTGTCTCCTCAGCAATAGCCTTATTGTTTTCTTCATCATTATTCTTTTGACTATTATCGCTACTTTCACCACAACCACTTAGCAAAAATATAGCACATAATAGAATTAATGTAATACTCAAATATTTTTTCATATACTTACCTCCAATTCTTTACTTTAATTCATATGTCCAACCTGGTTGCCATGCTTTTGTTTTTCTCCAATCGTTATCTATGGCATCTTCCCATGTCATGTTTTTTGTAATAACATCTAAAGCAAGCTGAGGCGCCTTATGTGCAACAAAAGCAATTGTTTTACCATCATATTTATCTAATAGTTCATTACATAAACTTCTCATTCTTCTTTCAACATCTATTAAACATTCTCCATTTGGAAAGCTTTCTTGAATGTGTTCCTCATATTTAACCTTAGAGCTATCATCTCCATTAAAATCTCCATAGTTACATTCTCTAAGTCTCTTATCAACAATAATTTCTTTATCGTTTTTGAAAATGTTATTTGCAGAATGAACCGCTCTTCTTAAGTCAGAAGAAATCACAAAATCAATCTCATCGATATTTATTTTATCACGTAATGCTTTACTTTGTTCAATTCCCTTTTCACTAAGATCTACTTCATTCCATCCTGCAGCTTTATGAAGTTCGTTATCAGTTGTTGTCCCATGAACAAAATATATAATTTTTACAGACATTGTTTCCTCCTATTAATCCAATTACTTCTATTGCTTTACATTATTCAATATAATCCATAAGATATGATAAAAAACTGCTATATCCTAATTCCTCATCTCCAAGTGTCATCGTCTGAAATCCCGAAGCATCTTCTTTCGACGATAACCATACTATTTTAACATCTTTATCTGTTTTTTGGTCTTTTCCTGTAACTATAACAGCAGCTCCATCATAATAACTATACTTTTCATCCTCTTTCCAATTTGCATTTTTTAATGACTTATCTAATAATTCTCCTGTTGTATGTCCATCTAATATAGCTGGATCGAAGTTTCTTAAATTCATCATTCCTTCTGTATACTCAACTTTTTTATTAGTCTCTTTTGTTTCTTTAGAATCTCCACATCCAGTTAATGTAAGCATAGTACCTGCTAATACCATTAGTATAATTGCAATATAAACAATGTTTTTCTTCATAATTAAAATCCTCCTATTAAGTTTTAATTACCTGCATAGGTATATTCTGCTGCAGCTCCACCAAGATACATGAAACTATTATTTTTTGTAATAACAACCGTTGTTGTTTCTCCACCATTTTGACTAAATCTAATTCCACAACCATCATCACTATATCCTGGTACAGGACCCATTTCAATACCGGCATATTTTCCGGTTGCACTTTTTCCGCTTGTTGATGAAAATGTGTACGTACCATCTGAATTTAACACAAAAGTTCCTTCATAAGGAGCCCTATCTGTTCCTTCAGAATAATCGCTACCTTTATATTTTCCATAATTAAGTGAGTACTTACCTACTTTAAATGAATTTGATGGATCTACTGCTGCATTTGTTGTCTTTTCTGTTTCACCAGCAAATTTATAAACCATTATATCATTGCTTGATAATGTCTTTTCATCTGTTGCTACAAGTGTCATAGCTATTGTTCCGTCTGGATTTATAAAAGCAATTCCATCTTCCATACTAACTGGTCCACCTTGAGAAAAATCATATTTTCCAACCTTATAAGTGAATGTTTTAGTAGAATAACCACCTTCTGCCCAATTAGCTGTTATCTGGCAAGTTCCGTCTTGATTAAGAACTATCACCTCTCCTGTTTTATCAACATCTGCATATCCTTCATATTTTCCATATTTTACAGTATACTTACCAATTTTTATTCCTTTTTTAGCTTCCTCTTCAGCTTTTTTTATTTTGTCAATCTTTTCCTTTTTAGTTTTTATTTCTTCAACCTTTTTAGAAATGTTTTCTTTTTCTTCTTCAGAAACAAGCTCTTTATTTTCTTGGTTATCTTGGAAATATTTTTCAGTTTCTTTCATTTGCTTAGCTAAATCTTCGTCTTTCATATTCAAGCTAAAATCTATTGTTTTTACAGGTTGAATCTCTGGCTCAACAAACTTTGTTTCACTTTCAGCTATTGTAAGCTCTGTACCATCTTCATCTTTAACAGTAGTTTCTTCGTCACTTACCTCAACTCCACCAGGAAGAGCTTCAGATGATCCATCTAATGGATAATACATCCAACCATTTTCTGTTTTTGCTCTTACATACCACTTATAAGAATTATCTTCAATATTGTATACATACCTAAGCTCTGCACCATCTCCATACTTCTTAAGTGCAACTTCTCCGTCATTATTTATATAATATGAATTTACTCTTTTTACACCATTATTTGTGTATGTCATAACCATTTCTGGATTTTCTTCATTTTCAACATTACAGAATTGTATCTTAGCTTCCTGCATTCCAGTGTACATTCCATACTTACTTTCTAAAACATAGGAGTCATCTTCATTTGTTGCATCTTTTAAATATGCATAGTAAGTATTTCCCCATTTAGAAGACATCGATACTTTCTCATCATCTTCTTTATTTTTATTCATTAAAAGAACCGCAACAACAGCTCCTGCAATTATAGCAACTATTAAAAGTATAATAATAACTGATAAAATAATCTTTTTCTTCTTACTCATAAAAACCTCCTAAATATCTATTTAGAATATGTTCCTTCAAAAGTAACATTGTGCCCTGCAACTGGATTAACTTCTGTTTTACCAGATCTATTCATATAGCACTCGTCTTCGATTTCAATTGAATTTCCATTAACTTTAAAGAAGATATTATATTCGTATCCATATTGGCTATCGTCCTTTGTTGAATAAACAAAACGTCCACCTTTTATAGCCTTAGCAGTTCCTTCAATTTGACCAATATTAGGAGCTCCTGGTACAGAAGTATAAATTGCCTCGATAGAAAAATCAAATGAATTATTGCTTGAGCTTTTTATTTTTAACACACCTTCGGTTCCAGTTCCTTTATCTCTATAGTAATCACCTTCTGCAACTTTATTATTAGCTGATTCATCATATTCAAAAGCAGTTAAATGGCTATTGCCTGATGAGTTTGTACTTGATGAACTTGCTCCATTTGATGTATTTGTAGTTGGAACTTCAACTTTAGTTTCTGTTGTTAAATTATAAAAATGCCATTGGTCACTAAAAGAATTATCTTTATATACGTCAAATACCATGCTATAACCTTTATCACCTTTGAATCTGATGTAGTTTGATTTTCCACCATAACCATCATCTCTATCAAGCTCTATTGTATAAGTTCCATCTTCATCATATGAAGCAGCTTGGCCACTCATGTCATCAAAGTTTGATTTTATATGGAATTTTCCTTCTGGTTTTAAAGTAATTTCACCTTTTAAAGTTTGACCCGGTGTATAAGCTCCTTCACCAGTATAAGTATATACTCCATATTTTAATGTTGCATTTCCGACTTTTAATCCTTTACTATATTCTTCTGCTTTCTTTTTATTTTCAACATCTGTTTTAGCTTTAGCAATAGATTCTTTCTTTGCTCTTACCTCTTCAACTTTTTTAGCTACAACTTCCTTAACAGCATCTGTTATTTTTTTAGAATCCTTTTTATAGCTATCAACCGCAGATTTTATTTCTTTCTTTAAATCTTTATCCTTAATATCACTATTAAAATCAATTTGTTTATTAGGCTCAATTTCTGGTCTTACAAATATCTCGTCAAATTTATCTAATGTTATTGTTTCACCATCAGTTGTTTCCTGTGTTATTGTTGCTTCTTCTTTCTTTATTGTATAGTCAGCAACCATTTCAGCCACATAGTCGCTCTTTGAATTATTAGATTCCTCAGCATTTTGTTTTAATTTATCAGAAATATTCTTTAATGAACTATATGAATCTGAATCAGTTCCCATTTCATGAATGTACCAAGAATACTCATCTTTTTCTATGTTATATAAATACTCAACCTCTGTTGGTTGTTTATATGCTATATAATTAACCTTATTTTTATCTGTAATTTGATATACATTTACATATGAATTGTTTTCCTTTTTATATGTCATAATCATTGTTGGATCTTGACCTTCATCAACTTCACAGAATTGAATCTTAGAATCTTTCATTCCAAGTATGATGCCATATTTAGATTCTGCAATATTTATATCTTCTTCATTAACAGCGTCTTTTAAATATGCATAATATGTATCTCCCCATTTACTTCCAGTAGATTCTTCTTCCTTATTCTTGTTCACAATAACAGCCACAATAATTGCTGCTACAATAGCAATTACCAATATAATTGGTAATATAATTAATAAAACTTTCTTTTTCATAAAAATACCTCCCAATTAAATAATATTTATATCCAACAAGCACATTATATCAAACGGTTTATTTTTATGAAATACCTTTTATAAAAAAAGAAAAACCCCCGCCTAAGCTCTGCTAATAGCATTGCCTAGACGAGGATAAGTGAATTTGACTCAGCGATTTCAGAATTACTTTCCATTCTTCTTCGCCGATGCCGAGTTCTTTGCGGTCACGACACCTTTTTTGAGCTCACGCTCCCGCTTGCGCTGTTTGTCCCGTGCCTCAGCTGCTGCACGAGCCTTATTGCGCTCCGAATTCTTCATAGGGCTACCTCCTCCCTTTTAAGATGTTC
>CAMNND010000089.1 GCA_946545035.1 uncultured Clostridium sp. | reverse complement strand
TCAAGGCCGCTGCTTCTTTGAAACCTTATCCGCGGTTGGTTTCAAGCCCCTATTGCCAATTTCTTTTTCCTTTTATATTATATCATATTTTACTTTCTTCTGTCAAGTGTTTTCTTTTGGATTTGATTATCGTTTTCTTTATGCGATAATCACCACCTTTCTTCCCTTGACTTTCTATATATATTATAACATATTTTTCAAGCTTCTGTCAACTATTATTTTTTAGTTAACCCGCTTGAAAAGAGAGGGAATGATTACTTATTTCCCTTATCCCCTCTCTTTCTATATATATTATAACATAAAAATATTAATTTTGTCAAATAAAATTATTTGATTAAGCTAGATCAATTGTTGAACGCTTCTTTGCATATTTATCAAGATTACCAAGAACATCTTGAATTTGATGCTGTTTCTCCGCAATCATAAGATCGCTTGAATTAAATTTATCTAAATCCTGCATCCAAGAGTTAATGTCAAAATCACAACCTGGATTGCGGGATTCAAAAACAAATTTAAAAAGATAACTAGAAATAGCTCCTTGAAGAAGTGTTGCTTTTTCTTGTGTAGAAAGAGCCATTTATACGCACCAGTTAAATGAAAAAGGAAAATCACTGACTTTATGCTTCATTGCAGCTACAGAATCATTATTTTTATCGCGAAAATCTTTTAGAAAATCCTTTAGATCTCCATCAAAAGTTGTTTTGTGATTTAGTTTTTTCGCATGACGTTGCTCAAGTTCTGTATTACGAGCTTGAAGCTCTGCAATCTGTGCCTGAAGTTCTGCAATTTGCTTTTGAAGATTTTCAGCTTCCTCTACGTCAGCTTGATCATCATTAAATTCAGCAATTGCTTCATCTAGTTGATCTACTGCATCAAGGATAACATCTTCAAATTTATCTCCTTCAGAATATGCTCCAACATCTACTCCATCAGAATCTCGGTAAGATACTTCTAGCGAATGCTTACCATTTTCATCAATTGAATACATTGTATTAGCGCTAATTGAAAACATTTATCATCGCTCCTTTTCTTTCTTTGGGCAGATTGTATTCTATATTTTTCTTATATAGATCATCTGCCATTTCTTTAAATTGATTGCATTTTTTACAAACAGAACCATATCCGCATCTATATCCACAATTCATTTTAAAAATATTAAAATCAGGAATCATAGATTGATTTCAAATATCTATTTCTAATTCTGGATAAATAGCTCGCAAATTTTCTCTTCATTCTTTTTTAATAAACCAAGTTTTATATAAAACATCTAATCGAGCTCAAGAATAATTTTCTGCAAATTCAAATACATCAATATATTGATCTAACTCATCTATGCATTCTGGCAGCATAATAGGCGCTCGCACATCTGTACTTTTATTTGGAAAGAAAGATGGAATACTATTTAAAATTCACCTAATCTCTAATCCATATTTATTACATGCAGCCCGCACTTGCTTTAAATTATAGCAAAGATCATCAGCTATATATACAGAACTAACACCAATTTTTGCTAATTGCTCTAAAGCACGAAAGTTAGTTGCTGCGGCAGATGCATTAAAATAAAATTTAATATTATTATTTTTTAACATAGTACAGATTTCTTCTTTTGGAGGTACTATAAAATAAAGATTATGATGAATTGCATTCAATACTTTTAATTTATTATAGTCAAAAGAATATTCTGAAGTATCTATTGTAATATTAAATCTATTATTTAAATGCATAGATAAAAATTCCATTAAAGTATCAAAACTATTTAGTTTATTGATAAAAGTAATATTATATTCATCCGCTTTATCCTGATATTTTTCTCGCGGATTTCATGGTAAGGCTACTTTCATTATTTGTTCTCTCTTTCTAAATAACTAAGTAGAGGCATATATGTTGTTAAATTAATAATATTATTTTCAATAGTATTATTATTACGATATGATCGCCTATATATACAAAGATAATAATAATTATCATTACTACGACTAGTAAAATTAGCATCCCATCTATTAGTATCTGCATATCGATAACCAATTAAACCAGAAGGTACTTTATAAATTTTAAAAAATGTTGGATATTTCTTTTCTATATTCTGAATCCAAGAGGAAATAGAATCCTTTGTAACATTTTTAAAACTATCACTAATATTAAATAATTCACTTGCGGATAATGATCCACTATCATAAAACATAGTAATATAACTACCATAGCTCATTTGAAGTTGATCTTTATTACATGTGACATTATTACGAAGAGGGAAAATTATTGTATCTTTGATACATTCATCAGAACAATAATCTCCTTCATGAGTATGATATTTCATTTCATAATGAATTTTACCACATGTGCGGCATCTGTGTTGACTTTGACATTCCCAACAAATTTTGTCTTGTCCTAGATCATCATAACTATAAATTTCATTTCGATCATTATCAAATATACGTTTTCCGCAACAAATACATGTAACAGGACCACTAAGACAAATTTTTAATGGCTCTTCTACATAATTGCGGCAACAATAATAATGAGGATATTTAGCTTCAATAATATCATTATACATACCGTTAGTATAAAAAGTAATAGTATGATGCTTGCGGCGTTTATCATAATAAGGATTAAACCAATCCCGCAGGTAATAGTTACCTTCAATATTTTCCATGTCTCGATACTCTTGGTTAATAAATTTATAATTCCAGTTTAGATTTTTCTTAACTAGAGATCGAGCTAAATCTAAAACATTAAAACAAAGATCTTGTTTAAAATAAGGATATGATTTTCCGCAAAGAATTATATCCTTATGAATAAAAACAAGACTACGCCAAGATTTATTTGGAATTGGATATACTTCTCCTGTTTCATCAAGATGTAAAGCATATTCAGAATTAGATTCAAGATATGCTACTGCCGCAATATTAGAATTCATCATTTCAAGAGTTCCCGCATGATAACATCCATTTCGTGACCATGACATACAACTACTCCAATTACAAGAGTTATCACTCATAGTCATAAAATCTATGGGATGAATGCTAAGAACTAATTTTGCATGAATTACATCACTTGTTTGAACAAGGCTAACTTGATTTCGCCATTGCTCAAACAAATCCATATGTGGATATTTTGTTGCTTTAAGGACTTTTTGAATGGTGCGAATAGTTTTCATACCATTCTTAATAGTGCATTTAAAATCTCTAAAATGATATGGCTCAGTTGTTTCAAGTGAACATATATATCCTTTTACAAGATTTTTATGAAGAAACAATCTACTTAAAGTATAAAGATCTTGTCGAGGATAATTCTTTTTTGCCCAAAAAAGTAATACTTCTTGAATAAAATCATTATTAATCATTGATTTAACATTATCAGGATAATTAACAAAATCTTTAATGTCAGCTTCATACCAAAAAATATAAGGATGATAAATAGCATCAAGTTCAGAAGTAATAATTGAAGTATCTTTTGGAATTGAAACTTCTTTACTAATGCGCAACTTATGCCCAAAAGCTTTAAAAAGTTTGACCTTATTTTTATTCCATTCTTTAAGAGTAAGATCCATGGGAGCACATTCTGCATTCCCATAAATACTTATATAACTAGCAATTGTAGTTTTATCTATATCAGTTAAAGCATCAATGGGATACAAACGAACCACTCCCTAACAAACATCTAGTTCATCAATCATATCTTTACAAGACTGCGGCAGATCTTCATATTTCAATCCAAGATATTTAAGTTCAAGATTAATTCGATCAATGGGAACATCATGATACATAAAGCCTGCATGAAGTTCATTGACCATATCTCGAACTTTAATTTCTACATCGCTCATATACCAAGAAGTAAAATCAGCACCCATCTGAATAGGATTGAAATTCATTATTTCTCCTTTCTTTCTATATATATTATACCATAAAAATATGGCAGGTGTCAAGAACAAAAAAGGGTTCTAAGTTTAAAAACTTAGAACCCATGGCAGAAAGGAAGATGAAATATGATACATTAACAGTAATTAAAACTATTAATGTAATCAACAAGATTAATACCAGACTCCAATAGACCAATGAACTTAAACACTTGATCATTTAGAGCTGTAACATAATGCATCTTAGGATCATTAGAGCTCTTAATTTGAGTATGGTAATTACCCAAATCAAAGCTATATAGCGGAAGATCCTTAAACTCAGTATTATACACCTTTGTGGCATCATTATGACGTCCATAATAACTCCAAGTAAAACTACTAGCATCCATAACCTGCATATCTGAGATAACAAAAATACGCTTTAATCCAATATATTTAGACATCTCACGAAATGCAGGGACAATACTAGTACCATATCCGCATCCATCATTAGCACAAATTTGCTTAATAGTGGTAAAAGGATTGTCGAGAGGACTATAAATATAAGTTTTAGCAGTAGTGCCAAACTTAACAATAGTACAATTAGGATTAGAAATTAGAAGAGCAACTGCAAAGCAAGCTCCAACTTCTTTAATTGTAATATTAGAATTGCGACTAATGGGATCTTCCATAGAACCTGATACATCTAGAATAATACCAGATGCCCCTTCTAGTTGCGGGGCATTATGCTTAGCCGCAATAGAAAAAGCTTTTCCAAGAGCAAAATCAATAGAAAGATTGTGAATTTTGAGATTCTTATACGCAGTATAGAATCGATAAGGGAACATTAAAGACTTAGTAATAGAGTTTTCATTAATAATCTGCGGAACTAGGAATGTATCAATCCAATCCTGAGATACGCCAGAATCAAGAATATTATTAAGGTTGCGGATTAGCGCCATATAACCAAGCTTATGCTCTTCAACAAGACGATGCCACTCCTGATTCTTTTGTTCTACATTTTCAGCACCCGCAATCTTAACTTCCCAAGTATCGGCCTTATCAAGACGATCGTTCTTATAATCATCAATTGCCTTAGAATATGCATGAGTAATATTAATTAGATCATACATATTATAAT
>CAMNND010000088.1 GCA_946545035.1 uncultured Clostridium sp. | reverse complement strand
TAGACAAAAGTATCCATTCATTGATAGATTAAAGAAAATAATTGATGATATTGACGAAATGTGTAGAAAGAAACCTATTGCATTGCAAAATGCGGAAGAAATAAAAGCATGGATTATTGAACATAAGACAGATAAAAGACCATCTACTACATCGGAAGATCCTAGAGAAGTTCAGCTTGCTGAAGCATATAGTACAATAGTAGGAAAAAGAATAAAAAAATATGAATCTATTACAAATGAAGAAGAAAAAAGAGAATATGAAGAAAGTCATCCAGAAATATTCGAGATAATTGAGATTATAGAATGGATTGATAATCATACCATTAGTGATGGTTTGATTAATGCAAGAAGAATAAGGGATTGGATGGAGATGCCTGAGCATCAGAGATTTCCTAAGAGACAATTTACAAGGGACAGCAAATTCAAGGAAGGCTATTATGAGTCAGAAGAAATGCAAACGGAGCATGCAATGAGAGTAAGCTTAAACAGTCTTAGATCTGGTATATTGAAAAATTTTCTTAGTTTAACGCCAGAAAAGAGAGCCGCTCATATAAAAAAACATAAGAATATTGTTGAAGTATTAGCTATAATAAATGATTTAGATTTAAGATTTGGTAGCAAAAAACAACGTGAACTTGCTGAACTTATACACCAAGATAGAGATTTGCACGAAAGACTGGAAGCAGCACTTGCTTTAGAAAAAGAGTATCAAGCAAGAGCTAAAAAAGAAAATGAACAACAAAAATCTGAGCAAGGAGTTGATATAGATGGAGAATAATGAAAAGATTTCTTTTTTAGATAGACTAAAGAATTATTTTAGTTCGTTATTTAAGAGAAATAAACCAATTAATGAATTATTACCTGAAAAAGGTGGTAGTAATCAAGATGAGTATAAGCAACAATTACAACATGAAGTTTATATCAATGAACTAGCAGAAAAATTACTATATGGTGAAATTGGTCCAACAGATGTAGAAGATGAATATCTTGATGAGCTAATGGATTATTTTAAGAATGATATACAAACAACAAAAAATAAAATTGAACAATGCAAGCAACGAATTCAAAAGATGCAAGCAGAAATGAATTAAAAAAAGTATAAAGATATAAATTAAAGAAGATACAGTTTTGTATCTTCTTTTTATATACTTAAATATTGACCAAATACCTTAATTTTGATACTATTACAAAAGTTAAAAGGAGGTGAGAGCATGATAGCAGAAATCATTATGAATAGTTCAGTTAGAAATCTGGACAAGACTTTTGATTATAGCATTCCTTATGACATGGAAGATATGATTCATATTGGTAGTAGAGTCTTAGTTAAGTTTGGAAATATTAAAGAGCTAAAAGAAGGTTTTGTTGTTAATATAAAAGAAAAGTCTGATTTTGAAGTTAAGGATATTTCTAAAGTTGAGGAAAAAGATTTTATTGACGAAGCTAAAGTACGTCTAGCTCAATGGATGTCTAAAAGATATTTCTGCAATGTATCAGAATGTATAAAATTAATGCTCCCACCTGGAACGGGTACAAATAATTTAGAAAATAGAGCTAAAGAAAAGACAGCTAGATTTATTAGATTAGCTAAAACTATTGATGAGATAGAATTTGATATTGAAAATAAAAAAATAAAGTCTGAAAAACATATAAGAGCTCTTAGAATGCTTGATAAAATAAGTGAAATTCCTTCAAAAGAATTTGAAGAAATTGCTGATGTATCTTCTGCAATATTAAAAACCTTGGAGAAAAATGGTTATATAGAATTTTATGAAAACGCAGTTGAAAGAAATCCATTCTTACATAAAGTAATTGCGTCAACAAATAATTTAAAATTAAATGATGAACAACAAAGTGCATACACAGCAGTTGAAAATGCTTTGGATGATATGATGAATTCAGAGTTTTTATTATTTGGTGTAACTGGATCTGGTAAGACAGAAGTATATCTTCAACTTATTGAAAAAGTATTGGATATGGGGAAAACAAGTGTAATGCTTGTACCAGAAATTTCTTTAACACCACAAACAGTTGATAGATTCATTGCCAGATTTGGACAAGAAAAAATTGCTGTTCTTCATAGTAAACTTTCTGTTGGTGAGAGATATGATCAATGGTATAAAATAAAAAATGGAGAAGCTAAAATTGTTATTGGAGCAAGATCTGCTATGTTTGCACCAATTAATGATTTAGGAATAATAATTATTGATGAGGAACATGATAGCTCATATAAATCAGAATCAACACCAAGATATAATGTTAAAGATGTTGCAAGATATTTAGCAAAAGAATACAGTGTTCCAATTGTATTTGGAAGTGCAACACCAGATATGGATACATATTATAGAGCTCAAAATGGAGATATTGAACTTTTAGAATTAACTAAAAGAGCTAATGAAGCAAGTCTTCCAGATATTAATATTGTTGATATGAGAAGAGAGCTTGCTAATGGAAATAGATCATCAATTAGCATGAGACTTTTTGAATATATAAAACAAAATTTAAAAGATAAAAAACAGACAATTCTATTTTTAAATAGAAGAGGATATTCTACATTTGTAATGTGTAGAAACTGTGGATATGTTGCTAAGTGTAAGCACTGCAACATTGCTTTAACATACCATAGTAAAGAAAACAGATTACGTTGTCATTATTGTGGATACGAAGAAATTCCATTTAAGAATTGTCCAGAGTGTGATAGTGGAAGTATTAAATATTCTGGAAGCGGAACTCAAAAGTTGGAAGAGGAAGTTAATAAAATGTTTCCAGATGCATCAACAATTAGAATGGATGTTGATACTGTTACTAAAAAGAATTCACATGAGGATATAATTAATAGATTTAAAGATGAAAACATAGATATTCTTATTGGAACACAAATGGTTGTTAAAGGACATCATTTTCCAAATGTAACTTTAGTTGGTGTTATATTTGCTGACGGAAGTTTAAATATAGATGACTATAGAGCTCATGAAAGAACATTCCAAATCTTAACACAAGTAGCAGGTAGAGCAGGTCGTGAGAAGGAGAAGGGTAATGTTTTTATTCAAACATATAATCCAGATAATTTAGCTATAGAATTTTCAAGAGAGCAAAACTATAAGAAGTTTTATGACACAGAGATTAAAATACGAAAAGCATTGAAATATCCGCCTTTTTGTGATATAATCCTTATCGGATTTAGTTCGGAAAAAGAAATAAATGTTATTAATTCTGCTAAGTATATGTATATGTGCTTGAAAGATAAAATCATTAACGAAAAGCTACAGATAATACTATATAAGCCAGTTCCAGCACCAATAGATAGAATTAAGAATAAATTTAGATGGCGACTTATAGTTAAATGTAAATTTGATGATAAAATTAATAATGCTTTATTTGATTGTTTAAATAAATTAGAAATGCAAAATATAAGAGATGTAAAAACAATTATTGATGTTAATCCTACAAATATGATGTAGAAAAATGGAGTAAATAAGAAGGGGGATAAAAATGGCAATAAGAAATGTTAGATTAGATGGCGATGAAATCTTAAGAAAAATGTGCAGACCTGTTGAGAATATCGATGACAAAATAAAAGAGCTTGTAGAAGATATGATTGATACAATGCATGATCAAGATGGTGTTGGCTTAGCTGCACCACAAGTTGGAATTTTAAAAAGAGTTGTTGTTATAGATCTATATGACGACCATGGTCCATACGTTTTAATTAATCCTGAAATAATTAAGGAAAAAGGTGAGCAAGAGGTTGACGAAGGTTGCTTAAGTTTTCCAAATCAATTTGCTAAAATAATTAGACCAGAAGAAGTTACAGTTAAAGCACAAGGATTAGATGGAAAAGAATTTACACTTAAAGGAAAAGGACTACTTGCACAAGCAATTTCACACGAAGTAGATCACCTAAATGGTGTATTATTTGTGGATAAGATTATACCAGGAACACTAGAAGTTGTTCCAAAGAAATAGGGGAATAAAAAATAATGAAAATAAAAGGAGGAGTTTGATTTGAAGATAGTATTTATGGGTACACCAGATTTTGCTAGAGATTCTTTAAAAGCACTTGTAGATAATGGTTATGAAATTGATGCTGTTGTTACAAATCCAGATAGACCAAAGGGCAGAGGAATGAAGATGATGATGTCTGAGGTTAAAGAATATGCTATAGAAGCTGGTATTGAAAAAATATATCAACCAGAAAAAGTTAAAAACAACGAAGAATTTATAAATACTTTAAAAGAGATTAATCCAGATTTAATCGTTGTTGTTGCATATGGAAAAATTCTTCCTCAAGAAATATTAGATATTCCAAAGTATGGATCAATAAATGTTCATGGTTCTTTACTTCCAAAGTATAGAGGTGCTGCACCAATACAATGGGCTGTTATCAACGGAGAAAAAGTTACAGGTGTTACAACAATGTACATGGGTGCTGGTATGGATACTGGTGATATGATTCTAAAAAAAGAAGTCGAGATTGGTGATGATGAAACAACAGGAGAGCTATGGGATAGACTTTCTAAAGTAGGAGCAGATTTATTAGTTGAGACTGTTAGAGAGATTGAAAATGGTACTGCACCAAGAGAAAAACAGAGCGATGACTTTACAATGGCTCCAATGTTAAATAAAGAAATGGCAAAGATTGATTGGGAAAACAAAACAGCTGCTGAAATTAAAAATTTAGTTAGAGGATTAAATCCTTTCATGGGTGCTTATTCATTCTATGAAGGTAAGAAATATAAATTCTGGAAAGTTGAAATATGCTCTAACGAAGATTTATTAGAAAAATTCCCAGAATTAAAAGAATTTGAAGATAAATTCTTAGATTTACCAGAAGGAACAGTATTATTTTCTGATACCAAAACAGGACTTTATATTAAAGCAAAAGATGCTAATATAAAAGTTATTGAAATTCAAGCAGAAAATGCAAAGAGAATGCCAGCTGAGGAATTCTTAAAAGGTACAGTACTTGCAGCAGGATTTCCTTTTGAATAAAA
>CAMNND010000087.1 GCA_946545035.1 uncultured Clostridium sp. | reverse complement strand
CTATAACAATTAGTGATGCAATTGCTATAATTAAAAATATTTTTCTTTTTTTCATAAAAAAACATCCTTTCTTTTATTTTTTAGATGTTTTTTTATTTCCCTTTTGTTGGTGTTTAATAAAAATAATTGAAAAAATTATTGTAAGTGCTAAAAATATACCACAAACACTTATTATTCCGATATTAACGCTATTTGTACTAGAAATATCATTATCCATTGTAGTACCTGCTTCTGTTGTACTTATAATGTCATCTACATTCCTTGTATTTTTATTAAATGTTGTGCCTGTATATGATTCATTTTCCATCTCAGAAGAATTAATTACACTTGTATCTTCATCCTTAGTTGTTTGCTCTTTTTTATTTACTTTTTTGCTCTCCTGCTCTTTTACTTCTTCTTGATTATTGTTCATGTATCTGATTCCAATTACAAGAGCGATTAAGAACATAGCAAGATTTGCTAAAGCTGCTTTTAATGACTTGATAGAGCTGTAATAATACCACTGTACGGTTGCAATTGGCATAGACATTATTTGACCAATTTCTTTAAATGTAAAATCTGATACAACTTTTAAAGATACAATTTGCTCCTGTTTTTTGTTTAGCTTTTTTACCATCTTATTATAATCTTCATTTTCAATTACATCTTCAATTTCGTTAGTATCACTTCTCACATTTTCTAATGCATCGTCTTCTTGATTATCATTTTGATGTGCTTTTGATTTTCTAATTAATTGTAGGCATTCATTTTTAGAAACCGTATATAACCATGAAGATTCATATTCTGTTGGGTATTGCTCTTCTTTCATTTTTAATATTTTTTCAAATACTGACTGGGCCATATCTTCGCTATTTTCAGTATTCTTTAGGATAGAAAAACAAATTCTATAAACTAATTTGTAATTATTGTTGTAGAAATCTCCAAAGTATTCACCTTTATTTTCTCTTAACTTCACAAAGTCATTGTGAACCATCTCTTTAATATTATCCATAGTACATTCCTTTCTTGCTATTAATTTTAACATACAAGTTTTATATTTTATATACCTAATTATTTATTAGACTTGTCTTTTTGCAAATTTGGTTCAAATATAAAAAAGCTTACGGAAATGCAGCATAAAACTGCCTCCCCGTAAGCCAATTAATTTTATATTAATTAAATTTGTTCAATTTTTAAGAAGTTTGTTTGTTTAGCACCGTTCTTTGGGAAACCACCTGTTAAAGCAATGATATCTCCCTCTTTAGCTCCCATTAATTCTTTTGCTTTTTCTTTTGCTATAGCTGTAAATTCTTCTATAGTTTTTGCAGAATCAATAACAACTGGGTAAACTGCATAGTTTAATGCTAAAGATCTAGCAACTGCTTCTGAATTTGTAGCAGCTAAGATTAAGCATCTTGGTTTTAAGTTACTTATTCTTCTTGCTGTATCTCCAGATTCTGTTGCAGCAACTATTGATTGGATTCCAAGAACGCTTGCAGCATTTACAACACTATTTGCGATTGTTTCTGTAACATTTACTTCTCTTACAGAATCGAATTCATAATCATAGTCATAGTATTCTTCTGTATCTTTACAGATTTCAGCCATGAATCTAACAACTTCTACTGGGAATTTACCAACTGTTGTTTCTCCAGAAAGCATTACTGCATCTGTTCCATCAAGTACTGCGTTAGCAACGTCAGAAACTTCTGCTCTAGTTGGTCTTGCGCTCTTCTTCATTGATTCAAGCATTTCTGTAGCTACAACTACGAATTTACCTTTTTCACGACATTTTTCAATCATGATTTTTTGGTATTTTGGTAATTGTTGCATTGGAACTTCAACACCTAAGTCACCACGAGCAACCATAATTCCGTCTGATACATCTATAATTGAATCTAAGTTTTCAACACCTGTAGTACTTTCGATTTTAGAAATGATTTTTAAATCTTCTCTATTATATTCTTTTAAGATTTCTCTAGCAGCTAAAACATCTTCTTTACAAGATACGAAAGAAAGAGCTAAGTAATCTCCTTCATGCTCGCAAGCATAGATTATATCTTCTCTATCAACATCACTGATGAATGGAATGTCTAATTTAACACCTGGTGCATTTAATGATTTCTTGTTTCCTAATACACCACCATTTATAATTTTACATGTTACTCCATCATCTTCAACAGAAATAACTTGTATTTTCATTAATCCATTTTCTAATAATACTATAGATCCAACATCTAAGTTGTCAATTGCTTGTGGATGGTTAACTGAGAATCTTTCTTCGTTTCCAACTACAGTTTCTTTTACCATTCTGATAGTTTTTCCTTCAACTAAGTTGATTCCTTCTCCTTCAACCATACCATTTCTGAATTCTGGTCCCTTTGTATCATATAAAATTGCAACATTTTTTCCTGTCATTTCTCTTACTTTATGTACAGAGTTAACAACGTCTATTTTTTCCTCTGGTGTAGCATGTGAAAAGTTAATACGAGCAACGTTCATTCCTGCTTCAACCATTTTGCTCATTACAGCAGGATCTGTACTTGCAGGTCCAATACTACAAATTATTTTTGTTTTTTTGATATTTGTTACACAACTCATTTTTAAAACATCTCCTTAAATTAATATTACATGCAAAATATTATATAATTAAATATGAAAAAAATCAATATTTGTCGAAAAAAAAGTATCATTACAACTTAAAATTCTCAATCATTTTTTCCTTTTCAGCTCTAGATAACTTCTTAAACTCAATTTCTCTTCTTAATGCATCACCTTTATTTTCAAATTTTTCAAAGTATACTAGCTTAACAGGACGTCTTGCTCTTGTATATTTTGCGCCCTTTCCACTATTATGTTTTTCAAGCCTTGCAATTGGGTCAACTGCATAACCACTATATATCGTATTATCAGCACATCTTAGCATATATGTATAATGACCTTTTTCCATATTTCCTCCACTTATAAAAAAACCTGGATGTAATCCAGGCTCTTTTTATTGTATTTCATCAATCTTTTTATTATTATTGTGTTCAATTTTCTTCCATTCTGTATCTCTTTTAAACAAACATTTAATGTTTATTAAAAGCCATGATCCCATAAATACTGGGAATAAGAATAAACCTTTAAGCATTGGCCTAATCTTTTTCTTTTCAAGATACATTACAACAAATCCCATAAATGGTAATACAAGTACAGTTGGTACTACATATTTTAGTATTTGAATTAAGAAATCAATTGAATCCATTTCACCAGTTGCAAATAAAACAACGTTTAGTATTACTAATAGTAAAGTAAGTACAAGCATTGGTGCTGTTCCAAGTAAGTATAATAAACCATCAAAGTTCATTACCGTTTTATGCTCAGCAACTGCTTCCGCTAATGGCTTAGTATATTCTCGTAAACATTGCATATGTCCAACAGTCCATCTCTCTCTTTGAATCCATGATTGTTTGAAACCAACTGGTTGTTCATCATATACTATAGCATCCTTTGCCCAACCAAGTTTCTTTCCTTTTATAATTCTTTTTAATGAAAACTCGATATCTTCAGTTAATGTTTTTGTATTCCAACCTTCTGGCTTGATAACATCAAATTTAACCATAAACCCTGTACCATTCATTAATGGAGATAGACCTATGTTATATCTTGCTAAATGATAAAATCTATGCATTGTCCAATAAAATATTGCATATCCTGCTGATACCCATGTATCAGATGGATTTTTGATATCCTTATATCCTTGAACAACGTCTTCTCCTTGGCATAACTTTCTATTCATTACTTTTAAGAATTGATCGTCAACAATATTATCTGCATCAAATATACAAAAAGCATCGTATGGTGCATCTTCTTCTATTTTTTGTTGTAAAAACCATTGAAGAGCATATCCTTTTGTTTTGTGTTTTTCATCAAATCTCTCATAAACAATTGCACCCATTTCTTTAGCTACTTTTGCAGTAGCATCTGTACAATTGTCAGCAATTACATATATATCATATAAATCTTTAGGATAATCTAATTTCTTTAAGCTCTCAACTAAGTTTCCTACAACAGCTTCCTCATTATGTGCTGGTATAATTAGCATAAATCTATGATTTTTATCTACAAGTAATGGTTTATCTTTTACTTTTACAAATGAACATAAACTGATTACAAACTGATATAGCCAATAGATTGTAACTAGCCATATTAAAGCTTGTTGTAATATAAATAAATACTCCATTTCAATCTCCTTTTTTATTAATATACATTATATATTATACTTACAATTAATTTATTTTTCAACAATTTGTTCTTTTTTTTTACAAATTAGGATACAAAAACAAATTTATATAATAGAAAAAGGAAAAGTTAAAACTTTTCCTTTTATTATTTTACTCTGTAACTTCGTTATTCTCTGTTTCATGAGCTGCAGATTCTAAGTCTTTCATTGTTAAATTTACTCTTCCTTGGCTATCTATCTCGTATACTTTTACTCTTACCTCATCACCGATTGAAAGAACATCTTCAACTTTTTCAACTCTTTTGCTTGAGATTTTAGAAATATGAAGTAATCCTTCTTTTCCACCTAAATCAACAAATGCTCCAAATGGCATTATTTTTGTTACAACACCATCATAAATTTCATTTACTTCGATTTCTCTAGCAATATCTTTGATCATCTTCATTGCTTTATTAGCTCCATCAATATCTGAAGAATAAACAAATACTTGTCCATCTTCTTCGATATCAATTTTAACACCTGTTTCTTCGATAATTTTGTTAATTACTTTTCCACCTGAGCCAATAACATCTTTAATTTTATCAACAGAAATCTTTGTAGATAAAATCTTTGGTGCATACTTAGAAATTTCTGGTCTTGGCTCAGCAATTTGAGGTGCCATAATATCATCTAATATATGAATTCTAGCCTTTTCAGTTCTATTAAATGCTTCTTCAATTATTTCATATGATAAACCATCAACTTTGATATCAACTTGGATAGCTGTAATACCATCTCTTGTTCCACCAA
>CAMNND010000086.1 GCA_946545035.1 uncultured Clostridium sp. | reverse complement strand
ATAACACGATATAATGTGGAAGGTTTAAAAGATATAATAGGAGGAAATTAGATATGTCAACAAAGGATAAAAGTATATGGATATTAATTGTATTTATATTATCAGGAATAGTAGTTGGAGGATTACTTGGAGAAGTAGCAGGTAAATCTAGTGGTTTATGGTGGCTTGCTTATGGGCAAGAGTTTGGATTAACAGATCCTTTAACATTAGATTTAAGTGTTATAAAACTATCATTTTCACTACTAATAAAACTAAATATTTCTAGTATTATAGGAATGATAATAGCTATAATCATTTATAGAAAATGTATATAATTTTTTCTTATTAATATAGGGGTTATGGGGGCAGAAAGGATTTTTATGAAAATAAAAGAGCTACCTGTAACAGAGAGACCATACGAGAAATTGGAATTGTATGGTGAAAAAATGTTATCAAATTCTGAATTATTGGCAATAATAATTAAGAATGGAACAAAAGAACAAACGGCAATTGATATATCAAATATAATTCTATCTAAAATAAATAATAATTTAAAAGAGTTACAAGATATAACACTTGCAGAATTTATGAATATTCAAGGAATTGGTAAAGTTAAAGCAATACAGCTTAAAGCTGTATGCGAATTAACTAAGAGGATGTCGAGACCAATAAATGATACAAAAATTCAGATAAAAAATACAAAAGATATAGCAAATATTTTTATGGATGAATTAGGTCGTGAAAAAAGAGAGATTGTCAAATTAGTTTTACTAAATACTAAAAATATTATCATGAAAATAGTAGATATTTCATATGGAGGGACAAGTTCTGCACAAGTAAATCCTAAAGATATAATGGCTGAGGCAATTCAAATTGGTGCACCTAAAATATTACTAATACATAATCATCCAAGTGGAGATCCGGAGCCAAGTTTTGCTGATTTTGAGATAACCGAAAGAATAGAAAAGGCGTCGAAAATAATGGGGATAGAATTAATAGATCATATTGTTATTGGCGATGGAAGTTATACAAGTATTTTTTTGAAAAGAGGAGTTAATAATGTTTAAATTTAACCTATTTAATTTAGTATCAAAAGATATTGGAATAGACTTAGGAACTGCAAATACACTAGTTACAATTGAGGGAAAAGGAATTGTACTTAATGAACCTTCAGTTATAGCAATAAATAAAAATACAGGAGCAATCCTTTCAACAGGATTTGAAGCAAAAGATATGCTTGGAAGAACTCCTGAAAATATAAAAGCAGTAAAACCATTACAAGATGGTGTTATTGCTGATTTTACTGCAACCCAGTTAATGTTAAAAGATATACTTTCAAGAGTATGTAGAAAGTATAATATAACAAAACCTAGGGTTGTTGTTGGTGTTCCTTTTGGAATAACAGAAGTTGAAGAAAGAGCTGTTCAAGAATCAGTATTACAGGCTGGTGCTAGAGAGGTTTATCTAATTGAAGAACCAATGGCTGCTGCTATTGGAGCAAATATTGATGTGGCTGAACCAAGTGGAAATATAATTGTTGATATTGGTGGAGGAACAACTGAAGTAGCAGTTATTTCTCTTGGAGGAATTGTTGTTAGCTATTCAATTAAAACTGCTGGAGATGAGCTTGATGAAGACATTGTTAACTACGTTAAAAGAGAGCTTAACCTTGCAATTGGCATGACAACTGCTGAAGAAATAAAGAAAAATATAGGATGTGCAAAGCCATTAATGACAGATATGTCAATGGAGGTTAGAGGTAGAGATTATGCAACAGGTCTTCCTAAAACTGTTACTTTATATTCTTCACAGATATTAAATGCTATGAATGCGTCTATCATGAAAATTGTTGACCTAGTAAAATTGACGCTTGAAAAGACTCCACCAGAGCTATCTTCAGATATAATGGAAAAAGGAATTATTTTATCAGGAGGTGGGGCTCTTATACAAAACTTAGATAAGCTATTAATGGATTATACTGGAATGCCAGTATATATTGCAGAAGAGCCACTAAATTGCGTTGTAAGGGGAGCCGGAAAGACACTAGCTGATATTGATAAGCTAAAGAATGTTTTTGTAAATTCAAGAAGACATAGATAATATAGGAGACTAGAATGAATAGAGATGGTAAAAACGGAAAAGTAGGGTTTATTATAACCATATTAATTCTCATCTTTTTAGTTATTTGTACAAATTTAGATCAAAATATAGTTGGAAAAATAACAAATCCATTTGTAAAGATTTCAAGATCTGTACAGAATGGATTTATAAATTTAAGCAATAAAATTAAAGGTAATGATGAATACTTTTCGTCTCTTGAATCAGTAAAAAAAGAGAATGAAGAATTAAAGAGCGAAAATGAGAGATTAAAATCTGATAATCAAAAATTGGTTGCCATTGAAGCTGAAAATAAAACTTTAAAAGAGCAGCTAAAGTTAGCAGACAATTATAAAGAATACGAGATTATACCTGGATATGTTATACAAAAAGATTTTTCAAATTATAGCAAGATAATTGTAATTAATCTTGGAAGTGATGATGGTGTAAAAGCTGGAATGACTGTGGTTGCTGAAAAAGGTTTAGTAGGGTACGTCGTTTCAGTTGAAAGTAATTCATCAAAGGTACAAACAATCGTTGACACAGCAAGTGTTGTAAGCGGATTCATATCAAATTCGGAAAAAAGCTTGGTTGCTAGAGGTCAACTAGATACTAATAAGAGGATTAAGGGAACATATATCGATAATGATGTAGTAATAAACGAAGGAGATAGTATCATTACGTCTGGTTTAGGCGGAATTTATCCAAAGAATATTAATATTGGAAAAGTAGGAGAAATAGTTAATACACAAAATAAAACTAACAGATATGTTTATATTGATGTAGCTGTAGATTTTGATAATTTAAGTAATATTGTCGTTATAAAAAATCAGAAATAGGAGGCCAAAATTGAAAAAAGCTAGAGTAATTCTATATTTCATAATAGTATATTTTCTAATATATTTTTTACAGACAAATTTTTTCAGTTGGTTCACTATAAGAGGGGTTCAGCCAAATTTATTTGTTGTTTTGATATTGATTATTGGGCTAAATACTAATTCAAAAGTTGGACAAATTGTAGGATTTATAATCGGATTATTTACTGATTTTTTATATTCGAACTCTATAGGAATATCAGCAATATTGTTTATGCTAATTGGTTATTCTGGAGAATTATTACAAAAAAGGTTTCCAAAAAATAGTAAAATTACATTAATAATAATGAGTTCAATAACAACTGGTGGGTATGAGTTGTTGCGTGTATGTTACAGATATATGTTTTATTCATCACATATAGCTTTTATACAATTTGTAACGACACTTTCAATAGAATTATTATTTAATGCTATATTAATTATAATCTTATATCCAATAATAAATAGAATAGGGATTATTGCTGATGATACATTTAATGGAAATGATGCAATAACAAAATATTTTTAAAGAAAGGTGAGTCAATTGGAAGACAATAATAGAAGAAGCTCTAATTTAAGATTTAACATACTTACAGCCATTGTCCTTGTAATTGGCTTTATTTTGATTTGCCAACTTGCAAATCTTCAACTTGTTCATGGTGATGAGTATCGTATTTTGTCAAATTCAAGATTGACGAGAGAAACGATAATTACTGCCGACAGGGGAGAAATTTTGGATGCAAAAGGTGTTAAACTTGTGACAACAAGTACAGGATTTACACTTAATTTGTATAGAACAACAAACGATAACGAACAACTAAATAATAATATCTTAAATATAATAAATGTATTAGAGTCAAATGGTGATAAGAATATAGACAATTTAATTTTAACCGTTGAACCATTTGGTTTTTCTACAGATAGTGAAGAATCTATAAAAAGGTGGAAAAAGAATAATAATCTAAAAGAAGAATATACAGCGGAAGAATGTTTTTACGCTCTTAAAGATAAATATCAAATTAAAAATGAAGATATTAACGAAGTAAGAAAAATCATGGCAATTAGATATGAAATTACACAAAAAGGATATAGTAATGTAAGACCAGTTGAAATTGCCAATAATATTAGTAAAAATTCTGTATTAATTTTTAGTGAGAGAAATGGTGATTTTTATGGAATTGATATTGTAACAACTCCAGTTGTTACATATAACTATGGAAGCTTAGCTTCTCATTTGTTAGGATATTGTGGAAAGATTACACAAGAAGAATTGAAAAAAAATGAAGGGTATTCGGATAATGATTTAATTGGTAAGACTGGAATACAATACGTATTTGAAAAATACTTAAGAGGAAAAAATGGCATAAGACAGATTGATATGGATGTTAACGGAAACATTACTGGTGAGTATATTACGGAAGAGCCAGTGGTTGGTGCCGATGTACAGCTAACAATTGATGCAAATATTCAAGCTGTTGCTGAAAAAGCATTAAAAGATGATATAGAAAAGATATCAAATGGTGGTTATGCTGAAACAAGTGAAGCAACAGCCGGAGCAGTTGTTGTAATGAATACTAAAACAGGAGAAATTCTAGCTTTAGCAAGTTATCCAGATTTTGAACCACAATTATTTGTAAATGGTATCAGCAGTGAAAAATATAAAGAATACAATGACGAGCAGGCATTATACAATAGGGCAATAAGTGGGGCATATGCTCCTGGTTCAACTTTTAAAATGATAACAGCAATGGCTGGACTTGAAACCGGTAAAATATCAAATGGAGAACGTATAAATTGCTCTGGTGTATATCCATATGCGCATAAACCAGTGTGTTGGTATTATACAAAATATAGAGGTGGCCATGGGGCATTAAATGTAACAGAAGCTATTGAACATTCATGTAATTATTTTTTCTATGAAGTTGGAAATAGAATTGGAATTGATACATTATCGAGTTACGCAAGCTACTTTGGTCTTGGAAGGAAAACAGGAATAGAGCTTCCAAGTGAATCAAGTGGTAACATTGCAAGTAGAGCAAGAGCTGATGAAGAAAATCGAGAATGGTATTT
>CAMNND010000085.1 GCA_946545035.1 uncultured Clostridium sp. | reverse complement strand
TATAGTTTTTCTTTTGTAACTTCGTTCTTTAAACATTTTTTGTCCTCCTCTTTTGCGATTTTTATCGCACTAAGTATATCATTATTAGATATTTAAAGTCAATGCACCTATTTGATATATGACATATGTAATTTTTTTGTAATAAAGCTTGCAAGCATACAAAATTCTTCGTTTAAAGTTTCTCTTTTACCATGATTTACTAATTAATATTTTTTTTATTACTTTTTGAATACATTTTTGTATTATACAAATACTAATTTTATAATAATTAACTGGAGATTTAATATGAATTCAAAATTAAAATTTTATAGTACAGATTCAAATGAATTGATAGATTTTTTAAAGTCTTTTTTTGATGATCAAATTGAGCTAAACAGCTCTTCTTATTGGGAAAAAGAATATAATAATCCTATTGATATGGCAGATATAATAGCAGCCTTTATTGATAATAAAGACTGTTTTTTAAACACAAATTTATGGGTTAGCATAGACTCCGGAGTTTTTATAAATATAAAAGAAGATAATTATAACTATTTTATTCAATACCTATATGAGAGATATCCCTATTAATGCATTAAAATAATAAAAAAACCGTACTGCATATAGTACGGTTTTTTATTATTTAGAAAAAGAAAAATACATTTTTCTTCTCTTTTAGTGTCTCTGGAAATTCAACATATATATCCATATCATTTATGATACATCTTGGATTATTTGTTGTTAAGTCATTTATATATTTACTATCTCCAGTTATAGATTCAAGTCTTTTTATAATTTTATCGATATTTTCATAAATATGCCCATGTCTATGTGTATCAGATCCTAAGAATTGCACTAATCGATTTTCTAATAAAATCTCTGCAGTCTTTTTAGCTTCTTTTCCATACATTCCAATAAAGCTTCCATAATTTGATTGAGCAAGAACCCCCATTTTTAATAATTTAATTAGACTTGCAGGATCTTCTTGGATAAATGAAAATCTTTCTGGATGTGCAAGAACCGGTATACATCCCATTTCTATAAACTCAGATAGGATTTCTTCTAAATTCATCATCCTCGTAGTAAATGGTACTTCAAATAAAACATATCTACTATTTGCTAAAGTAGCTGCTTTGCAATCGTATACTAGCTTTGGGCTATTTTCTGTTAAAAATATTTCATTTCCATGATGTAATGTTATTTCAATATTTTCTCCATATGAAGCTTGCTTTAAATCCTTTATTTTAGGACCGATTTCTGACTTGATGTTCTCATAGTATCCTTCAATAAAATGTGGTGTTAATATAATATCAGTAAATCCAGCATCTTCTGCTTTTTTTAGAATTTCAATTGAATTCTCTAGAGAAACTGATCCATCATCCACATCATAAAGTATATGAGAATGTATATCTATCATTTTCTTCCCCTTCTATAATATTTTATTTTTTATCATTTTCTGTTAAGTATTGAGATAATTGTTTTAGTACAACATTGATATCAATATCTTCTTGTTTATCTTTCTTTGTATCATTTTCTTTCTCAACAGAATTTAATTTTTTCTTAACTTCTTTAATCTCGTTATCTTCAATTTTCTTAGCGGGAGTTGATTTTTTAGTTAGCTTATTAATTAATTTATTATTGCTCTTCTTTGTAGCAATAATAGCTCTTTCATAATAGTAACCGTTCTTTGATTTTCTTTTAACTGTTGGCATTTTATTCAGTACAACACCAGCAATCCTTCCTCCAACATTTGTAATATTTCTTTTAACTTGATTTAAATCATCTATTTTTGTTATTTTGTGTCCAGCAACAATTAGTGTTGTGTTAACAAATTTAGATAATATGATAGCATCAGTAACTATAGTACTTGGTGTTCCATCAAATATAACAATATCAAATATTTTTTCTAGATATTTGATTAAGTCAACCATCTTTTGGCTTGTTAATAATTCTGATGGGTTTGGTGGTACCATACCAGCAGTCATAACATATAGATTATCGACTAATGTATTTTGGATATATTCTCCAATTGAATCTAAGCTACTTTCCTTCGTTGTCATGATTAAATAGTTAGATAATCCTTTAGTATTCTTTAATTCAAATAAATCATGTTGTCTACCTTTTCTCATATCGGCATCAACTATCAATACTCTTTTACCAGCTTGAGCGAATGTAATTGCAAGGTTTGCAGAAACCCAGCTCTTACCTTCTCCAGGAACAGTACTTGTTACTAATAATGATTTTAACTTTCCATCAACATTCATAAATTGAATATTAGTTCTTAAAGTTCTAAATACTTCTGATATTTGTGTCTTTGGTGAAACAAAAGTTATAAGTTCGTTTTTCATATTAGTATATACCTCCTTTTTGTTTTTCATCATTTACAAAAGGTATTGATACTAATGTTGTAAGTTCAACACTATTTTCAACATCATCTGAATCTTTAATTGTTGTATCAAACATATTTGCTATTAAAACATAAACAGCTGAAATAACAATACCGATTACAAAGAATATTAAAATGTCCTTTACATGATTAATGTTGCATGGCACTATTGATTCTTCTGCCTCATCAACAATATATACGTTGTCGACATACATCTCTGATACTTTTTCAGCAAAAACCTTAGTTAACTCATTAGCAATTTTCATAGCCTTAACTGGATTTTCATCTTTAACAGTAATTCTTAACATTTCAGTATCATTGATTTCTGTAACTGTAATTTTCTTTACAAGAGTATCTTCGCTCTCATTTAATTGTAAATTATTTATTGTAGGTCTCAATACAGATTTACTTTTAGCAAGTTGGCTATATGTACCAATTAAGCTCTTTGCTAAACCTACATCTGATGAAGTAAGTGTTTTTGTATTTGTTTCTTCATTTTCAACAGCCTTTACTAATACAAGTGTAGTATATGATTGGTATTTAGGTGTTACAAAATAAAATGAATAAATAGCTCCTATTATAACAGCAATAAGTGTAATTACCATTATATGTAATCTTTTGTTCCAAAAAATGCTTATCAATTTTTTAAGATCTAACTCTTCCATTATATTCCTCCATCTAATTAATTGAGTTTAGAGAATTTTCTTACATTTTCTGAAATTTTCCCCGTTTAATATTTGACACTATTTAAGTTCATTTTTGAAAATGAACGCAATACTGTACAATATAAAATAATATCTACTATTATACATAATATTGTGCCGTTTTGGCAAGTATTTTCGTAAAAATAATGAAAATAATTGCTATTTTCGTAAACTAAAAGTTGATATTTGGAAATTCTGTAAACCTTCAAATATCAACTCATGTTTTATATTGTTTCTTCGATTTCTTTTGAACTACTAGCTTGTCCTTCGCTCTTTACAATTTCAAATGAAATACGTCTTAGTTCCTTGTTTGCTTCAATTACTCTAATATTAACCTTTTGCCCTATTTTATATACAGTATTTGTATGCTCCCCTGCAAGTATTTTTCTGTCTGGATCGTATATAAAATATTCATTACCAAGGTTTTCAAATCTAATTAGTCCTTCTACCGTATTTTCAAGCTCAACAAATATTCCAAATGATGTAATGCTTGAAACTATTCCCTCGTATTCATTACCAATTTTATCTCGCATATACTCAGCTTTTTTAATATCTTCGCTCTCACGCTCTACTTTTTGGGCGATTTTTTCCCTTTCAGATGATCTTTCAGCATATGTTGCTGCCTGCTCAGAATATTTGTTTATATTTTTTTCATCTACATTATAATTACAATCAATATATTTAGAAATAACCCTATGAATAAATAGATCTGGATATCTTCTAATTGGAGATGTAAAGTGACAATAAAACTTACTAGCTATACCAAAGTGTCCTTTGTTTGTTGATTCATATCTTGCAAGTTTTAATGTTCTTAATACTAGGTTTGAAACAACCATCTCCTCTTGCGTTCCTTTTACATTTTCTAGTACATCTGCAAAAGCTTTTGGATGAATACTATCTTTATTGTATTTTACCTTGTATCCAATATTAAATAAAAACTTATTAAGTTCATCTATTTTATCAGGATCTGGTGTTTCATGAACTCTGTATATAAAAGGTGCTTCTAACCAGTAAAACTTCTCCGCTACCACTTCATTTGCTATAAGCATAAATTGCTCTATGATTTCGTTTGCAAAATTTACTTCATATTTCTTAACATCAATTGCAATTCCATCTTCGTCAAGAGTTATTTTACTTTCCGGTACGTCTAAGTCAAGAGCACCATCTTTAACTCTTTTATTCTTAAGTACTTTAGCAAGCTCTATCATATCTGAAAAGTCTTTATCATATATTGAATATTTATCTATACTTTCTAATTCTTCATCAGAAAGTTTCTCACCATCTAATTTACGAACTATTTTATATACACCTGTATATGACATTCTTTCTCTTACATTTATAACAGATTTTCGAATATCAGATGAAACAACTCTGCCGCTCTTGTCAATTTCCATTATAACAGATAGAGCTAATCTATCCTCATGTGCATTTAAACTACAGATACCATTTGATAGCTCTTTTGGAAGCATTGGAATTACTCTATCCATCATATATATACTTGTTCCTCTTAAGATAGCTTCCCTATCAAGTTCAGAGCCTTCTTTTACATAGTGACTAACATCTGCAATACTTACTATCAAATTGTAATTTCCAGATTCATTTTTACTTACAGATACTGCATCATCTAAATCCTTGGCATCTTCTCCATCAATAGTAAAAAATAAAGTATCTCTTAAATCTAATCTTCCTTTAAGCTCTTCAGAGCTTATCTTTCCATCTATAGCTCTTGCTTCATCTAATACTGGCTCTGGAAAATCATATGGTAGGTCATATTCTTTTACTAGTGACATCATATCCACACCAGCCATATCTACATTACCAATTACTTCAACAATTTTTCCTTCTGCTTTCTTTCCATGTTCAGGGTATTTAGTAATTTTAACAACTACCTTTTCTCTTTTTTTAGCTCCTCCAAAGTTATTCTTTGAAATAAAAATATCACTTCCAAATTTCTTATC
>CAMNND010000084.1 GCA_946545035.1 uncultured Clostridium sp. | reverse complement strand
TCAGCTTGAATATTGTTATAGTTGTTATTTTGCTCTTGTTTATTTTGGCTCTGATTATTTTCATTATTGCAAGAAGAAAGAATAAATACATTTGATAAAAGAAATAATAAAGTGATAGATAACTTTATATACTTATATGAATTTTTCATAATCTGTCTCCTGAAATAAATTTATTTTATAATATAAAGTTATTATTTGATTGAAATAAAAAAATATTCACAGAAAGAAATAAAAATGATATTATATAGATATCTTATGCAAAAGGAGAAAAATCATGGCAGATGTTAAATGGACAAAAGAGCAACAAGATGCTATTTATGATAGTGGTTCAAATATATTAGTAGCTGCTGCTGCTGGTAGTGGTAAGACTGCTGTTTTAGTTGAGAGAATAATTAATAAAGTTATTAATGAAAATGTTGATATAGATAAAATTTTAGTAGTAACATTTACAAATGCTGCTGCTAGTGAAATGAGAGAGCGTATTTTGGAAGCAATCTATAAAAAAATGGAGGAGCTTCCAGATAATAAAGATTTGCAAAGGCAGCTTATTTTGATTAATAAGGCTAGCATTTGTACAATAGACTCATTCTGTTTAGATGTAATTAGGAATAATTTCTTTGAAATTGATGTGTCAGCTAACTTTAGAGTTGCTGACACAACAGAAGTAGAGCTTTTAAAACAAGAGGTTATTGACGATATATTTGAGAGCAAGTATGTTAATAATGATAAGGATTTCTTAAAGCTTATTAATACATATACAACGTACATAGATGATGATCCATTAAAGGAACTTATTTTAAAGATTTATGGCTATATACAAAGTAGCCCTTTCCCGGAAGTATGGCTTAAGGAACACATTGAAGCTTTTAATATTAAGAAAACAGATAATTTTGCTGATACTATATGGGGAAAGATATTGCTTGATGATTTAAAAGAAAATCTTGAAGATTTTGTACTTCGTCTAAAACGAGTTGAAAGAAACTTAATGAAAGATGAAGAGCTTTTAAAATATAAGGTTGTAATTTCTCAAGATATAATTAATTTAGAGTATATGATTGAGAATATTAATTCATGGGATAAGTGTAATGAAATTGCTGGAACCAAAGTATTTGATACTTGGCCAACAGATAGAAAAATTCAATCTGAACTTAAAGATACAGCTAAATCTATTAGAGATAGTGTTAAGAAAAAGTTTAATGATATAACAGCAAATGTAAGAGCATATAACTCATTAGAAGCTTATGAAAATATCTACAGCATGTATGATATTCTAAAAGCGATTGAAGCGGTTATACTTGAATTTTCGGAGAAATTTGCAGCAAAGAAAAGAGAAAAGAATATAGTAGACTTTAATGATATAGAGCATTTTGCTCTTAAGATACTTGTAAAAAGAAATGATGATGGTTCGATTTCTGATACAGATGTTGCTAAAAAGTATAAATCGAAATTTCAAGAAATAGCAATTGATGAGTACCAGGATAGCAACTACGTCCAAGAGTATATTTTAACAAGTGTTTCAAAAGGAAATAACATCTTTATGGTTGGAGATGTTAAGCAAAGTATTTATAAGTTTAGACAAGCATGCCCAGATTTATTCTTGGATAAATATAGCAAATATAATTTAAAAGATGAAGGAATTACTTCTGGACAAAAGATACAGTTATTTAAAAATTTTAGAAGTAGATCAAATATTCTCGATGTTACAAATATAATATTTGAAAATATCATGAGCAATAAACTTGGAGATATTGATTATAACGAAAATGAATTTCTAAACCTTGGAGCTGACTATAAAAATCCAGAGGAATCTGTAAAAAATTATGCTGGAAAGACGGAGATACATGTTATTGATTTAAAAGAGCCAGAGATAAACGTTTTTAAAGGGGATGATGAGGAAGAAGAAGATTCTTCGAATCAAGAGCGTATTGAAGATGTTGTTCTTGAGGCTAGATATGTTGCAAATAACATTAAGAAGCTTTTAGAAAGCGATTATATGGTGTTTGATAAGAAGACTAAGGAGTATAGAAATATTACTTATAAGGATATTGTCGTACTTCTAAGAGCTACCTCTGTATCAGCACCAATATATGAAAGTGAAATAGCTAAACTAAATTTCCCTGTATTTAGTGATGTATCATCGGAATACCTAGAATCCATGGAGATACAAACTATTATGTCTGTTCTTAAAATAATAGATAATCCATTGCAAGATATACCTTTAGTAACAGTTCTAAGATCTAGTATTGCTGGTTTTACGGATAACGAACTTGTTAAAATTAGATTGAAAAACAAAAAGCAAGCTTTTTATACATCGTTAAAAGAGTATGACGGAGATACAGAGCTTGTTCAAAAGATTAAAAACTTTATATCTAATTTAAAGAGATGGCAAGCAGAGGAAAAATATATGTCTTTAGATGAACTTATTTGGCAAATATACATAGATACAGGATTCTATAACTACGTAACACTTATGCCAAACGGAGCATTAAGACAAGCTAATTTAAAGATGCTTTTTGAAAGAGCTAAACAATATGAGTCTGCAAGTTTTAAAGGACTATTTAATTTTATTAACTTTATAGATAAGCTTCATACAAGCAGTGGAGACTTATCATCTGCTAAGCTTATTGGCGAGAATGAAAATGTTATTAGAATTATGAGTATTCACAAAAGTAAAGGTTTGGAGTTTCCAGTTGTATATCTATGTGGAACAGGAAAACAGTTTAATATGCAAGATTTAAATAGAAGTATATTACTTCATCAAGAGCTTGGAATTGGACCAAAGTACATCAATAAAGAGCGTTTTATTGAGTACGATACACTTGCTAAAGATGCAATAAAGATTAAGACTAAAGTTGAATCTTTATCAGAAGAAATGAGAGTTTTATATGTTGCTTTGACTAGAGCTAAAGAAAAACTTATTATAACTGGTATTTCAAAAGACTGGGATAAAACATATAACGAAAAGCAGGATTTAATTGATACTTATAAAGGAACAATGGGTAAGAATATTAATTCTTCAGTTCTTAAGAAATATAAAACGTATTTAGATTGGATTACGCTTGTATATTTGAATAACAAAGACATTATAAAAGATTATATTGAATTAAATACATATAAGAAACAAGATATACTTAAAGAGCTTTCTACTGATACTGCAGAGAATAATGAAATAGATATTATTAAAGAGCTTAATGAAAAATCTAAAAATGTTAAGAAAGAAGATGTAGAGCTTCTAAAGAAAAATATGATGTGGGTTTATGGATATATAAATTCAGTTGCTGTTCCAACTAAAACTTCTGTTACAAAAGTGAAGCAAATGGCAAATGAAGTAAACGATGAAGAAATTATTTCTCTTGAAGAGCTAGATGAGAATAATAATCAAAATATTGAAACAAGAGAAATGGCAAAACCTAAATTTTTAAATGAAGAGCAAGAATTAACTGGTGCTGAGAAAGGTACATTAATGCACTTATGCTTCCAAAGATTAGATCATACAAGAGATTATACAAGAGCTGATATAGATAACTTTGTTAAAGACTTAGTTGATAGAAATATCATTACTGAGCTTGAAGAAAATGCTATTAATAAGTTTAAGCTTGTTGAATATACTAAGTCTAACTTATGGCATGAATTAAAGGTAGCAAAGAAAGTATACAAAGAGCAACCTTTCTATATTAATTTAAAGTCTGGTGAAATATATAATGACGATTCAAATGAGAATGTTTTGGTACAAGGTATTATAGATTTATACTATATAAACAATAATGATGAAATTATTCTTGTAGATTATAAAACAGACTGGGTTGAAGAAGGTGAAGAGCAAAGCTTAGTAAATAAATATACAAAGCAGTTAGAGCTTTATGCTAGAGCATTAGAAAAATCGCTAGATCAAAATGTATCTAAGAAATATATTTATTCTGTTAGATTAAACAAAATGATTGAGTGTTAAGCGTAAGGTTCATAAATAAAAGCTAGAAAGAAGGTTTAGTGTGAGATTAGATAAATTTTTGAAAATATCAAGAGTAATCAAAAGAAGAACTGTTGCTAATGAAGCGGCAGATAATGGTAGAGTTTCTGTGAATGGAAAAGTTGTTAAGCCAAGTTATGAAGTTAAAGTTGGAGACATTATAGAAATACAATTTGGTGATAAAGTAAGCAAATTTGAAATTATAGAAATACCTAAAGTTCAAGGTAAAGATATGGGAGAGCTTATAAAATTACTTTAATATCTTAAATATTTAAAGTAATGGCTGAGCTATAATATTAATTATATATATATAAACAAAAAAGAGCCTGGCGCATAAACACGCCGGGCTCTTCTTTGTACACACGCATTTTTCCCTATATCACGCAGATGATCAGCCCATAGCCACCTTATCAACAGCAAGCACTGCTGCCTCGTTGGGGTGGAAGTTGGTCTTGATTCTGATGATAGGCATTGTCACCTCATACTCGATGCACTCCTCGAACTCGATGAAGTTACAACCCTCGTGATAGTTAACGAACATGCCGCCGGTGCTCAGCATCATAGCAATCTCGGAGAGAACAGGTCTCATCCAGCTCTGCTTTGCAACGACAGTAGCGCAGTTAACCTCTGCATCCTCGGGAAGAACGACCTCAACCTGATCCTTGTAACCCTTGAGCTTCTTGATGGCCTCCGCAAAAGAGATGGGAGTGCATGCAAGCTTGTCAGGGATTGCCTCCGGAGTGGGGTAAGGGTTCTTCTCCACAGAGAGGAAGTTGGTACCCTTCAGGTAACGAACGATGTGGTCAGCGCTGCTGAGTGCGAGCGCAATCTCCTCCATGTCCAGAAGATAGGTGCGGTTTGTGACAATCAGCACCATATCATTGGAGCTCTCCTGGGAGATAACCTCGTAGTTGCCGTGGGTGGTTGCGTGGAGGGAGACGTTATTCACAATCTCCCGGATTTCGTTGGAAAAAGTTTCCTTAACGATTTTCTGTTCCATGGTTTTGTTACCAGCCTTTCTTGAAGATTTTTTTGAACAGAGCTTTATTATAATACGTTTTTTTATTATTGTCAACTATAATTGACAAATTTATATATTTATGTTAACATAAACAATGAGGTGTTATTGTTTTATGGGTACAAGAAAAGGTAATGGAAGTGGAAGTGAATTTACATTTA